>CAYFTS010000035.1:0-36820 GCA_964346135.1 uncultured Candidatus Bathyarchaeia archaeon | reverse complement strand
TCTTCAATTTTGATAAAGGGAAGCCTAGCTGTATTGGCGGTTCTGGGATTTGTAACGTTGTGGCTTGCGGTGGGAATCGGTGATATGGGGCTTTCTCTTGCAGTAATACTGAATGCTATGCGGCTGTCTTTAATAAAGGACAAGAGCATGGGCTGATGAGCAATATCGAACGTAACCGCTAGTTTGATATAATTCTTGTTGAGGCTCTTAAGTGGTAGGAGAAATTCTCGTGAAGTTAGTAGATATTTTAGAAAAACTTTCCAACGCTTGCGGAGTGGCGGGGAGAGAAGAAGAGGTCAGAGTTCTGATGAAAAAGCTGTTGAAGCCCAACGTGGACGAGATCAAAGAGGACAAGCTTGGAAATATTATCGGAATTAAGAAGGGAAAGAAGAACACGCCGACGGTTATGCTGGCGGCGCACATGGACGAAATCGGGCTCATGGTTAAAACCATTACTAAAGAAGGATTCCTGAAGTTCACGAAGATTGGTGGAATTGACGATCGAATTCTCATCGCACAAAAGGTTGTAGTTCACACGAGCAGTGGACCAATTAGGGGAGTTATTGGAGCTAAACCGCCCCATATACTTAGGGAAGAGGAGAAGAAAAAGATAATGGAGGCAGACAAACTCTTCATTGATATTGGAGCAACCAGCAAGGAACACGCTCAAAAAACGGGAGTTCTCATCGGAGATCCTGTGAGTTTTGACATCAAGTTCACTCGAGTTGGGAAAGACGTGATTATAGGAAAAGCCTTTGACAACCGCATAGGATGTGCCGCTCTAATCGAAATCCTGAAAAGACTAAAGGAAGTAGAGTGCACAATCTACGCCGTGGGAACCATACAAGAAGAAGTAGGGCTAAGAGGAGCAACTGTAGCAGCTTTTCAATTGCACCCTGATGTGGGCATGGCATTAGACGTAACGGTGGCTGGGGACACTCCAGGGGTGCAAGAGGCGGAAGCTCCTATAAAAATGAGAAAAGGTCCTTCCATAACTGTGACAGATTCAGGTTTGATCACCCATCCAAAAGTGTTAAGGTGGCTGATCGATGCCGCAGAGGAAAACAAAATTCCTTACCAATTAGAAGTGGTTTTGGGTGGGACCACAGACGCTGCTAGAATCTCTTTGAGCAGGGAAGGCGTGCCCAGCGGGGTGATATGCGTTCCCACCCGCTACATTCACAGTCCAGCTGCACTATTGAGTCTCAGTGACTTGGAAAAAACCGTGAAGCTCGTGATTACAGCGATAAAGGATGTTCAGAAATATTTCTAAACTTCCTTCTTTTATGCTTCCAACTCTTCAACTATTGCCTTCTGTAAGTCTTCTCTACTTGGTACTCCCACAAATTTGAGAATGCCGTTGATGGCAACTGCTGGAACAGACATAATGCCGTACTGAGATGCTCTTGTAGGATCCACGGTAATGTCAACCTCTTCAATGGTGACGTCGCCCACTATTTCATCCGATAGCTCCTTCAGCATCTTCTTCACTGTTGGGCAGTTTGCGCATCCTGGAGAAGTAAACATTTCAATGTATGCCTCTCCCACAACCCTTCACCTCCTCTCTAACTAGACTTTCCCGCTTTCACAATAAACTCGGGAAGCATGATTTTTCCTTTTCTCAATTCGCTGTCTGCACATGAAGCTGCAGCCTTAGCTTGAACAATAGCATCAGGAATGTCTTTAGGTCCCTGTGCACAACCACAAATGTAGATTCCACGAACATTCGTTTCCACAGGTCGAAGTTTGGGATGCGCCTCCTTTAGGAACCCACTTTCATCAACCTCTATATGTAGCAGGTCAGCAAGCTTTTTAGTTCCCTCAGCAGGCATCATGGCACAAGATAACACAATCAAGTCAGCGTCAAACACGATGGATTCGCCGAGGAAAGTGTCCTCCACCGCTACTTTAAGATTCTTTGTTTTAGGATCTTCCCTAATCTCGTTGGGCTTACCATGAATAAAAACAACACCCAAATCTCTCGTATCCCTATAGTACTCCTCAAATCCTTTCCCCGACGTTCGCATGTCCAAGTAACAAATGGTGATTTCAGCGTCAGGCAAAACCATGTGTTTGATGATTTGCGCATGTTTCAACGCGTACATGCAACATACAGCTGAACAGTAAACATTAGATTTCTCATCTCGCGAGCCAACACATTGAATCATCATAATGTTCTCGGGTTCCTTTCCATCTGACGGTCTCAAGAGTTTTCCTTTAGTAGGTCCATCAATGTCTAAGAGTCTCCCCAACTGAAGCTGGGTGATTACATTGCTAAACCGGCCATATCCGTATTCCTTCTTCGCGGATGGGTCGTACTCCTCAAAACCAGTTGCCACAACAATTGTGCCTACCTTCAACTCAAGTGTTTCTGGCTTTTGTTCAAAATCTATTGCACCTGTTGGACAAAAATTTTCACATACTCTGCAGACGCCTTTCTGGAAGTATAGACAGGATTCAGAGTCAATCACAGCTTTATTGGGAATTGCTTGAGGAAACGGGAAGTAAATGGCTTTTCGTTCTCCCAAACCCATCGAATACTCGCTAGGTGCCTTAGCTGGACACTTTTCAACACATATACGATCGGCGTTACATTTCTTTTCGTCAACGTAACGGGGATGTTTAAGAACTTTAACTTGAAAGTTACCCACATGACCCTTAACATCGATGACTTCGGAGTTTGTTAGCAGAGTTATGTTTTGATGAAGGTTTGCATAGGCGGTTTTTGGCGCCAATATGCAAGGCGCACAGTCGTTGGTTGGGAACACTTTGTAGAGCAGTGCCATCTTCCCTCCAATGGTGGGTAGACGTTCCACCAAAAACACTTTGTAGCCTTTGTCTGCTAGGTCTAAGGAAGCTTCCACCCCTGCTACTCCGCCCCCAATAACCAGAGCCAACGGCTCAACTTTAACCTCCACCTTAGGAATCATGCGTTTCAGTCGTATTCTCTTCACGGTTTGTTGAATCAGCCTCTTTGAGTTCTCCAACGCCTGTTCAGGATTAACTTTCTGTGGGCTTCCGTGCATCGTCCACTTTCGGATGTCAATGAGCTCGGTGAATGCTGGATCAATTCCAACTTCTTCTGCGTTTCGTTGAAAAGTCATTAGATGTAGTGCTGGGTCACATGCAGTTACAACTATTCGGTTTAAGTTATGCTCTTTAATCGCTTCTCTAATAGAAGTTTGGCCTTCCTCGGAACAAGTGAATCGGCTTTCACCTACAAAAACTACGCCTTCCAGTTGTTTTGAGAATTCAAGCAACTCGTTAATGTCTACTCCGCCAGCTATGTTTTTGCCGCAGTGGCAAATGAAAACGCCAACCCGTTTTTCTTTTTTGTTCTTCGACATTTTTCGTTAAACCTCCTTGACAGGGGTTGTGTGAAGGTGAAGCCCTACCTCTTCAGGTGAAAAACCTAGTGCCAGTCCTAGCAATTCGGTTATGTAGAACACGGGGAAATTATAGCTTTCGCCAAACTTTCGGCTAACCTCTCTCTGTCCCTTATCAAACTGGATGAAACAGAAAGGGCATGGAGTGACTATGCAGTTGGCTTCCGTTTCCTTTAAGTTCGCCAACTTCTCCCTCAAAAGCAATAGGTTCGCTTCCGGATCAACCATCTTTATACCCACTCCACAACATAACATTTTGAGAGCATAGTCCACTGGTTCAGCGCCAAGCCAACTCACGATTTCATCTTGGATTGTGGGTATGGTGGGATCGTCTACGTGAAGGATGTTGCTAGGTCTCACTAGATGGCAGCCAGGGTGGCTAGCAACTTTCAACTGTTTCAAAGGTTTTTTCACTTGTTGCTCTATCGTTTCCTTTCCAACATCCCGAATAATCTCCGCGACATGCTTCACATTGATTTTGCCAGAGAAGCCTCTATTGATTTCAGAGAGAAGTTTATTGACTTCTTCTTTCAATTCGGTATCGTACTTAAGAAGGTGGTTGGCTTTGCTGAGAGTTGAGAAACATCCGCTACACAATGTCAAAATATCAAATCCCGTCTCTTCAGCGAGAGAGAGATTTCTAGCAGCGATTGCCAACCAACTATTAAAATCGATGGACTTCATCAACACGGGGTCCGGGCAACAAGAAGCGTCTATTATGTCTTTTGTGTTTATCCCAAGCTTACCCAAGACCTTAATGGATATGGCTTCAATGTTTGGAAGTCTGGCGGGTATAAGACAGCCTAGAAACAATGCATATTCTTTCAATTTTTCATCTCACCAGATTTCAAAAGACGGTCAACACCAGCCATTTTCATCAGTTTTTGAACCTCTCCCAGCGCCTTTGGACTGCTTATTGTCAATGGTGGGGTTTCATTTAGACCCAGCTCTTTTCTGAGCTTTCTGGTGTATGCCGTGAATGGAAATTCATGTCCGGTTTCGAAGAGGGCTTTCAAGACGTTTTTTAAGGGGGCGGGTGCATGACCTTCTTGGGTTGCAAGGTTTCTTAGAGCAAGCATAAGGTCGGTTACTTCAACTCCGGTTGGGCATCTTTCTTGGCAGGTGAAGCAAACTGTGCACATCCATATGTCTTTGCCTGACAGCACTTCGTTTCTTAACCCAAGAAGAGATTGGTGAATGATTTTTCTAACTCGAAAACTGGTGTAAAAACTGGTTGGGCAACCGCCAGTGCATGAGCCGCATTGATAACAGTACTGTATGGTTTTTCCTCCGTGGGTTGAGAGGATTTCTTTCCGAAACTTTGGGTTTATTTTTTTACTCAAGACTTCACATCACTTTATGACATAAGTCATATAATCAGTGTTTCCCATTTACTTATACATTTCGGGCAACAAACACCTTAATTTCTCATCCTTCATAGTAATACGGTCTTTTAATGTAGCCAAACGCTTCAGTAGCCGCTAAAACGGCTTGACCCACAGCCGTTCCAATCTGTTTAACTGGTCCATTGGTTACGTCACCAGCAGCATATACTCCGCGAATGTTGGTTCTTTGACGAGCATCTACGACGATGTAGTTCCTCTCATCCACCTCAATTCCAGCTTCCTTGGCAAATTGGCTGTTCGGCATTTCGCCAACTTGAACGAACACGCCGTCAACGTTAATTTCTTTAGTGTCACCAGTTTTGTTGTTTGTTAGAATAACGTTCCTAACTTTGACATCTCCCTTAACTTCTTTGAGTTCTGTATTCCACAGAATCTCTACCTTTTGTGCTTGTAGGTCTTTTACTCGGATTCCTTCGGCTCGTAATTGAGACCTACGATGAGCCAGCTTCACGTCTGACGCTAAGTTGGCCAGGTATAAGGCGGAAACAACTGCTGAGTCTCCTCCGCCTACGATAAGTACTTTTCCTCCTTTGAAGAAGGCTCCGTCACAAACTGCACAATAGCTGACTCCCCTTCCGCGAAACTCTTTTTCACCAGGCACCCCCAACGTTCTGTGATGGCTGCCAGAAGCAATGATTAATGCAGAGGCGGTGTAAGTTGCTTTGTTCGTCCTCACAATTTTCTTTTCACCCTCAAGGTCAAGGTTAACCACCTTCTCCAGCTCATTGACCTTTGCCCCTGCTTTTTTGCATTGTTCAGCCATTTTGTCAATCAAGTCTCGTCCGCCTATGCTCTCAAAGCCAGGGTAGTTTTCAACTAACGGAGTTTCGACGACTTGTCCTCCCGGAGTTTTATCTTCAAGAACCAACGTTTTGAGCCCGCTGCGAGCTCCGTAAATGCCTGCTGTAAGGCCGGCTGGTCCCGCACCAATAATGATTAAATCCAAATGCTCCGTTTTCGTCACCTTCTCGCGTTTCGTTGGTTTTGAGTGTTTTATTACCCCAAATCAAACTAATAAATCGATTGTTGATTTGATGAAAAAAGGCGGCGTCATCAATAGTCAAACAACACGAATAAAAAAACACTGGAGCTTTTTTGTTTTTTCAGATTGTAAATGAAATAGGTCGTTTCCAAACTTTGGTTTCAACATTACTCTCGATAAATCACAGTTCCGCAATTTCTGCAGTAGTAGAAGTTGCCTTCCGTATTTTTCTGTTTGCCCTTTTCGATTTCGCCATTACATTTTGAGTTAGGACATTTCATTGATTTTTTACCTCTTCGTTTTACTTCATGTTCTTTTAAACAGTTTGTATTCCGACGGTTCTATATCGAAGTAAGGGCAATGTTGACACATAGCGGGATTTATTTGTTCTTTCCACACGCCACAGTAGACTCCCTTTGCTAAGGAAATGCCTTGTTTACAGTCACTACAACTGTTCAGTGAAACATTAGGTGATTTTTTGAAAAGACGTCTGCGGGATTTTTCAAGGTTTTGAAGCTTTTGCAGCTCCTTGATTCTAGGAAACACTGTGGTGTCACCTATGCTTGAAGTTGATGTACACTATTAAAAGAATTATGAAAAGACAATATGAATTCACAACATACTCTTGAAATTCAAGTGGAGACCAAAATGACTGATAAATATTTTAGTTGCCATAACTATGAAACAGAAGAAGAGACGTGTCAGTAAAAAAACGATATGAGTTTCTAGAGCACACTGCCGACGTGTACATAGCGGCTTACGGACAGAGTTTAGAAGAAGCCTTTGAAAATGCAGCTTCAGCCACCTTCAATGCTATGACTGAAATTGAGAAGATTAAGCCAGAAGTTGAAGAAAATGTAGAGGTGGAGGCACACGACGAACATGCTCTTCTTTACAGCTGGATAGAGGAACTGTTAATCAGGTTTGAAACAACTGGAAAACTGTACTGTTGTTTCAATATTTCCAACATAGAGAGAACATCTACCGGCTTTAAGTTGAAGGGAAAAATTTGGGGAGAGCCTTTTGATTCTGAGAGACACTTGCAAAAGGTTGGAATAAAGGCGGTAACTTACCATCGAATGGAGATAATGAAAAAGCCAAAAGCAGTAACCGTTAAGTTAATTCTTGATATCTGACGGGTTTTAATGAACAACGATAATAGATGGCAAAAGGCTTTTTCGATTTAACTTCAAATTTATCGGATCATAAGTGTGATTTCCTCTACCAACGTTTCTGGAATGATATTTCGTTTCCCAATCTTCTTGAAAACGACGAAGCCTAATTTTCTCAATATCTGCAAGTCTTGGTAGATATTTTTCACGTTCCTACGAGTTTTTTGAGCCAACTCATTTATAGAATCCACCCTTAGACTAGCTAAGCTGTAGATGAGCTGCAATCGCTTTGGAGTCAAGAGCGCCATCTCACTTTGGCTTAAATCTCTTAGTTCCTCCACCACATAATCAAGTTCGCCGCTCTCCACATACCCGCGGTAGGCATGAACCAAGTCAGCCCACTTAAAATACACGTCAACATTTTGTCCATTCAACCGTTTTTCCAAAAACAATTCTTCAAACTCATTAAACGTCATGCTGTGTTTCATTTCAAAATCTTTGATTTGCTTTAGCACTTCCTCAATCGTTAATCGACGAACCACTCTGATTAACATCTTCACTCCACAATCTATCTTTACATAATAACAGATAACTTCTTTGGTGTTTACACCAAAATTCCTTAAATATCCTCCTTGAGATTTTTTCTTTAAGGTGAATTTAATGCACGAAGAAAAAAAATTCCGGGGGCACTCAACACAGGTTCCGCTGGAAAGAATTGACAAATACGCTTGGAGAATACCCAAAAAATACAAGCCAGGCATGCGAGTGCCCGGATTTGTCTTCGCGGATGAAGAGTTACTTGAAAAAATTAAAACAGATCGAACTCTAGAACAGTGCGCTAACGTCGCTCACCTTCCAGGCATTTACAAACACGCCATCACTCTCCCAGATGGACATGAAGGATACGGCTTCCCGATAGGCGGTGTCGCAGCCACAGATTATGAGGAAGGAGTACTCAGCCCAGGAGGAGTAGGATATGACATTAACTGCGGCGTCCGCCTCTTAACCACTAATCTAACTGAAAAGGACATTCGACCCAAACTTGCCGACGTCGCAAACACCATTTTTAATAATGTTCCTTGCGGGCTCGGCAGCCGCCGCAAAGACTTCCGCTTGACCATTAACGAACTCAACCAACTCGTCACAGAAGGCGTACGATGGATTGTGGATCACGGAATGGGCTGGCCTGAAGACATTTTACACTGTGAAGAAAATGGATGCATGGAAATTGCCAACCCCGACAAAGTTTCTACTAACGCTAAAAACCGAGGTGTATCGCAAATCGGCACTCTAGGATCAGGAAACCATTTCCTTGAAATCCAAAAAGTTGACAAAATTTACAATCCCCAAGTCGCCAAAGCATTCGGCATCAATCATGAAAACCAAGTCACCGCTATGATTCACTGCGGCTCACGTGGGTATGGCCACCAAGTATGCTCAGACTACTTACGCGTAATGGAGCGGGCTGTCCACAAGTACAATATAGTTTTACCAGACCGGGAGCTCGCCTGTGCACCTGGCACCAGCAACGAAGCCAATGATTACTATCAAGCCATGGCCAGCGCTGTCAACTATGCCTTTGCCAACCGCCAGGCAATTACACATTGGGTGCGTCAAAGCTTCGAAAAAGTATTCAAACGACCAGCAGAAGAATTAGGCCTGCATCTAGTCTATGATGTAGCTCACAACATCGCAAAAATCGAGGAACATAACGTAAATGAACACCACAGAAAAGTTTGGATTCACAGGAAAGGCGCAACTCGCGCGTTCGGTCCAGGACGAACTGAAATACCCGCTGACTATCGGAATGTTGGGCAACCAGTGATGATACCTGGAAGCATGGGCACTGGCTCCTGGGTTTTGGTTGGCGCGGCAAAAGCCATGGAAGTTACATTTGGCTCCACAGCTCACGGAGCTGGCCGCATGATGAGTCGAACAGCTGCAAAAAGGCACTTCTGGGGAGGAGAGATAAAAAAGGCTTTAGAACAGCATGGAATCGTTGTCAGGGCTGCAAGTCAAGTTGTTTTAGCTGAAGAAGCAGATTCAGCCTACAAAAACGTAGATCGAGTTGCAGAAGTGAGCGATAAGGTCGGAATAGCCACAAAAGTGGTTAGACTGGTGCCCATCTCCGTAGTGAAAGGTTGAACGTGAGCTTAGCGAATCTGAAATATATGGAGTAATCTCCTGGTTCACGCAAAAACATGCAAGGTGGAAGGAGGGTAGAATTATAGAAGAAACTTCATCTAGTGTGAAAAAAGCAATCATTCGTTTTCAATATACAGAAAGAACCAAGTCAGAATTAACAATTGCAGCCGACCTCTTGGAGGAAATAGGTGAGTTTAAGAATGATGAATTAGTTGGCGCTAAAAGACTAATGTCTTCGTTTTTACGTGGTTCACAAGGTGAAATTGGAATAGCTCATAGTGTACTTCAAATGCATAACTTTAAGGAGGCAGGCGAAAAAGTGGCGGAAGTAATAGAAAGCGTGTCCTCGCATGAGTATGCTGAGGCGACTAAACGCATTTCAGAAGCAATATCTAGTGTGACAACTGGCGGTCAACAAGCAATACAATTGTTGAAGGAGAAAGGTCTCCTCTGAATAGACAGGTTTTGAACCTAACAAATTAAATGATAAAAAACACAAAAGGTATCGACATCTAATGGAAGGCTTTCAGAAGTGATTCTTCGATTAACAAATGAGCAAATGCGTTTGTTGAAAGAGGAAAGCAAGAAAACTCATCCCATCGAGGCTTGTGCTCTCCTATGCGGAAAGCTGATGGATGGAGAGGCGGTTGTAACGAAGGTTGTTGTGACGCCCAATGTTTTGAGGTCATCAGTCAGGTTTGAAGCTGATCCTCAGACAGTTTTTGACATTTTTGAACAAGCGGAATTGGATGGACTGGAGTTTATAGGCATTTTTCACTCCCACCCCGCGCCTGCTCGTCCTTCGGTTTTTGATCTTCAGTACATGAGGCTTTGGGGTGAAGCTGTTTGGTTGATTCTATCGTCTGTTGATGGGGATGTAGCGGCGTTTCAGATGGTTAAGGGTGACCTACAGAAAGTGGCTTTAAAAGTTGAGTGAGGGAGAGTGCTGGAAATCGTTAATTGTCGAGGATATACGTTATATGTCTATATATGACTATGATATGTAAACTCTTAAATATCCGTTAAAAGATATAAATTTTGAACATAGGTCTGAAAAAGTACCTATTGTATATGAGTAGAACAAGAAAACACTTCAACAAACCCGTGAAGAGTGAGGGAGAGCACATGAAAAAACTGCTCAAAACAAAAAAAACTGTTTCCAAAGTGATAGGTCTTCTAGCAATAATCATTGTCTTCGTCGTCGTGGGTAGTATTTACTACAGTTACACAATTGCCTACGTCGGAAATATGAAAAACACCTTTCAAACTCAAATGGAGAAACTATTGCTCGACGCAGTCGACATTAACAGCACCCATATGATAGCCTCTGTGAAAAACAACGGCATTATGGATGTAAAGATCACAGAAGCTCAAGTTGATGGCGTGACTAACATCCTACTTCAAGGGGTTCTGATTGCAGGGCAATCTATAGGGACAACATACTTGATAGGAATGTATGCAAAAAGGAGTATCCTACGTTGTTAACCTAGTGTTCAGTTTGGGCACTTCTCTAACATTCAGTGTAATGTACTGATAAACATCCAAATCTCTCATGGAAACCAGCTCTGTCCAACATGTGTAGTAGACAATCTATGAGTATGTTAAGCTCTCCCCGCTCTCGCCAAAGCAAACAAATATTCCTGTGCATAGCCCGCGTATTTTCCAAAATATTTTCTTCCAAACGAGCTAATCGTCTTGTATTCGCTTGATGTAAGCGTGTGTCTGCGCGAAAGCCTTTCAACAAACGATTCTTCAAAGCTGTTGGGATAGAACTCAAGGATTACACGTTTCATCCAGACATCCACTGGGAACGCCTCCAGCTTGTCCAAAGAGAACAGGAGGACACAATCAGCAACCTTTTGTCCCACACCCGACAGTGACAACAATTGGTTTTTTGTTTCTTTATAGTTCAGTTTCGTTAGAGTTTCTAAATCAAACTGTTTGTTGTGTATTATTCTGGAAGTTCTTAAGATTCGCTCAGCTCTAAATCCCAGTTTGCACATCTTTACTTGCTTAATGTCGACGTCAGCCAAGTCGCTGGGTTTAGGAAACGCGTAGAAATCTTGACCCTCAAAGATTATTTTTCTTCCAAACCGTTTGGAGAGGTTGAGAATCATGTTTTTGATGGCGGGAATGTTGATGTTGGTTGCGCAGATGTAAGAGATTAAACATTCCCAAGGCTCTTGTCGAATGATTCTCAGTCCGCGAAAGCGTTGAATTGCTTTTCCTATGTGCTCATCTTTATTTATTTTAGATAGAATTTTGGGTAAGTTATCGTCTAGTCTAAAATATTTCTCCAAAAAATCGGGTTCCACCCTTTCAGGAAAAGTTTGAAAAAGCAATTTGCCACTGAGTTGCTTTACTTTAACAACTTTGCCCTCAACAACGCCATACCACCAACCTCGCAGTTTTTTCCATCGAAACAACTGTCCGCAATTAAGAGTGCGCTCCAAATTGAAGGGAGCAGTTGATTGGTTCAGAGGAATTTCCATCATAATATCTTATCCTGCACGCTATGAAGTCGCTTTACTGAACTGTCTTAAGTTTTAGCACTATCATAAAGATGTTTCCGACTCTTATTTGCCCTTTTTCTTTTAAACTCTGCGGAAACGTTGCGAATTGTTAAAAGGTATCTGATGATGCGGACAGGTTTTGCAGGAACGGATTACTTTTCTTTTCCTCACCTATCGTAGAAGCCGGACCATGTCCAGGATACACCTTTATGCGATCGGGTAGCGCTATCAATATTTTAAGAGAGTCAATAATTTCTTTAGGAGACGAATCGGGTAAGTCTGTTCGACCTATGGAGCCGGCGAAAAGAGTGTCTCCAGTGAAAACAACATCATCACCTAAAATGGATACACTGCCTTTGGTATGCCCAGGAGTGTGAAGGACCCTAAGCATGACCTCGCCCACTTCAATGGCATCTCCATTGTGAAGCATCCTATCTGCTGGAGGCAAAGGCGCTGTGCGGATCCCAGACAGCAAGGTCAAGTTTTCACTGGCTTTGGTCAACATCGGCGCGTCGTACTCATGGATTAAAATGGGCGCAACCGTCAACTTCTTCACAATTCCATTGCCAGCTATGTGATCTGAGTGTCCATGTGTGTTCACTATGTATTTGATCTGCAACTCGAGTTGAACAGTTTCTCTTAATATTCTTTTAGCTACGAGTTCAGTGTCAAATCCGGGGTCAATGATGAGAGCCTCTTTTGTTTCGTTGCATCCTACAACGTAACAGTTTGTGTATAAAGCTCCGACCGTAAACATCTTTGTGATCATTAAATACTCATCCTGTAGATGCTGGTCTTTGACGTTACGCGTCGCACCTAAAAAGTTTACGGATTCAATACAACTATGTTAGAACCAACCTTGTAGCTTAATGAGGTGTCATCAAAGTTTGAGTTTAGACATACCTTTCGTTGCAAACATAAATTCTAGAAAAGAGGATAAAGTCAGCAGAATGCCTCCAATCGCTAAAATGAGGAGACTCACGCTCCAAAGGATTGTGGTACCATAGATATAGTACGGCACGCTGTTGAGAGGAGGCAGCCACGGTGCCTTCCATAAAAGACTAGCCAAACTGAATGAGAGAATCAATGGTCCAATGAACACGTCAATTCCGTAAACAATTCCGACCAACGAAAGCAAGACTTGTGACACCGATTTTTCTTTTCGCTCCGACAGAAGAGAATGAATGAACACTGCTACAGAACCTAAGATAACCGCAACTCCTTCCAGAAAAGCTAGTGACATAAATGGGCCGGGAAACAAAACATCCCAATCAGTAAAAACAAGGCTAAGAGGCTGAAGAGTGAATATACCAACAGCTAAAGGTATTGCACCAGCGATTCCCACAATGGATCCAACGATCTTGAAGAGAGATGAGGGTGCGACGTAAGCGGTAGCGCCCACCATCATAAGTACGGGGCCTACAATGAGCAGCACAGCGCCAACGTCTGAATGCGAGAGGAGAAGTGCTGATCCTATACCAAGGCACAATACATAAAATGACGTGAACAGTACGCCCATAAGTATCACTCTCTGCGTAGTGTTCCCTCTGTAGTATTGAATTCCTCCCACTATAAGTAGACAGCCCACTCCCATCAACATGGCTGATGCTATGATGAAAAGTGCCATTCCTCCTATCTGAGTTACCTCTTCTAGCGAGGAAATACTGTGTTGTGAAAGGTAATAACCTAGTAGAATTAACACTGCTAAGTTAACAAGAACAAAACCTATGCCTAAAACATTCAGAGTCACGGAAAAAAGTCTTTGAGATTTCAATTAACAAACCCCATTCAAAAACATATTATAGCATTATTGAGGTTTTGATGCACCAGGTTTCTTTTTCACTACAGCCTTTCTTCTTTTTGGCGGCACTTCACTTACATACGCATGCACTTCACTTGCTTCGCTTGTTTCACTTAGCGTAACATAAATCCGAGAAAACTCTTGTGCTGCAAACACGAATCCCAAGCAAGAGGACAGAATTAACAGAATGCCTCCGATCTCTAACAGAATAAGACTAGCGCTCCAGAAAATCGTTGTATCAACAACCCAGTTTGGTAATCCGTAGAGGGGACCCAGCCAAGGTGCTTTCCACACAATGTCTAAGAAACTAAACGAGAGAATCAGTGGTCCGATGAACACGCCGATTCCGTAGATCAGTCCCACTATCGAGAGCAACACGTATGCCACTGGTTTTTCATTTCGTTCTGCAAAACTCGAATAGATGGCAACCGCTATGGCACCCAAAATCATCGCAATTCCTTCCATAACTGTCAGCGACATGAACAGTCCTGGAAACGGCACATCCCAACCTGTGGCAACTCCAAGGGTTTGGAAGTTGAATGTCACGATGGCTAAAAGGAATCCTCCAATTATTCCGAGAGTGTGACCCATGAGTCTAGAAGCAATGGAGGGCACCATATAAACGGCGGCACTTACCATGATAAATATTGGACCCACAATCAGTAATCCCACGTTTAGATTTATCTGTGAAAGCAACAGCGCAGACCCTACGCCGAGACATAACAAATAGAATGAGGCGAACATGACGCCGAGGAATATTATTCCTTTAGGAGAAGGTTTTCTCTTGTTATACCGCATTCCTCCCATTATAAGTGCGGCTCCTATAACCATCATCACGATTGAAGCTATGAGAAAGAGGATTATTCCGCTAATTTGAGTTACCATTTGAAGTGAAGAGATATCCGTTTGCGAAAGGAAATAGCTCAAAATAAGAACAATTGCTATGTTGGGCAGAATATAACCTAAACCCAGAACAGTTGTGGTCAATGGGATAAATCTACGTATGGTCCATTTAATATCTCTACTCTCAGATTTTGGTAGCGGAATTGCCTTTTCTGGTTTAAGAACAGCGAGTAATTCTGCCTTTGTAACACTTGATTTATCTGAGACTTCAGGTTTCTTCAAGAAAACAGCGTCCTTGCTTTCCTCGGGTTTAGGAACAACAGGTTTTGTCTGAGAAGTCTCTTTCTCTGTCTTCACTGTCTTTTTTGTTCTCTTCCTTCTCTTCGCTCGTTTAGTTTTTGTTTTGCTCAACTTAAGACCTCTGAACAAATCTTAGTGCTGAGCTCGCTCATTTTAAAACTTATGTACGGTGAATATTTATTTTGAATAAAGCCAAAAAACAAGATTTATTTGCCTTTTATCTTTAACGCGTAATCAACTAGTTCGGATACACCACGAAATATTTCTTGTTTTGGTTCATAACCAATCTTTCTACAGGCTTTTTTATAATCGTAGCTGAACTCCGTCGTGTATACTTCATCGGCTTTTTTAGGCGTACGAACCTTCGTTATCTTCTTTCCCAACCGTTGTTCAGCTACCTGCATTATTATTTCAGCTACATGATTGACACTCATAGTTTCTCCACCGATATTGAAGGTTTCACCTATAACCACCTGTTTAGAAGCTTTCAAGCACCGAACGATAGCGCCTACAACATCACGTATATGCACGAAATTGCGTTTCTGTTTCCCGTCTCCGCGAACAGTGAGTGGTTGATCGTTCACCATTTGCCAAACGAACTTGGGGACAACAGTTTTCCAACGGGTGTATACACCTAGGCCGTAGAGGTTGGATAGTCGAAGTATTGTGGTAGTTAAGTCGTTGCTAATGTGATAGGCGTTGATGAGTTGTTCAGCCGCTGTCTTAGTGACTCCGTAAAAGTTGATGGGTTTAAGTGGATGCTCTTCAGCGATGGGTTGCTGTTGTGGTTTTCCGTAAACAGCAGCGGAAGAAGTAAAGACGAATCTTTCAATGTTGTACTCAACGGCTTTTTCAAGGAGTAGATAAGTACCGTAAAAATTGGTGTCTATCGCCTTCTTGGGGCGCTCTCTGCACAGTTTTAATCCAGGCACGGCAGCCAAATGCACAACTGCATCTGTTTCCTTTGTTATAGCTTTTTGTAAATCGGCTTTTTTACTTATGTCACCTACAAGGAGACGATAGCGTTTATCCCCCTTGAGCATGGCAACATAACTGTAGTCTCCTGTCGCTAAATTGTCGATAGATGTTATGGTAGCTTCTGGGAACTCCTCGCCTAATCTGAGGAGAAGTTTGCTTCCCACGTAGCCTGCTCCGCCTGTTACTAGAACGTTCATTTATGGACACCAGTTTTGTTGCATTATTGTTTATTTTACTTTTAACGTTTGTTAATTTTTCATAACTAAAAAAAGTAGGTCCTTTAGAACGTAGAAAAATTGCTTGATGTGCCTTGTCCTTACTTTCCTTCTTCCATACATTCTAGGCTTCACCTCCACAGGGATTTCCGTTATTCTGGCACCTAGCTTATGAGCTTCTAAAACGAATGTTCCACATAGGCATGTACCATGGAGTCGCATCTTCTTTGCTAACTCGGCTTTTATGGCTCTAAATCCCGTTCCAGCATCTGACATTTTACGCTTAGATTTGTCAGTTTGCTGATAATTCTTTCTGAGCGATATGGGACTGGTGCTCTCACACCAAGCACAACATTCGCTTTTCCCTTTGATATAGGTTTTATTAGCTTCGATATGTCTGATGGGAAATGTTGACCGTCGCCGTCCATTGTCACTATTATGTCACCGTGAGCTGCCTCAAACCCGCTTTCTGTAGCTTTAGTTACCCCTAAATTCTTTTTATAACGAACCACTATAGCACCACTGCTCTCAGCAGTTTCAGCGGTGTCATCCGTACTCCCATCGTCGACAACAATTATTTCATCACAAAATCGTTTGCACTCAACAATCACATTACGTAGGGATGCAGCTTCATTGTAAGCAGGTATCACCACTGAGGTTTTGAACTTAACCATGTTGCTCCACAGTGTTACGAATATGAAGTATTGAAGTATCTTGGCTAAGAAGGCAGAGGGAAAGAAGGCTTTCTTATCATTTTCTCCAATAAACGGTTGGCATGATTCTCTCTTTTTTCGCCAATATCCTATCCTTGAACTTTTCTAAGTCTTTAAACATTATTTCTAATTCTTCCTGTAAAGGACGTACTGGTTTGAATCCAAGTTTGTAAAGTTTGTCATGATGTGGATTGTAATAGTGTTTTTCTGCCTCTACTCTTGGGTTTTCTGGATGTTGAATTTTCACGTCATATCTAAGCTTGTTACCGACTTTCTGGACTGTTTCGGCTAATTCGTTTATAGTATATGTCTCGTCGAACTGGTTGAAAACTCGGTATTCACCTTTATCTGGTGGGTTCTCGGTGGCTATGGTTAAACATTGCATGCTATCCCTTAAAGCTATAAATCCTCTTTTTTGCTCTCCCAAACCATACGCTGTGAGGGGATGACCAATTATCGCTTGTGCACAGAATCGATTTAGTGCGGTTCCCCAAACTTCGTCAAAGTCGAATCTTGTTAACAAACGGTCGTCGATCATGTCGTCGGTTCTTGTTCCGTAAACAACTCCTTGCATAATGTCAGTGCTTCTCAAATCCCAAATTTTACATGCAAACATGATATTATGTGTATCGTGAACTTTAGTTTGATGATACCATGAGCCTGCTTGTCTAGGAAAAGGCAGTTTATCTTTTCTTCCTTTATACTCAATTTCGAAAAATCCTTCTGGAATGTCAATATTTGGCGTACCATACTCTCCCATAGTACCTAATTTCAGTAGATGCGTATGAGGACTAACTTGATGCATAGCATACAATATGTTCATTGTTCCTACAATGTTGTTTGACATAGTGAATAAAGCATGGTCAACATCAATCATAGAGTAAGGAGCACAGGGCTGTTCACCAAAGTGGACGATGGTATCAGGCTTGTACTTTTTTATTATCCCTTTGATAAAATGATACTCTCTTAAGTCTCCCTCGTAGAATTCGATATTTTTCCCATGAACTTCTTTGAAAGCCTTTGGTCTTTCTTTCATATTTCGTATAGGAGTGGCCGACCATGAACCGACCTCCTTCACGTTCTTTCGTCTTGAGAAGTTGTCCACACCAACCACTTCATGTCCTCGATTGGTTAGGTACATTGACAGGGTCCAGCCGAGGTATCCGTCCATGCCAGCAATCAAAACTTTCATGGTTCACGCCTTTTTTACTACTCTTTAGGAGTTAATTTATATATACGTTTCGACGTATAAATTATTTGCGGGACAGCAATTGTCTGAAAGAACTGGAGGCATCTGACTTCTGGCCTTCGAAAGAAACATAAACCAAACCAAATCCTTGCTCATCAACATGGGCTTAACCGAATATCAAGCCTCAGCACTCGCCTATCTAATCTTCCTCGGAGAAACAAAAGCAACCGCCTTAAGCAAAACCAGCAAAGTTCCAAGCGCACGCATCTACGACGTTTTAGAACAACTCGCAAAAATGGGACTAATAACCATAAGACCAGGAAGACCCTTACGCTACAACCCACGCCCATTAGAAGACATCGCAAGTTCACTCATATCATTTAGAATGAACGAACTCAAACAGAAACTCAAAGTGCTTGAAGATTACACCAAAGATTTCGTGGAAACTAGCAAGAAAGTTTATTTGAAAGGCAAAAAAGGCACTCCAATGGTTCCCCTTCTGCGCATCGTCAGCGTAGGAGAAATTTCTCTGGAAGAGACAAAGAAACTCTACGACGCTGGCGAAAAGGAAATCCAAATTCTTTCGAAAGCCATGGAATATTTTCCAGAGGTTGCTGACAAACTCAAGGAGGCGGTAAGGCGTGGCGTTTCCGTGAAAATAATTTTGATGAATCCAAACATACTTGAACTCGATTACAGAAAAAAACAAGCAGAAATACTGAAAAAAATGAATGAAGTGTTTGGTGATAACGTTGAAATTCGCTTTACGGATGAAATTCCGATTAGAGGCTGCATCATCGATCCTGAAATTGGTGGAAAAGCTTTGTTTCTAGTTGAAGATCCGGGAGTTGCATTCTTTCTACGCGAAGCAGCGATCACGTCGCATCAAAGCGTTGTCAAGGGGCTTGCTTTAATGTATAGTTTGCTGTGGGAACACAGGGCAAAGAAGCTTTAGCATGTTTTTCTTGATAGTCGGTTAGCAGTTCGTCAGAACACTGTGATTTTCTTAGATTTTGTGAATGGAAGAGAGTTTTGTGGTTAAGGAATAGAGAATTATTTACTACTTCATAATAGTAAAATTTAAATCCTCCCCGTCACGTTTTAATAACAGATATCGCCCATGAAAACAGAAGACAATAAGCCACGGAGAACCTGAGCATGGAACTAAGTAAAAAAGAAGCAGATAAGCTAGCGGAAAAATTTGAAACCAAGAAACCGCAAGAAGTACTTAAGTGGGCTTTAGACACATTTCATCCAAAAATATCCCTCGCCTCGAGTTTCGGTGCAGAAGACAACGTCCTAATTGATATGCTTTCAAAGATAAATCCAAAGTTCAGGATGTTTACACTTGACACTGGCAGGCTTAACCAAGAAACGTACGATGTAATTGACAAAATAAGAACGAAGTACAATGCTGAGGTAGAAGTCTACTTTCCAAACACAGAAAGAGTTGAAAAAATGGTTTTTCAACATGGTATGAACTTGTTTTACGATAGCGTTGATTACCGTAGACTCTGTTGCAAAATAAGAAAAGTCGAACCTTTAATGAGAGCGCTTAACGGCTTAGACGCTTGGATTACAGGACTAAGAAGAGCCCAAAGCATTACAAGAACAGATGTCAAGAAAATCGAAATCGATGAAACACATGGAAACATAGTAAAGATAAATCCGATAGTTGACTGGTCTAAAGAGCAAGTATGGGATTACATCAAGAAAAACGATGTACCCTACAATGTTTTGTATGATAGAGGCTATGCCAGCATCGGCTGTGAACCTTGCACTAGACCCATTAAACCTGGAGAAGACATCAGAGCTGGACGATGGTGGTGGGAATCACCAGAAACGAAAGAATGCGGGTTGCATGTCCATAAAAAGAAGTGAACCTATTGCTTCCACACGGCAACAAATTGGTAAACAGAATATTTATCAACAAGCTTTTTACGACAAGTGAACTGCCAACAATTGAAGTAGACTGGGCGACAATTCTAGATGCGGAAAAAATTGCAATAGGAGCCTTTAGTCCTTTAGAAGGGTTCATGTGTAGAGAAGATTACATATGCACGATTTACAAGGAAAGATTGGCGAACAACATTGCTTGGACAATGCCTATTATACTTGCTCCATCAGGAAAAGAGAATTTGAAGATTGTAAGGGAATTAAAGGAAGGAGACGACGTAACTCTCGGATATGACGGTAAATCTTACGCTGTTATGCATTTGAAAGAAAAATTTGGATATAACCAGAAGGAATTAGCGATTCAAGTTTATGGTACGACGGACAGCGCCCACCCGAATGTTAATGATATCTATAACATGGGGGAAATGATGCTTGGAGGCAAAATTGACCTCATTGAAAGAGTTTCACAAGAATCCACGCCGTTAGAAACGCAGGAAACGTTCAAGAAGCACCATTGGAAAACCATCGCTGGGTATCAAACGAGAAACCCTCCCCATATGGTTCATGAATATCTTCAAAGAAACGTCATGGAAAAAGTAGATGGTCTGTTAATTCATCCAGTCATAGGAAAGTTGAAATCAGACGACTTTCCGCCTGAGGCAATTGTTGAATCCTACAAATTTCTTATAGACAATTACTATCCCAAAAACCGTGTTTGTTTGGATACGCTTTCGATAGGCATGAGATATGCAGGACCAAAAGCAGCAATTTTCCTTGCAATCATAAGAAAAAACTACGGATGCACCCACTTTGTAATCGGTAGAGACATGGCAGGAATCAAAGGCCTATATGAACCTTATAGAGCACATGAAATGTTCGACAAAATGGATTTAGGAATAGAACCAATCAAATTCAAAGAAGCTTTTTACTGCAAACGCTGCGATCTAATAGTCACACCCAGAACTTGCGGACACAACAACGACAGCCACATAGGAATGAGCATGACAAAACTTAAAGAAATCATCAGGAAAGGTGTGACGCCGCCTGAAAAGACAATGCGACCGGAAATTGCTAGGATTTTGATGAAATATAACGGATAAGAGACGAATTAATTATTTACGCTTTTGTTCTCCATTTTGCCAACTGCTCAACAGTGATTCGACTTTGCTAAACGGGATTAGGGTCTAATTGGATAGTACCGCGTTCAATAAGCGCTTACCTTAATGATTTTGCATTTAACCAAGTTTCCTTCTTTGATGACGAGTGCATCTCTTAACTCCTTCGGAATGGTTACTCTTCCCTCTCTTCTCACGTACGCGGTAAACTCCGCCGTTTCATCTCTCGACAAATGTTCACCTCAAAGACGTCGTTTTTGTGTGCATACAAAAACGGTTTTCTGCATCGTTCATTTCCAACCATCTACAATTTTCATCGACATAATGACGTTTAATATTTAGGGAGTTCTCTGAATCAAATTCTGAACCCGAATTAAATGTAAAAAACTTTTTCTTTATACGTAAGGTTCTAATATCTCAAGTCGCAGATGAATACTGAACAATATGTGTGGCGTGCAACGTGTCCTCAACAAGTCCTTTCTCAGAGCCTTCTATTGATGCCGCTCAGTTTGAGCAACTGCGGGGTACAGTGGAGTCAGAGTTTGATGTGGAAGATGGCTTCATGGAATTCGGTATTCCAACCTTCTACGTGAGGCTGAGGGAAGATTCAAAGCACGCTTTTTTGAGGCTCGTTAAAAGTTTAGATACACTTGAACTTGCTCCGCTGCTCAGGAGAAAAGAGGAAAAAGTTGTGTTGCGGATTGTCCGTAAGCCTCCTGTAAAGTCCAGTCGAAAAATCATCAATATTGGACTGTTTTTTGCAACTCTTGGAACAGTCTTTCTTTCTGGATACCTTCAGTCAGACATTGTAGGCGCCATTATGTTTACAGGCGCGATCATAGCGATATTGGGTTCCCACGAGATGGGACATAAGCTATTAGCTGATAAACACACTGTGGAGGCTACCTATCCATATTTTATTCCAGGTCCTCCACCCATCGGCACTTTCGGAGCCGTTATTCAACAAAAATCTCTTCCCCCAAACAAAGATTCCCTATTTGACATCGGTATCAGTGGCCCATTAATGAGTTTCTTTGTATCAATCCCAATCACTATTATAGGCATCCTTCTTTCAACACCCACTTGGATTGCTGAAGGCAGCCTTACCCTCCCTGTACCAATATTGTTTGATTTAATCGGACTTGTGTTTCAGCCATTAGGAGTATTTCCTCCCGTCCCAACAGAGCCCGGGAACTGGTTACCTGGAGTAACACTGCATCCTCTTGCTTTTGCTGGTTGGGTGGGCATGTTTGTTACTTTGGTTAATCTCGTACCTGCGGGGATGTTGGACGGGGGCCATGTTACACGAAGTTTCTTAGGAAAGAGGGCACGTAGCGCCCTTGCATATCTTACAATTGCTATATTATTTGTGATGGGCCCACCGTACTATTTTATGGCTTTCATAGCCCTCTTTTTCTCCATGTATCGTCATCCCGGTCCATTTGATGATGTTTCAAAGATTACAAATAGTCGAAAGGCAGCGGGCTTGGCTCTTATCTTAATATTTATACTTTGTGTCGATTGGTTTAGAGTAATTCAAACATTAACAAGTGTATTCACTTGGGCTTGAAACACAACTAGATATGGCTCTGCGTAGTTCCAATATACCCACTTTTAGGCTAAAGAGACTTCAAAACATTTTGACTACGACGAGTTTGCAACAATCTAATAATATTCCTTTCCACTGTAAATGAAAGTTTTTCATTCACAAAAACTTAAAAGACTGTTCTCAATCACGTACTGCACTTTAAGGGGCGTTAAAAATTTGGATTATGAAGCCGTAGAAAATTTTGACGAAAAACTTGACGACTGCAATACTTTAGCAGACATTTTTGAGTTAGTTAAGCAGTCCGTTAAAAGATTTTTGAACAGACATAGAAGTGGACTCATGCTGGGTTTAGCTGATTTAGGGATGAAGCAAGGCTATTTTGTAGGCGCATTTCACTTGGTGGGTTCCAACATTATAGTTATGAATAGGGCTTCTATGGAAACAGCGCTTCAAACAGTGGATAAGAAAATTTTCAACGCTTACTGCTTTCACCTACTCCTCCACGAGTATCTTCACTCCTTTGGTTATGTGGATGAGGAGGAGGTGAGAGATCTAACACAAGAGGTCTGTAGATTGGCTTTGGGAAACGGTCATCCAGCCACTGTGATGGCGGAGCAGGGAATAGCTGTCTACTTCCCTAAAGTAACATATTTCACACGACAGTCTTCGCTTCCTAGCGACATTCAGATTGAGCTTGTAAAGGACTTTGATAGTTCGAGTGTAGGGTATATTCATTAATAGTGTCAAACAAAAAAAGAGAGGAGAATTTTCAGACTTCCTTGGCAGAGACCGCTGTTAAAGTTTCCACAGTATAGTCTGTTTCGAAGCCAACCTGCATTGTGAAGCGCATGGCTGCTTTTTCGTCAGGAGCGTCAAACATAATGACACAGTCGTATCTTCCAAGAGTGAAATAAACACCGCGAACACTGACGCTTTTCGAAGCTTTAAGTTCTTTGAGGTACTTAATAGCCTTCTCACCTTTACCCTTCGGCGCCAAAAGCGTAATAAACAGCACGTGAAAGCCCCCCTCTTACACAATACGTTGTTTGCCAACTTAAGATTTGACCTTCCGCCTCTATTTCTCTGCTCACCTAGGAGGTTCCTCAACAAAAATGAGTAGAAGTGCTAATGCTGTTAATCCAAGGGCTGCACTGATGAAGAAGGGGAGCCCGTGACCTCTTATCGAAAGTTCTATTGGCCAAGTAATTCTGAAGACTTCATCGGTATAGAGATAAAATATCCATGGTCCTAAAAGCGTTCCAATGATCATACCTGCACTAAAGAAGGCTTGTAGCCTACCGAACAATTTTCCTCTAACTTCTGCTGGAACTAAGTCAGCTCTTAATGCACGTGTTGCTGGCATTGCAATGTTTATGCCAAGCGATCTGAAGATCATTATGCCAGTAGCTTCGATTAAGTTGGTTGAAAAAGGCAATGCAATAGACGCCAGACGAGATGAGAGACTTCCAAGCGTTATCAGAGGTTTCCTTCCTATAACATCAGCCGTCTTTCCCGCAATGAAGTTGCAAAAGATTCCCACAAACCCTGAAATAGATAAAATGAGACCTCTCTCAAAAGTGGGAATATTAAGTATATCTCCAAGAAAGAGAACGCCAACAACAGCAATAAAACCTACGGCAAATCCGTTTGCCAGTGCTGTGACATACAAAACTCTTAGCGACCGCAAGACAGAACCGCTTAGTTTAACCACGTTATCTTTCAACTCTACTAGCCTAACATTATCTCCTCTAGTCTCTTTCACCTTCCACGCGACTAACCCCATCGCGACGACGGCAAGAAGAGAATCGACGAAAAAAGGCACTCTGTAGCTGTTTTCAAGTCTTAGTCCCATTTGTTTTTCCGCAAATAACTGTACGCTTCCTCCGAAAACAGGACCTGTGAACCAGCCTATCATGCTCATTGTGAGGAAGAAACCCAGCGCTTCACCCTTCTTATGTTTCGGAACTTGGTCAATCAACGATGCCTCAGCTGGCGCGCTCACTGCTGCGGTGGCGATTCCGTTTAGGGCTCTTACGACTAACAGTAAGGTCCAGTTTTGAAGTAGGCCTGTAAGAGTTCCAAGGAAAACATCTGCAAGTAACCCTGTCTGTATCAGTTTCTTTCTCCCAATTCTGTCAGAGAGGTCTCCAAATCTTTGTGAAAGAATGGCGCTTGTGATTAGAAAGGCTGCAGAAAAGATTCCTACATATTCAATCTTTGCTCCCAATGACTCTGCATAATAGGGGAAATAAGAGGCTGATAACATGAAAGCTAAGTTCTCTATTAAAGAAGCAAGGGAGAGCACTATTACACTCATTGAATAAACTTTTGAAGGATTTGTCAAGCGACTCCGCAAATCATCACCATCAAACTCTGTTCATCCACTTCATCGTTTTTATGTGATTTCTTTGTATATTTCAGACACGTTCTATTCTATAGCAACATAAACCGTCTTACCATCCAACCTGCGCTCGTTCCACTCAGCCTTAACCTCAGACCGTTCCTTATGAACATACACCTTCCTAGTTCGAACAAGCTCCGCCATATCACTGAGATATGGTTTTAGCAACCTCACGCTCTCAGAGTCCAACTCAGCCACATGAACACCATCCAATATGTCGGTAGGCATGAACCCCAACTCCTTTCGAAGAGCTTGGACACGACGAGCCAAATCACGCATAACGCCCTCGCCCAACAAAGACTCGTCTCGACTTGTATCCAATAACACCTGCATTCCTTCGTCTAAAGCTAAAGCCCACCTCTTTTCATCAGTTTCTTCGGGAGGCTTTTCAACATACTCAACTTTCTTAACATTCGCAAGTTCAAGAAAGGCTTCCTCCAGATTCTTTAAAGCATTCTGCACCTTTTTAGGCGCCACCACTATGACCTTTTGTAACGGCCAACGACGCTTTAGTTGTGCATTCTGTCTTGCAGAGTAAACCAGTGAAACGGATTGAATCAAATTTTCAAATTCTTGCTCTAAAGCTTTGTCTTGTAGAAGTTTGTCTGGTTTCGGCCAATCTTCAAAGTTCACGGATTCAGGGAGGGTTTTGTCCAGTTGCTTGTAAACTCTCTGGTACATAGCCTCGCTAAGGTATGGAGTCACAGGGTTGAAAAGAAGAGTCAGGGTCTTCAAAACGTGCCAGAGAGTTGCGTAAACAGCTAACCGACGGTTAAGGGTTTCAGGGTCATCACTCCACAGTTCTCGGCGAACTACGGGAATATATTGTCGACTAACGACATTGACAACAAACTCCTCCAGTTCAGCCATTGCAAATTGAAAGTCGCAAACTTCAAGTTTTTCAGTTACCTCCCTTACCACTCGTTGCAGTTTTGATAGAAGCCAATGGTCCGGAGACTTCAAAGCATTGTTTTCACTGGCCCACTTCAGCGTGTGTTCTCGCGGATTGAAGTTATCGTATTCAGCGTTCTGCATCAGAAACCTGTGTAGATGATATAGGGTGCCGAGAACTTGGTATGGACGTTTGCTTAGTTCTCTGGTATCGAAGTTCATGGAGTCGGTGGGGGAGCACTTCCATAGCATATAAAATCTGCAAACGTCAGCAGAGTTTCGTTCAAGCAACGGGTTCATCTCTATCACGTTTCCAAGGCTCTTGCTCATCTTTCTTCCCTTCTCGTCTAAAACAAAACCGTAGAAAAGAAAGGCCTTGTACGGAGACTCAGCCTTACCAGTTAGTATCATATGCTCCAGCAAAAGCGAGTTCGCCCATCCCCGAGTTTGATCTATAGCCTCCACCAAAAAGTCCACTGGAACGTATTTTTCAAATTCTTCATCGGTGAAGCTAGCGTAAGGAGACGCGCCGCTATCATGCCAACAGTCAAGCACAAAAGGCTCACGCTTCATCACACCACCACATTTTTCACACTTCAACGTTAATCTATCAACCCAAGGCTTGTGCAACTCAAAATCTTGACTTGGCGTCTCTAACGCTCTTTCAAACAATTCTTTTTTGCTAGCCACTAAAGTCTTGTCTCCACATTTTTCACAGACCCATACGGGCAGTGGAGCGCCCCAAACTCTCTCTCGCGACAGACACCAAGGCTTTCCCTCCTTCAGGAAGGAGAGAAAACGATTTTTCGGACCGTCAAAAAAGAAGTTAACGTTTTCAGCCGCCGTCACAACCTTCTCGTTAACTCGATCTGTCCAGAGGAAGTATTCTCTGCGAGCCAGCCAAACCAGTTTATGATGAGACCTCCAACAGGTTGGATACTCGTGGCGAACTGTCTCCACTGACAAGAGTAAGCCCCTTTTGCGTAGTTCATCCGCAACTTTAGAGTCAGCATCTCGAGCAAATAAACCAGAAAATTCCCCAGCATCCGTCGTGAATCGACATTCGTTGTCGAATGGAACATAAATTGGTATGTCACGTTTTTGGGCAGCAAGAAAGTCGTCTTCACCATTTCCAGGCGATAAGTGAACTACTCCGGTGGCGGTGCTGATATCCACAAAATCTTCGCATACAACGGTGTGAACCAGTGGGTGTTCGTCTAGTTCTCGCTGTTTAGGAACCGTATCTATGAATGGGTACTCATATTTTATGCCTTTGAGTTCTTTACCCCACATCACTTCGAGAAGTTTGTAGTCTTTCACGCCAAGCTTCTGCATAATTGGTTCAACGCGTCCTTTCGTGAGCACCCATGTTTCATCGTTTACCTTAATCTTAGCGTATTCAGCTTCTGGATGGACTGCCATCATTATGTCGGTGATTATGGTGAAGGGCATTGTGGTCCAAACAATGAAATACTCGTTTTCAGCTCCCCGAACTTTAAGCTTGAAATATATGGATGGGTCGTCAACTTCCTCATAGCCAAGTCCAACTTCAGCGTTGCTGAGGGATGTTTGACAGTGGGGGCAGTAAGCAACAACGTAGTAGCCTTCGCCTAAGAGACTTTGCTCCCAAGCTCGCTTGAGATACTGCCACTCTCTCTCGATGTACTTGTCAAGGTATGTCCAGTAAGCCTTGTCGTAGTCCATGAACATGCCCAGTTTCCTGTCAGCACTGCGCCATTCACGATAATACTTCATCACAGTCTTTTTGCATTCTTCGACAAAACGTTCTTCACCCACCCTTTCCAACAGTTCCTTCTTGTTCTTGACACCGAGAGCTCTCTCCACCTCTAATTCAACGGGTAAACCTTGGCAATCCCAGCCCGCTCGGAAAGTGACATAGAACCCTTGCATTGCCTTCATGCGGTAACGGAGGTCTTTCATCACTCGGCCTCGACTGTGTCCGACGTGTTGAACACCGTTTAGGGTTGGAGGTCCTTCAACATAGCCTAATATGCCTACTTTATTTTTTTCTCTGAGTTGTATGAGTTTTTGAGGAATCTGGTTAGTTTCCCAGAATTCACGGATTTCTTTTTCAAGGTCGCGCGGGTTGTAGCCTTGCGTTAGCCAACGCCTAGAATCAGCCTTGAATTTGACGGCCACCTCTCATCCCGTGACACCCGCTTAGCATCGAAATATTAATGGGATAAATATAACCTTTTAGGTGTTAAGCAGAACACATCTCCCGAACTCCCCTACAAATTCTTATTTCTCTAATGCTGTCACATTTCTTCATTTTCTAATTCTCAGGGCAAAACTTCACGCGCGCTAAAAATACGCCCAAAAAATGGAAAAGCTTAGTGTTTTTCGAGAATTTGTTTTTGTTCATAAGTTTGCGGATGATAGAGAGGATGCAAAATACAGAAGGTTATGCCTTCTAAGAGTTTTTGCTGGTTCCATGTTGGCGGTTTTGTGTTTTCGGTGATTGGCATCCACATGAGATGTATGCTGAAAACTTGTCCTTCATATTTTGTTTTGTGTACCACCTTAATTGAATCTAAGGGTTTGAAACCTAGTTTTTCCATTTCCCATTTCTTAAACCATGGGCTCCAATGATTTTCTAAGGCTATAGTTGCGAAGCCAGAGGCATCTTTTTCACTTTTTGTCATATCTTCTAACAGTTTTTTCCCAAAGTTATGTCCCTTTGCTTTTCTTAAAACCCAAATGCAATTCATCACTATTATATTATCACCTATTATCGGATAATAGGAAAATTCTGCAGGTGAATACTCTATCTGACCCACAACCTCCCCGTTAAGAATTAACAGTTTCTTGTGGAACCCTTTTGGGATGGCTTTTTTCAAGTATTCCATTCTTCTTTTGTATCGTCTAAATGGACCCGTTAGACACCTATAAAGATGTTTTTCGTATTCGCTCATTTTAGTGATATCAATAATTTTAGCTTCAGAAGCAAGCTTCATGTTGGTCATGCTAAGCCACTTCAACTTTAAATGCGCATATAGTTCTGAACTAACACATGCTATTAAAAACATCTTCTTTACATAAAATCTTAAACATGGAAAAACATTAATTGCTGTGGAATCCTTAAAAGTTGATTCTTAGTTCAAGAGGGGTTTTCAGTGAGTCAGAAAAGCGGTTTCAGAATAGTAGAGACGTCAGGGTCGCATTATGAGATAGGTTTCAAACTAGGAGAAAAGTGCAAAGATTCAACTAAAAGCATGATAGAAGACATGAAAACAAGATTGAAAGCCGCAAACTTAACTTGGAACAGAGCAGTCTCCGACGCACGTAAACATCTGCCCTTCGCAGAGGAATTTGACTCAGCATACATTGAATGGATTCGCGGTTACGCTGAGGGCTCAGGCTTCAAGTTTGAGGAACTTTTCGTTTATCTTTGTCAAGAAACAGAAGGGAACTCATGCACTGACATAGCAGTAAACAAAGAAGTGACATCTGATGGATCCGTGTTGTCTGCCCACACAGAGGATTGGTACCCAATAGATGAGAAACATCTAGTCTTGATTCGCGGCAAACCCAAAGGAGAACCAGCCTTCTTGGCGATGACTTTGGGCGGATTAGAAATCATTTCTGGCTTAAATTCTGCTGGGATAAGCGTTACACAAAACTCTTTATATCAAACTGACGTCAGAATCGGCATTCCCAAAACGTTTGCAGCCCGCAAGATTCTCGCTTCCAAGAAAATCGGCGACGCCATGCGTGCAGCGCTCCCAGAGCAAAGAGGTTCAAGCTACAACAACAACCTTTGCAATTCCAACGGTGAGATCTACAGTCTAGAAGGTTCTGCGACTGATTTTTGTGCCTTGTATGGTCATGATGGCTATCTTGTTCACACAAACCATTATCTTTCTCACAGAATGGCTAAATACGAAAGTGCCTTTGAGAAAGCAAACGTTAAGTCACCTGGAGCTGGAGTGGATTCTATAATTCGCTACAACAGGGCTCTGAGACTATTAAAGAGAGAGCTTGGAAAAGTTACTGTTGCTTCCCTAGCCACCATCCTTTCAGACCACGTTAACCATCCAAACTCTATTTGTCGACACATCGATGAGTCTGATCCGCCTTTGGAACAGTACAAAACAATTTTTTCCATAATAATCGATGTTACTCACCTGAAAGTCTTAATCTGTAGTGGAAATCCGTGTGTAGGAGAATACAAAGAATACAAGCTCTGATCCAAACGCTCGCTTGTGAAGTTAAAAGCTAACTTTGCTTCCATCAACTTCTCTCTTGAATAGTCCAAATTCGTTTCTAACCTTCCTCAATTGTTCACCAGAGAAAACGGGACCATCCCTACAAATTCGATACTCGCCCATGCAACAGCTCCCACAGATTCCAATGCCGCATCGAATGTATCGTTCCAAACTCGCTTGAAACGACGTGTTATATCGCTGACCTAAAAGAAATATTTTGAGCATCATCTGTTCGGGACCACACGCATATATCATGTCAAATCTCTGTTTTTTCAAAATTTGTTCTGTCTGCCCAGTGACGACTCCTTTTAACCCGTAGCTCCCGTCCTCAGTGGTGACAACAATCTCTGGAACAACCGTTCTTATCCTGTCAAGAAAAAGGAGGTCATTCCATGTTTTTGCTCCAACCACAAAAACGATTTTAGCAGAGAGCCTCACAAGACTCTCAGCTAGGGGCACAAGAGGCGTCAATCCAGTTCCTCCTCCCACAATCATCACGTTTCCACTGGTCAAAGCGAAGCCGTTGCCATAGGGTCCACGTACTCCAACAATTTCATTAACTTTTTTCTGATGAAGAGCTTTTGTGCCTTCACCTACCTCAGCCACTGTTATGGAGGAGTTTCCATCTGCACGAATGGATGAAAGGCTCATGGGGATTTCATCAACTCCTGGAATCCAAACCATGACGAATTGTCCTGGCTTGGCTTCTGCGCAGTGTTTGTCGCGGAAAGTGAAAGTCTTAACAGCGGAATTCTCCTCTTTGACGTCTTGAATTTTCACAATTCTCAGGCGATTAATATCTGTGGGATAAGCCAACAATTTCTTTCACACTCCCTAAGCTTATTCTTTCAAGATACGAGTCAATTCCTTCCGCTATCGATTTGAACACACTTAATCCTTCAAAGGCTATGGCTGTTCCTATTTGAAACGCTGAAGCTCCTGCCAACATGAACTCCACAGCATCTTTCCACGTGGTCACCCCACCGCAACCAACGATTGGAATCTTAACTTTTCGATAAATCTCGTACACGCACCTAAGGGCAACGGGCTTTATAGCTGGTCCAGAAAGTCCGCCAACCTTGTTCGCTAGCACGGGTCGTGTTGTTTCAACATCGATTGCCATGGCTCTAACCGTGTTTATGGCTGTGATAGCATCTGCGCCTGCCTTAGCCGCTGTCTCTGCTATTTCAGTGATGTCAGCGACGTTTGGAGTTAACTTCACAAAAACTGGCTTGTTCACAGTTTTTTTCACTTTTTCAACTACTTCCGCCACCAATTGTGGGTTTTGTCCGATTTCTGATCCCGTTTTTTCAACGTGAGGACACGAAACGTTCAGTTCTAAAGCGTCCGCACCAATTTCAGCGCCCACTTTCGCTGCTTCACTAAAATCTTTGGAGGAAAAACCGTATATGCTTATGATGACTGGAGCACCGCCTTTCTTCGCTTCGCTCATTTCTTCACTAAAATGATGGACACTTGGGTTGGGAAGTCCCATGGCGTTAAGCAGTCCACAGTCAACTTGAACCAAAGTGGGGTTAGAATAGCCTACGCGAGGTTTTAGTCCCATGGATTTGGTGATGACAGCGCCAGCGCCTGCTTCAGCCACTCTCTTCAAAGATGCTCCTGACATTCCTAGAATCCCTGCTGCCAGCATTGTTGGGTTTGTCAGTTTTAGTCCAGCTATTTCTGTAACAAGTTTATTGGACATGGAAGTACGCCTCTGTTGCAGTAAAGGTTATTCAATAGACAAGATAAAGGTTAGGACTGGACAAACTGAGAGCTTTCGATGATGGAGGAAACCGAGTGAAAGCAACAATAATCGAATGCGTAATGGGCGTTTTCGGCTTCGGAGAAAACAACGAGCTAGTTGACAAAGTTTTATTTCCAAAAGAGCCAAAAGAGACTGCGGAGAAACTTGGAAAAATCGAAGCTGGAAAGCTTGTAGATGAAACGGTTACATTAATAGAAAAGCTCAGAAATAAAGGTTACAAAATTTTTGTGTTTGAACATTCGGAGACGGCGAGAAATGCCAGCGAAAAACTGGGCATCAAAGTAGATGTAGCTAAGCCTTCGGAGGCAGGTGAACTTCTTCGCGGGAATCTTGACAAGTTTGCAGTAGATGTCGGATTCGTAAAACAGGCTGAAGCGCTTCATCAATGGACTCACAAAGTTTCTATGGAACTCACCAAAATGAGAGTTAAGAAGGCTGTTGAGAAACGAGACTTAGTGGCAGTGCAGACAATCCAAACAATCGACGATTTAGATAAGATGTTGAATCTGTTTATGAGTCGAATACGTGAGTGGTACGGTCTTCACTTTCCAGAACTAGACCGACTGATAGATAAACATGAAGCATACGCGCGTCTCGTCGCCAATCTTGGAAGAAAAGACAATTTCACCTTGGAAAAACTGGAGAAGGAGAATCTGTCTACAGCTAAGGCTAAGAGGATAGTTAAGGCTGTGCAGACATCCATGGGAGCCGAACTTGCCGAAGAAGACGTAGATCAGATACGAGTTATGTGTAAAAATACGCTTTCCTTCTACGACATGAGACAAAAATTAGAAACCTATCTGGATTCAGTCATGGAAGAAGTCGCGCCTAACATTCGCGTGTTGGTTGGTTCACTGCTTGGGGCACGGCTCATAGCGCTTGCTGGTGGGTTAAACAATTTAGCTAAGATGCCAGCGAGCACAATCCAATTGTTAGGTGCTGAAAAAGCATTATTTAGGTCACTTAAAACGGGAGCTCGCCCTCCAAAGCATGGAATAATCTTCCAACATTCCCTTATCCACGAAGCGAAACATTGGCAGAGAGGAAAAATGGCCAGAGCCTTAGCTGGAAAGTTAGCCATAGCCGCCCGAACCGACGCCTTTAGCGGCAAGTACGCGGGAGATAAGTTGCAAACTGATCTCGAAAAGAGAATATCAGAGATTAAAGAAAGATACAATGAGCCCGAGCGACCACGTGCAAAAAGGTCATCTAGGGGAAAGAAAAGTGGCCATAAAAGTTAGAGTACACCCTTATTTTCCAGAAGTGTATTGGGCTACACTTGAAGATGGAACTCGAAAACTAGCCACTAAAAATTTTGCTCCTGAAACAAACGTGTACGGCGAACGGTTAGTCAGATTCAAGAACAAAGAGTACAGGCTCTGGGACCCGTTTCGAAGCAAACTCGCCGCCGCCATATCAAAAGGTCTAGAAACTGTTCCAATCCAACCCGCCCACAAAGTTTTGTATCTCGGAGCTGCCTCTGGAACTACAGCTAGCCATGTTTCCGACATCGTTGGGGAAAAGGGACACGTTTATTGCATAGAATTTGCGTCCCGCGCCATCCGGCAGCTTGTCAACAACGTTTGCGCGTTTCGTTCTAACATGTCTCCCATATTGGCGGATGCAAGAGTTCCAGAGCGATATTCTATGCTTGTGGGTAAGGTTGATGATGTTTACTGTGACATTGCTCAGCCCGAGCAAGCTAGGGTGTTGGCGGACAACGCTGATTTGTTTCTAATGAATGACGGATGGATCATGTTGGCTATTAAAGCTCAGAGCATCGACGTTACGAAGGAACCCTCTGAAGTTTACAAACAAGAAATAGAAACTTTAGAGAACCGTGGTTTTAGAATAGAGGAAGTCGTGCATTTGGAACCATACGATAAAGCACATGCCATGATTGTAGCCCAACATCAAAGCAAACAATAAAAGCATAATTTATATAGTCTACAAGAAAAGTGTAGCTTAATCACTTTTTGGATATATATAACTTTCTATGAACCTTTATATGAGACGCTTCCGTTGATTCTTCTTCGGCTGAAAGAAGATGACGACGAGGGTGGAAACACTAGACGCCACCGAGTCTATTTTAGAGAAAGCGGGCTTTCAGATATCTGCAAGATGCACCGTAAGATCGAGCTGTTTTGATCTCGCAGCTAGAAGAAAGGAACAACTCACTCTCATAAAAGTGCCCACCAACGTCGGAAGCATACACACAAAATGCGCCTCAGCGCTTCAAATGATTTCTAATTATTTCCAAGCCGCACCACTTTTCATAGGTGAAAAATCGCGTGAAAAACCGCTTGAGGATGATACAGTATATTCCAGATACAACGTGTATACTATAAACCTAAAGACGCTGGAAGACATCACTTACCGCGAGATTTATCCGCTAGTGGAAGCTGGCCCTGGAGGCTACTATGTCAAGTTGGATGGAGATACAATCAGAAAAAGAAGACAGAAACTTGGACTGTCTGTCGGCAAGCTGGCAGAAATGGTTGGGATATCCAGAAGAACACTGTACGGTTATGAAAACGACATGGCCAAAGCCTCAGTTTCTTCCACCTACAAACTTGAGTGGATACTAGGAATTCCGCTGGTGCAGCCAATCGACATTTTCCAAACGGAACCTCAGAGCAAAGGATTTTTCACCTCTGCAAAACGTATGATCGTTAGAAATCGTTTTCTAAAGGCAATCATGAGGAAGTTCGTTTATTTCAACCTTAATGTTGCTCCCACAGAGAGAGCACCGTTTGACTTCATAGCTCAGTTTCCCGAGAAACACTTAAACATCATTGGAGGAGTCACGAATAAGAAGGAACAGAATATTGACCGGAGAGCAGAAGAAATCATTAGTGTCAGCGAGATAGTTGAGGCTCAACCTGTCTTTATAACAGAGGGCCAGAAGCTCCAAAATGATGATATTCCATTGATTTGTTATAATGAGTTAATGAAAATGAGGCATTCAAAAGATTTTATCAATCTGCTCTAAACAAACTTTCCGCAGAAGAAAAAACGTGTATGTTCATCGTGCTGGTGGTCTCAAGCGTCCACGTCCTTTGCCCGTATGTCCGCAGCTGTTGCACTCGTAAGAATACTTGTTACCCCACAGATGCCCTGGACCCAGAAACTTCACCGAAAGATCAGCACTTCCACAGTTTGAACATTCGAGACATGGATGCATTGATGCAACCTGCGATTGTATATCCTGACTTGCAGCACGAGCTATGTCGGTCAAGGTAATCAGACCTACTAATTTGTTTCCCGCTACTATGGGTAATTTTTTCACTTTTTTCCTGAATAGAAGTCTCGTAGCTTCGGCAAGTTCCATGTCCGGCTTTCCAACCACGACATTTTCCGTCATTATTTCTGAAACCTTAGTTTTTTTCGGATTTTTGCATTTTTCTACGAGCCTCATAAGTATGTCTCTTTCAGTTAGAATTCCGGCAATCTGACCGTTGTGGACGATCACTAAACACCCTATTCTATTTTCATTCATGGTTTTTGCAGCGTCATAGACTGATGCGTCTCTGGGTAGAGTAACAACGCTTCTAGCCATTATTCTCTTAACTTTCATGGTTGGTGTCTCATGAAAATGGTGAAATTATACAGTAATAAATCTATTTTAGTGTGGATTTTGATTCAAAATCGTAATTGCAGATGTCCGCGCTTCATTTTTCGTTTATTTTTTCCGGTACATGTGAATGTGCAAGCCAAAAAAAAAGAGAAGTTAATTGGAGCGCACGCATTTGGTTAAAATACTAAAGCGCGCTCCTATATAGGTGATGGAAAGAATGTTCCACTAAAGAAGACATATGCCGTGACTAACGATAGGATGATGTCAACGATTGTTGCCATGAGAAACACAAACAACGGCTTCTTCAGCCCTATCTTCTTAAAGTCTGAAAATCTTGTGTTTAGCCCTATCGAAACGAAGGTCAAAGCAAAGAACCACCCACGAAATTCTTTGGTTAGAGTTGAAAAAACATTTACAGCTGACAAACCAAGGATAGGAGTCAACACCAGAGAGAAGAGTATTGATGTCATTAGGAAACCCAAGATGAACTTTGGGAATCGATACCAGATTTGAATGGGCTTCGGCTTTTCTTGGCTGTCTTTCTTTTCGACTTTAAAGACCCAGTACAGAGCTAAGAGGAATGCTACTATTCCAATAAGGATGTTTTGTGACAGTTTGATCACAGAGGCAATCTGCATTGCTTGTTCGCTATATAAAGATCCGGAAGCAACAACTGATGCCGTGTTGTCTATGGTTCCCCCCACCCAAGCTCCAAAAACTACTTCTGGGATTCCGAAAATGTGGCCGACAATTGGCATGAGGAAAATCATTGGAGCAGAGAACAGCAACACCAAAGAGACTACATAGCTCAATTCCTTAGGATCCCCTTTGATTGCGCCAGAAGAAGCTATGGCCGCGGATACACCACAGACCGAAGTTGCCGTTGCCATGACAGCCGACAAAGATTTCTTCAAGCCTATCTTCAACCCGAGTAGGTAGCAGAAATACCAGACTATTGACAAGCCGATTGTGACTTCAAAGAGTCCAAGTCCACCAGCCTTCAGAATTGTACTGAAGAGGATTTCTGCTCCAAGGACGACCAGACCGATCTTAATGAAAAGTTCCGTCTTCGCTGCTTTCTTCAGTAGCTTTGGGGCTCCTACCGTGTTGCTTATCAACAATCCGAAGAGTAATCCCCAAATTGCATAGGCAAGACCAAAAGTGTTGACGGTTTCTTGTTTCGATATGAGTTGGGCTATGAATGCCAGTAAGAACAGAAGTGGAAAACCAACGGCATAATCCTTCAATTCTTTTGGTTCTGTTAATTTAACTTCAATCGAAGTGAGAACCAAAATTCCTAAGCCTAGGGTGAAAAATAATGGTATGTCGGCTTCTGTGACTCCGACGTTTAGACTCCAGGAATGGACCTTTGGAAGCTTCACAACAATGCTTGTAACCACTAAGAGGACTATGAATATCCCTATCCACACTGACCACCAATCATCTTTTTTCCATAATGACGACCAATCTATCGGCATTTTTCCACCACGCGCATAACGCCGTTATATATACCAAAACATTTATAAATCTTTCTTAAATCTTGAGCCGAATGCATGCATTGAAGATTATTTGTAGCTCTGGATTAGTTTAGAACTCCCGCATGCATGCAAAAGAAGAAGGAAAAGAAATGACGAGAAGTATTTCTGAAGATTCTGCGCGCTCAACTAACCATGAATTTCAATAACTGTAGCTAGAACATAAGCCCATCCGAAATTTAGCCAGTAATCTAGGTCTTCACTTATGCCTTTGATCCATGATTGAGCGCCCTCAATGGTAATCTCTGCGACGGTGATGGTTTCCGGTTTAAA
>CAYFTS010000034.1:0-1920 GCA_964346135.1 uncultured Candidatus Bathyarchaeia archaeon | reverse complement strand
GAGTGCCTCTGTGCTGTCATCTACGTAACCGATGATTATGTTTGCTCCCTCCATGACTATGCCTACTGGTCCAAATGCTATTCCAACCCAGCCTGTTCCAGGGCTTTCTAGACCGATGTACATGACTGTTCCGTTGTGCTCCCAGTAGATGTTCATTCCAGTTGTGGTTTCAGAATAGTTCCCGGCATATTCGTTGGTGCTGATTGTTCCGTCGATGACAACGTTTGAGACTTCGTTGTATGGCATTTTCGCTTGGTCTGGGGTAGCGTTGGAAGTGGCAGTTAGGAAAATAGCTACTAAGAGTATGATTGTTGCCATTTGAAGCAGTTTTGGTTGCGTTCTCATTCAGCTCCTTTCTTTTCGTAACTCAACTCGCTTTTTAATGTATTCTCTACTTAATAAGAAGCCTAAGAAGAGAAGTATTGTTCCAATTGTTTCGAAGGCATAAAAGAAGGTTTCGCCACCGAACCTTGCTTCTAATCCTCCGAAGAAAGGAAAAATGCCACCCAAGGCGATGAGTAGGTTGTACTTTCTTGTTCTGTCAAGCCAGTAGCTGTAGAGTGCTCCGATTATCAGTAAAATTCCGCCGGGTATAGTAAACAGGGGCGAAAAAATTCGTACGTTCTGAGGCATGGCTTGTCCAGCTATCTCGAAGCCTCCAGCGAGGGCTTCGGGGTCAACGGAAGCTGTTAATCCCAATGCAAACAATGGAATGGAAAGAACAACCGTGTATATGAGAAAGTATTTTCCCCAAGGCTTGTGAGTTAGCAAATAGAGAGTCCCAACGCCGAGCAACGCAACCATCGGCGGAGTGAGAATATAATACACTTTATACATTATCACTGTGCCGCCAAAAACTTCTGGTTCTGCCAAAAATTCAAAAAGCGTTGTCAAGAAGAACATAGTAAGCGCTATGGTCCATATCAACTGATGAAATTTGCGACGTTGAACGTACTGCACTAAGAGAAGTATGGCGAAGATTGCGGAAATAATGCTCGAAACGAGGGGAAAGTAGCTAATCAATACTCATCCCATAGATTCTTTCCTTAATGCATTGCGGATATTTAAGACTTATTTTTGAAACTATTCTTCCTATAATATTCATAATAAAAAAAGAAGAGTCACTGACGTCACTTACGTGGAAAAAGAAAATCATAGCGATTACACTCATCAACAAATACTGTGAAGTGTTGAGGAAACATGCGCGCACCATAAGTTTAAATAAGGCAACTCGTCAACTGATTGAACAAGCAAGAATTAGAATTCAACTCAAGAATACTAGTTCTTCATCAACTATAATAGGGAGGTGCAATTCGCGTGTCGTATAGAGAATCCCGAGAGATGCACAAAGCAGTCTGCGCTGATTGTGGCCAAGAATGCGAAGTTCCATTCAAACCCGATCCTAGCAGACCAGTTTACTGTCGAGATTGTTGGTCAAAGAGAAGGCGATCGAGAAGACCTAGATATTAGGTTTCATAGCCAATTCATCTAGTCGCTAAGTTGTTTGTGCCAATTTTCTTAAAGGTTTTTTATTATTTTTTCAAATTTCAAAATGCACGTGTATTCAGTGAGGCATGTGTGCATAGAAAAAAGACTACTTTCTCTTTTTCGCTTCTTCAACCCAAAAAATGGGAGAGGAGGTTATGAGCTTCCTAAAATCTCCTCTTCAGGCGGGGGAGACGGGATGAAGCCCCCCTTCATTAGTCTGGCGGTTGATTCTCTGGCGTTCTTAATAATCGAAACAGCTCTGTCCCACAATTCCTTTCTGCTCAACTTAACTCTAGCAACACCTTCCTCTATCGACTTTAAGGCGCAAGCAACAGCCTCTCTTGGATAGATCTCCCACTCATCCATTCTAGGAACGATATCACCTTCGTGAAGTCCCCTCTCTTCAGCGAAATTTGCCAGTTCAATGGCAGC
>CAYFTS010000033.1:0-14923 GCA_964346135.1 uncultured Candidatus Bathyarchaeia archaeon | reverse complement strand
ACTCTATATATAATTTCCCCGCGCTGTTGCTGTTAAACATAGTTTCCATGTTGGAAAATGGAGAAGTCTTTAGAGAAGTGAAGAATATTTTGCAAGATAGCCTCGTTTAGTTCTAGGCGGCTTTGGCTTCCATGATTTCAAGCGTTTCTCCAGTTCCTCCTCTCTCAACTCTACCCTTAGAATCCTCTTCGGAATGTTTATTTCAATAGTGTCTCCGTCTTTCAAAATGGCTATTGGTCCACCTTCTGCTGCTTCAGGCGAAACATGCCCTATACATGGTCCTCTAGTGGCGCCGGAAAACCTGCCGTCAGTTACAAGCGCAACTGAATCGCTTAAACCCATACCGCTTATGGTGGCTGTTGGCGACAACATTTCTCTCATGCCAGGTCCGCCCTTTGGTCCCTCATATCGGATAACCACCACGTTGCCTGGCTTTATTTTCTGGTTAACTATGGCTTTCATGGCTTCTTCTTCAGAGTTGAAAACTTTGGCTGGTCCCTTGTGGATGAGCATTTTAGGCGAGACTGCTGCGGTTTTAATCACGGCTCCTTTAGGCGCTAAGTTTCCACGTAATATGGCTATTCCTCCTTCCTTGTGCACTGGATTGGAAAGAGGACGAATCACCTTAGCATTGGTTACCTTAGCTTTTTCAATGTTTTTTTCCACAGTTTTTCCCGTTACAGTAACCGCGTCTAAATGGAGAAGAGAACTTAGCTCTTTCATGAGGGCAGGGATTCCGCCAGCCGCGTCCAAGTCTTCTAGGGCGTAGGGTCCGCTTGGACTCATATTGCATAGGTGGGGAACGCGTCTACTTATTTCATCGAAGAGGCTTAGCGGTAAGGAAACTCCCATTTCATTTGCAATGGCTGAGAGATGTAGCACTGCGTTGGTGGAGCCTCCTAAAGCCATATCCACCATTATGGCGTTTTCGAAAGCCTTTGGAGTCATGATGTCGGAAGGCTTCAAATCCTTCTTCAGTAGGTCCATAATTATTTCTCCACTCTCTCTAGCTATTCTTAATTTCAAAGCGCTAACAGCCAGGGCAGTGCCGCAGCCTGGAAGAGAAATCCCCAAGGCTTCGGCTAGACACGCCATGGTGTTAGCTGTGTACATGCCACTGCAGGACCCGCAACTAGGACATGCCACATCTTCCAACTTTTTCAGTTCTTCCTCGCTTATTTCGCCAGTTACAAACTTTCCCACAGCCTCAGAAATTGCGGCTAAACCAACTTTTTCTCCGTTGAAGCGGCCTGCAAGCATGGGTCCACCAGTCACAACTATGGAGGGCACGTTAAGCCTAGCTGCAGCAATCAGCATGCCAGGAGTCACTTTGTCGCAGTTTGTAACAAAAACCATTCCATCAAATCTGTGAGCTTGAACCATAATTTCAACGGAGTCTGCAATGACTTCTCTGGAGGGCAAGGAGTATCGCATTCCTTCGTGGCCCATGGCTAGTCCGTCACATACAGCGATGGTGTTGAATTCAAAGGGCACTCCACCAGCAACTTTGACTCCAGTTTTCACTGCTTCAGCGATTTGGTTTAGATGGGCGTGACCTGGAACCACGGTGGTGAAGCTGTTAACCACAGCAATGAAGGGCTTATCCATATCGCTGTCTGTGATTCCGAGGGCTTTCAACAGGGATCTGTGGGAGGCTCTTTTAAATCCACGCTTTATTTCATCACTTCTCAAACTTCAACCCTCAAATTATGCAGTTGTTATTTAGTGTATGAAACCAAAAACTTTGTGTTTCCGTTAAGATATAAACCCTGAATCTTGCCTACATATTATGTCGTCGTCTCCAGATTTTTTAAGGGTTAAGAAACAGCTTTTTTTTAAGTTTCGCGCATTTTTCAAAGACTCCTTTTTCACAAGGAGAAACAAAGGAAGAAAAAGGCTTACAGAGAAGTCTTGAAGGGGAAGGTTTATAGATATGTCTCCTGTTCTTCACCAAGAACTTCAGAGAAGGCGAGAGCACGAAGGCGAATCTATCATATGCAACCGAACGTTGTGTGAAAAACGATAAAGCTTGTGAAGGTTAGAAAAATGGAAACACTTGTTGTAGTGCCAATACTAAGCCGAAAACTTTATATTTAACGTTACCCCGCCAAATAGAGGCGAACTGAAATGGGGTATCGCTTTATTGAACGCCTTCCCTAAGAAAATACGTATTTTTGACACCACTTTAAGAGATGGCGAACAAACACCTGGAGTTTCTTTAACACCCGAAAACAAGCTCAGAATTGCCAAAAGCTTAGACAAGCTTGGCGTAGACGTTATTGAAGCTGGTTTCGCCGCGGTTTCTAAAGGAGAAGAGGAAGCAGTGAAACTCATCGCCAATGAAGGACTCAACGCAGAGGTCTGCTGCTTCGTTAGGGGAGTAAAAAAAGACATAGACATTGCACTAAAATGCGACGCCCAAAGCGTACATTTAGTTATTCCCACCTCAGACCTGCACCTTCAATATAAATTGAAGAAAACCAGAGAGGATGTTCTAAAACTCGCAGAAGAATCCGTTCAATACGCCAAAGACCATGGGCTCATCGTTGAACTCTCATCTGAAGACGCCACCAGAACCGATTTCAACTTTATCAAGGATTTCTTTGCTAAAGGAATTTCCGTAGGAGCTGACAGAATTTGTCCATGCGACACAGTTGGAGTTTTAACTCCTGAAAAATCTCACAAATTCTTCTCAGACCTGAGAAAAGCCTTTAAAAACATAATCATTAGTGCTCACTGCCACGATGATTTTGGAATGGGCGTAGCAAATTCTATAGCATCCCTGAGGGCTGGTGCCAACCAAGTTCATGCGACAATCAATGGGTTGGGGGAAAGAGCTGGGAACGCGGCTTTGGAAGAAATTGTTGTTGCTCTGAAGCTTATTTACGGCGTGGAGTTATCGATAAAAACTGAACTCTTGTATCCCACATCAACTTTGGTTGCTAGACTAACGGGAGTTCCAGTTCAGCCAAACAAGGCGATTGTGGGCGAAAACGCCTTTACTCATGAGTCAGGTATCCATACGCACGCCATACTGTCTCATCCATCAACTTATGAGGCAATATCCCCTGAAGTGGTGGGAGTCACTAGACGCATAGTGGCTGGCAAACACTCAGGGTCCCATGGCATTAAGTCATCCTTAGAAAAGATGGGGTTACATCCAACTGACGAACAGCTTAAAGAGGTTTCCATGCGAGTGAAAACCTTAGGAGATAAAGGCAAGAAAGTAACCGATGCTGATCTAATGGCGGTCGCAGAGGCTGTTATGGGTTTACCTCAAACTCGCCCAATAAAGCTTGAGGAATTAACCGTTGTCACTGGAGACAGAGTTACCTCAACCGCATCGGTGCGACTTAAACTTAACAATAAAGTGGTCTCAGAGGCAGCCACTGGAGTGGGCCCAGTGGACGCTGCAATAAACGCTGTGAGGAAAGCCGTCTTAGTCGTTGAGCCCATTAACCTAGTGCAGTATCACGTCAAAGCTATCACAGGCGGCACTGACGCCATGGTAGAGGTGATCGTTCGTCTACGCAAGGGAGACAGAACAGCGACAGCCATGGGAGTTCGAGAAGACATAGTTATGGCGAGCATTGAAGCTGTACTTAGCGGCATGAACGTGTTGATGACAGACTACAACAAACGTGACGATAAGAAAACAGAGAAATCGTTGGCAGATAATATTTAAAGCCAAAACGTTTTTAAGTTAAAATCCAGTTTCATAAAGGAGAATCCGTTCAGATGGAGGACAAACAACGTGAGGGATCACTTCCTCGTACATTAGCTTCCCTAAAATATTCTTTAGAAAAGTTAGTGAACGGACTCTTGCATGGTTTTGTTTCATTTTTCTGTATACGTGTAGTTATAGTCATGAAATATCATTTAAAGGAGGAATATGAGAAATGACCAAAATGTCAGGTGCTCAAGCCGTTATAGAAGCACTGAAGCGGCAAAAAGTAGAAGCGATTTTCGGTATAATTGGAGGCGCAGTCCTTCCAATATACGATGTTCTATACAAAACTCCCGAGATAAGACACATCCACGCTAGACACGAACAGTGCGCAGCTCATGCAGCTGATGGATATGCTCGTGCAAGCGGAAGGCCTGGAGTCTGCATGGCCACGTCAGGGCCTGGAGCAACAAACTTAGTCACTGGTATTGCTAACGCCTACATGGACTCTTCACCTATCATAGCTTTCACAGGTCAAGTTAACGCCTTTGCTGTTAACTCGTCTTATATGATAGGTAAAGATGCTTTCCAAGAAGCGGACATAATCGGAATCACCACTCCAGTCACAAAATACAACTTTCAACCGAAGAATGCTTCGAAAATCCCTGAAACCGTGAAACAAGCCTTTCACATAGCTACAACTGGCAGACCTGGACCAGTTTTGATTGACCTTCCCAAGAATGTGCAGACGGAAACTACTGAAATGAAGTTTACGGATAATGTTGAAATTCGAGGCTACAAACCTAAGATAAGTCCTCATCCACTTCAGATCAAAAAAACCGTTGAACTTCTCCTCAAAGCTGAGCATCCTTTAATCCTGGCTGGTGGAGGAGTAATCATTTCAAACGCTTCACCAGAGCTTTTGGCAGTGGCTGAATTCTTGATGGCGCCAGTGGCAACTCCTTACATGGGTAAAGGATGCTTCCCAGAAAACCATCCGTTGTCATTAGGAAACCTTGGCATGCACGGAACTTTTGTTGCAAACAAGCTGATCTTGGAGGCTGATGTTATTTTGGCAGTGGGAACAAGGTTTTCAGACAGAACCACTGGAAAGCTGGACGAGTTTTGTCCTGACGCAAAAATTATCCACGTCGACATAGACTCTGCGGAAATTGGGAAAAACGTAGACGTTGACATACCAATCGTAGCTGATGCAAAAAAGACTCTTAAGGCGATCTACCAATCGCTTACCAGCAAGTTACAGAAAAGAGAGAGTTCTCCTTGGTTCAAGAGAGTTCAAGAATTCAAACAGCAAGTCAAAGACGAAGTATCTGGCGGAGAAAAAGACCTGAAACCTCCGCGACTGATGAAGGAGCTTCGAAAAATCTTGCCCAATGATGCCATCGTAACAACTGAGGTTGGGCAAAACCAGATGTGGGCAGCTCTTTATTTCATGGCGTACAAACCTAGAACTTTCATCGGTTCAGGAGGACTCGGAACCATGGGTTTCGGTTTCCCAGCATCCATCGGAGCTAAAGTTGCCTGTCCAGACACCCCAGTGGTGGACATAGCTGGCGACGGAAGCTTCATAATGACTTCCCAAGACCTCGCCTGTTCAGTTATGGAGAAGATTCCAGTTATCGTGATAGTGCTGAACAACTCTGTGCTTGGAATGGTTGCTCAGTGGCAGAGACTCTTCTATGGTAGGCGGTATTCTGCAGTGGATTTAGGAAACGTTCCAAACTTTGTTAAATTAGCTGAAGCCTACGGTGCACAGGGCACCCGCGTTGGCTCGCTTAAAGAGTTTTCAAGTGCTGTGAAAAAAGCGATGAAGAGCGAGGTTACCACAGTCATAGACGTTCCAATCTCGCCTGAGGAAAACGTTTTTCCAATGATTCCTGCTGGGGCTGGTCTTAAAGGCATGATTGAAAATGAGGAGGAATTGTAGAAAATGGATAAAAAGAGCCACATAATAGCGGCTATCGTTGAACATAAACCAGGCGTGCTCTACAGTGTTGCAAACATGTTTAGACGCAGAAACTTCAACATAGAAAGCATTGCAGTTGGACCTACAGAGCAGAGCGACCTCGCCAGAATGACCATAACCGTCAACGGAGACGAGAAACTCCTCGAACAAGTGATCAAACAAATGAACAAGCTGATAGACGTGATTAAAGTAAGTAGACTGGACCCCGCCAGCATCGTTAGCAGAGAGATGGCCCTCGTCAAAATAACCGCGCCTGGCGCCAAAACCAGATCAGACATAATCAACTACGCTGATATTTTCAGAGCTCGCGTGGTAGACGTTTCATCCGAGTCCTTAATGGTAGAGATTACAGGTGACTCAGATAAAATAGATGCCTTCATCGACTTGATGAAACCCTTTGGAGTAAAAGAAGTAGCTAGAACCGGCATAACTGCCCTCTCCAGAGGAGTGAAATCAGTTAGAATAGAGGAATAAGAAGAGGCGAATTGAAATTGGTGAAAGTGTACTACGACGCGGACGTTAGCTTAGAGTCGTTAAAAAAGAAAACCATCGCTGTGATAGGCTACGGTAGCCAAGGACACGCTCAAGCCCAAAACATGAGGGACTCTGGCTTAAGCGTTATACTTGGTTTAAGACCTGAAGGCTCCTCGTGGAACAGAGCGAAAAACGTCGGCTTCAAAGTTTATCCAGTGTCTGAGGCAGCAGAGAAAGGCGACATCATCCACATTTTAATTCCAGACCCAGCGCAAACCACCGTTTACAAAAACCATATTGCACCGCACATGGAAAGCGGAAAAACTTTGGGCTTTGCTCACGGTTTCAACATCCACTTTAAACAAATCGTTCCACCAAACCATGTCGATGTCATCATGCTTGCTCCGAAAGGACCTGGACATATGGTTAGAGAAACATACCTCAACGGCTTCGGAGTGCCCGCTTTGATTGCAGTTCACCAAAACCCTTCTGGCCAAGCAAAGAAAAACGCTCTTGCCATGGCTAAAGGCGTTGGGTGCACTCGTGCTGGCGTCTTAGAGACAACTTTCAAGGAAGAAACGGAAAGCGACTTGATTGGTGAACAAACAGTGCTAGTCGGCGGATTGATGGAGCTTATCAAAAAGAGCTTTGAAATACTGGTTGAGGCTGGATACCAGCCAGAACTAGCGTACTTTGAGGCTTGTAATGAGGCGAAGTTGATAATGGACCTAATCTATCAGCGAGGCATCACAGGGATGCTTAGAGGAGTTTCAGACACTGCCAAGTATGGAGGCTTAACTGTTGGACCAAAAGTTATTGATGACCATGTGAAGGAAAACATGAGAAAAGCGGTTAAATTGGTTCAAAGCGGCGAGTTCGCTAAAGAATGGATAAAAGAGGGTAAAGAAGGCTTCAAAACCCTAAATGCCTTAATGAAAGAAATTGAGGAACATCAAATCGAGAAAGTAGGCAAGTTCATAAGAAAAACAGCTGGAATCGAGAAGTAACTAGAAGAGAAGTTGAAGCGCACCATGAACATCACTGAAAAAATCTTGGCTAAAGCTTCTGGAAAAAAAGAAGTTAGCCCCGAGGAAATTGTGGAAGCCAAAGTCGACATGGCAATGATGCACGATCTAACTGGTCCACTAACAGTTGAGTCTTTTCAAAAAATCGGAATGAAAAAAATCTGGAACAACAAGCGAATAGTAATCATACTGGACCATCAGGTTCCAGCGGAATCCGTTAGGTCAGCTGAACTACATGAGATGATGAGGAACTTTGCGAAGGAACAGAAAATAGAGAACTTCTACGATGTTGGGAAGGGCGGAGTATGTCATCAAGTTATGCCTGAGAAAGGATACGTTCGGCCGGGCAACCTAATCGTAGGCGCAGATTCTCACACATGCACTTATGGTGCCCTCGGAGCTTTTGCAACAGGCATCGGATCTACAGAGATGGCTGCTGTATTAACAACTGGCACTCTGTGGTTCAAAGTGCCAAGCGCCATCAAAATAAACATAACTGGACGTTTTCAGAAGTTTGTTACGCCGAAAGACCTAATCTTACATGTAATTGGTCAAATGAAAGCTGACGGAGCCATCTACAAAGGAGTTGAATTTACGGGTCCTACAGTGAGGAACATGAGTGTTGACGGTCGATTAACAATGTGCAACATGGTTGTTGAAATGGGCGCTAAAAACGGCATCATTGAACCAGATGAAGCAACGTTAAACTACGTTAAGAGCAGAACCAACGAGTCTTTTAATCCCATGAAAAGCGATTCTGACGCTGCCTACGAAGATGTTCTGAACTTTGACATCACAGACATGGAACCCCAAGTTTCCTGTTCCTCATCAGTGGACAACGTTAAGCCAGTATCCGAACTAGAGGAGCTACCCATAGACCAAGCGTTCCTAGGATCCTGCACCAACGGACGCCTAGAAGACCTGCGACTGGCAGCTGAAATCATGAAGGGAAGAAAGATAAAGGAAGGAGTAAGAATGATAGTTATTCCCGCCTCCCAAGAAGTGTACTACCAAGCATTAACGGAGGGACTTTTCGAAACATTTGCGAAAGCCGGAGCCTATGTTAGCAGCTCCACTTGTGGACCATGCCTTGGCGGACACATGGGACTTCTAGCGCCTGGAGAGGTCTGCATAAGCGCTTCCAACAGAAACTTCATCGGAAGGATGGGAAGTCCAAAAGCCCTTGTGTATTTAGCTTCTCCCGTAACTGTTGCCGCTTCAGCCTTAACCGGCAAACTCACTGACCCACGATCACTGGAGGACTAAACTAATGATCTCTGGAAAAGCAGTAAAGTTCGGAGACAATATCGATACTGATGTTATTTTACCGGGAAAATATCTTGTCCTAACAGATCCAATAGAACTGGCTAAACATGCCATGGCAGGATTAGATCCAACATTTCCAAAGAAAGTTCAGAAAGGTGTAATAATTGTTGCTGGAAGAAACTTTGGTTGTGGCTCCAGCAGAGAGCAGGCGCCAATAGCGTTGAAACATGCCGGCGTCAAATGTGTACTTGCGGAGTCTTTTGCGCGCATTTTTTTCAGAAACGCTATAAACATCGGTTTGCCGGTGCTTGAATGTCGTGGAGTTTCAAGTAAAGTCAGAAAGGGCGACGAGTTGGTGGTGAACTTGGAGACTGGGCTGATTGAGAATCGATCGGAGAACTCAACTCTTCAGGCAACTAAGCTTCCAGCGTTTATTATGGAAATACTGAATGATGGCGGCTTGATGGAACATTTGAGGAAACGGTTGAAATGACTGGTTATCAGATAGCTCTTATTCCAGGCGATGGAATTGGCCCCGAACTCACTGAAACAACATTGAAGGTTCTGGAAGCGGTTCAAAACAAGTTTGGTTTGAACTTAAACATTGTTGAGTTGGAGGCTGGTGATAAGTGCTTCAAAAAGAGAGGTGTAGCCCTTCCAGAAGACACTGTGGAAGCCATAAAGAGTTCTGACGCATGCTTGAAGGGACCAGTAGGCGAAACAGCAGCTGACGTCATCGTGAAGTTGAGGCTTATGTTTGATTTGTACGCCAACATTCGGCCAGTGAAGGCTTATCCATCAGTTCCGTCTGTGAGACGTGACATAGACTTCGTGTTCGTGAGGGAGAACACGGAAGACGTTTACAGAGGCTTAGAATTCGCTTTGAATCCCGACGTCACTGTCTGTTTGAGGGTAATAACGAGGAAGGGAAGTGAACGAATAGCGAAGAAAGCTTTTGAGATGGCTAGAAGACGAAGCAAAAAGAAGAGGGTTACAGCGGTTCACAAGGCAAATGTTATGAGAGTAACATGCGGTCTCTTCGCAGAAACTTGTAGGGAAGTAGCTAAGCAGTATCCAGACATAACCTTTGATGAACAATATGTTGACGCCGCTGCCATGCGCATAATTAAGGCTCCGCAAGACTTCGATGTCATTGTGACCACCAACATGTTTGGCGACATCCTTTCAGACGAAGCAGCTCAGCTCGTTGGTGGACTAGGCATGGCTCCAGGAGCAAACATCGGAGATGATTTTGCTTTGTTTGAACCAGTTCACGGTTCTGCTCCAACCCGAGTTGGAAAACACACGGCTAACCCATGCTCCATGATTCTTGCGTCAAAGATGATGCTTGACTGGCTAGGTGAACAACACGGTGATTCTAAATGTGTAGCCGCTGCTGAGGCAGTAGAAGACGCTGTGGTTGCGACGTTGAAGAAAGGAGTAACTGTTCCAGATTTTGGTGGAAAAGCCAAAACCATGGAAGTGGGAGAAGCTATCGCAAAAGAAATTATTAAGAAAAAACTGGAAGGTTGAAAGTTTGAAGTCCAAAAGCGCAAGATACATTCAGATATTTGACACAACTCTTAGAGATGGAGAACAAACTCCAGGAGTGTCTTTAACTCCGGAGGAAAAAATAGAGATAGCTCGTCAACTGGACAAGTTAGGTGTAAATGTGATTGAAGCTGGCACTCCAATAACTTCGAGGGGCGAGATGGAGGCGGTTAAGGAAATAGCTAAAATCGGATTGAAAGCGGAGATATGTGGTTTAGCCCGCACCATGAAAGAAGACATTGACGCAGCCATTGGATGTGACGTTGATTCGGTTCACACTTTTGTCTCAACGTCAAAAGTCCAGATGAAACATGCTTTGGGCATAAAACCTGAACAGGTTTTAGCGAGAGCTGTAGAATCTGTAGAATACATCAAAGACCACGGGTTGATATGTGAGTTCTCACCCATGGACGCAACCAGAACAGACTTGAACTTCTTAAAGAAGATATGTAGCGCCGCTGAAAAGGCTGGAGCCGACCGAATAAACATCCCAGACACTGTTGGAGTGATGACCCCAGCAACAATGCGTAAACTCATTGAGGAACTCAAGAACGCAGTGAAAGCACCCATCAGCGTGCATTGTCACAACGACTTCGGCATGGCTGTGGCAAACTCCTTGGCTGGAGTGGAGGGTGGAGCCTCTCAAGTACATGTGGCTGTAAATGGGTTGGGTGAAAGAGCTGGAAACGCGGCTTTAGAGGAAGTTGTGATGGCACTTCATCTGATTCATAACCTGAAAACAAGAATAAACACCAAACTAATCTATGGAACTTCACAGTTGATACGAAGATTAACAGGAATTCCAATTCAACCAAACAAAGCAATCGTTGGAGAAAACGCTTTTGTCCACGAATCTGGAATCCACACCCGCGGAGTTGCAGTTGCCCCCTCAACCTTTGAACCGATTAAGCCGGAACTTGTGGGTAGACAAAGAAGACTGGTGGCTGGTAAACACGCGGGCACTCGCGGCATCAAAACAGAGCTGGAAGAGGTAGGAATACATCCTAGGGATGAGCAGTTAAAGGACATTGTTAGAAGAGTCAAGAAGCTGGGAGACAAAGGCAAAATTGTGACAGACGCTGATTTGCTAGCTATAACTCGGTCTGTTATGGGTAGAGTGGTCAAAGAGGAGAAAATCGTTGATCTAGTGGACTTGGCAGTGGTGACTGGAATAAAAGTCATCCCAACCGCCTCAGTGAAATTGGTGTTGGATGGGAAAGAGTACGTGGCTGCTGAAACTGGTTTGGGTCCAGTGGACGCTGCGATTAAGGCGATGCAAAAGCTCACTGGCAGCTTGGTGGATGTCAGGTTAAAGGAGTATCGGTTGGAGGCTTTAACTGGAGGGTCAGATGCTATAGCTGAAGTGATGATAAAGGTTGAAGACAAGGATGGTAATGTGATGTCGGCGAGGGCTGCTCGTGAAGACATTGTTATGGCTAGTGTTGAAGCGATGATTGATGGCATCAACAAAGTTTTGTTGAGAAGACGGAGAAGAAAGTGAAAGCGTGGTGGTGCAGATGAAAGTTGCTTTTCAGGGTGAGATAGGAGCGTACAGTGAAAGTGCTGTTTACTCCTACTTCAATTCTTCAGTTCAAGTGAAACCTTGCAGAAACCTATCAGATGTTTTTGAAAGCGTAGAAAAGGGAGAAACTTCGTACGGGGTTGTTCCCATTGAAAACTCGATAGAAGGAAGCGTAAATCAAACCTACGACCTGTTTTTTACCCATGACCTCAAAGTTTGCGGCGAAACAATCCTCAAAATCGTTCATTGTCTCATAACCAACCCCAAAACAAGTCTAAACTCAATTAAAGTGGTTTACTCCCACCCACAAGCTCTAGCCCAGTGCAGAAGCTTCCTAGAAAGCTTAGGCTGTGACTTAATTCCCACCTATGACACTGCAGGCAGCGTAAAAATGATGAAGGAAAAAAAATTGATGGATGCTGGCGCAGTTGCCAGCGAAAGAGCGGCGAAAATTTATGGAATGAAAGTTCTAGCGGAAGGAATAGCGGATAACCCAAACAACTTCACCAGATTCTTCGTCATATCAAAAAATGATTCGCTTCTTTCTGGCAAAGATAAAACTTCCATCATTTTTTCTCTTAAAGACCTTCCAGGAGCGTTATATTATGCTCTTGAAGAGTTTGCCGTGAGGAACATAAACCTGACGAAAATCGAGTCAAGACCGACCAAGCAAGAGCCTTGGGAATACAATTTCTACTTGGATTTTGAAGGTCATAGAACTGAGGAAAGATGTCAAGAAGCGTTGAAAGCTGTTGAAAAGAAGTCAGCTTTCTTGAAGGTTCTCGGTTCCTACCCGAGAGCTGCTAAAACCTTTTAGACCGAAACATGAAAATGGCTGTTCATCAAATAAAATTTAGAAAAAAAGAGAACGCGTTAAAGGGTGTTTATTGAATGGCAACCGACTTCGCTGTAATCACTGCTACTGGTAAAGATAAACCCGGATTAATTGCAGAAATAACCAACGCCATAGCTCGCGCAAACGTAAACATCCTTGACATCGAGGCTTTCAGCATGAGGGGGCTCTTCGCCATTTTCATGATAGCGGATTGCCGCGCCGTTGTTACATCTGTTGAAGCCCTTAAAACTCAACTGATAGATATCGGAAGTGAAATAGGCTTAGACGTGACCATGGAACCATACGCTGCGGGTAGACAAAAAGGCGAAAAGAAACCCGTGTTACTAACCACCATTGGGAAAGACCGCCCCGGCATCGTTGCAAAAGTTTCAAAGTTTTTGTCTGAAAAAAAAGCGAACATAGAGAGGATAAGGATGATTGCTTCTGGAGAGCTAAACGCCATGGAAATCTTAACGGACATCAGCGATCTTTCCTCCAACTTTGAAGATTTCAGAAGCGGACTTGAAGATACATGTAGTGAAGTTGGGCAAGACGTGGTTGTCCAAGAGGAAGGTGTGTTTCAAAGACCAAAGAGACTAATAGTCTTCGACGTAGACAGCACGCTAATCAACGTTGAAGTTATCGATGAGCTCGCCAAAGCTGCTGGTGTGAGTGGAAAAGTAAAGGAAATTACGCGAAGAGCAATGAACGGTGAAATCGATTTTAACCAAGCTCTGAGGAAACGTGCAATGTTGTTGAAAGGCTTGAAAACTGAAGTTCTCGAAACCATAGCAGATAACTTGGAAATAACGCCGAACGCGGAGGAACTGATAAGTACGCTGAAAATGTTGGGTTTCAAAACTGCCTTGGTTTCTGGAGGCTTCAATTACTTTGTTAACAGAATCAAGGAGAAACTTGGCATCGACTATGCTTATGCTAACAAACTTGTGATTAAAGAGGGTAAGTTGACAGGCGAAGTGGAAGAGCCAATAACTGACAGCAAACGGAAAGGCGAACTAATTCGCGAGTTGGCTAAGAAAGAAAAACTGCTGCTAGAAGAAATCGTTGCGGTTGGAGACGGTGCCAACGATCGATTCATGCTTCAAAGTTCAGGTTTGGGAATAGCGCTTAACTCCAAAGACATCCTTAAAAAAGTGGCTGACGGCGTGTTAACAAAAGAAAACCTAACAGGCATACTCTACTGCTTGGGAGCGCCAGAAAAGAAACTGAGAGAAGTTCTTCCTAAAAACTCTAAAAGAGAAACTACTTAGCCGCCACGAATAGTGGCATGAACATTTCTCCTCTTTCTAAAAACCCGAAGCCACCTTTTTTCGCAGACTTTTCATCAAAACATTTCACATTATCAGGTTTAATGAGTGGAGAATAGATGGTGAACGGCACAGCGTCTCTTGTATGAGTTTTAACCTTTATCGGTGTGGCGTGATCTGGCAAGACCGCGACTGTATATTCCCTATCTAAACCTTCCATTAGTCTTCCAATCAGTCGCTTATCTAAATCCTCTATTGACTTAATTTTTTGTTCGTAGTCCCCGAAGTGACCAGCTTCGTCTGGAGCCTCCACGTGAATTAAAACCATGTCATAAGTTTTCAGAGTCTCAAGTGCGTAGTCAGCTTTTCCTTCATAGTTTGTGTCGTAAAATCCAGTGGCGCCTGGAACGTTGATGACTTTCATTCCAGCGTATATTCCTACGCCCTTAACTACGTCAACAGCTGATATAACTGCCCCCCTTATGCCATATCTTTCCTGTAATGTGGGGATGCTTGGTTTCTTGCCTTGGCCCCAAGGCCAAATCATGTTTCCAGGTTTCTTGCCGCGGCTAATTCTGTTGGCATTCACTGGGTGGTTTTCTAAAATCTTTTTTGAACTCAAAATCATCTTGTTTAATGTAGAAACGGTGAATTCCGCCTCTGTTGTCTTGGCTTTTGGTAAGGCCTCGGATATTTTGATGCCAATAGCATCATGGGGTGGAGTGCACAAAACTTCATTTGAGTATGAGCTGTTCCTAAATACCAACAGGTGTCTGTAGCTGACGCCCGCGTAGAAATCAATTTCGTTCGGTTTTCCAAGTTTGTTTCCTACATGTTTAATCAGTTCGCTGGCCTCTTCGCTTGTTATGTGATCGGCAGAATAATCAACTAAACCGCCATTTTCCTCTGTGATTAGGTTGCATCTGAAAGCTATGTCATCCTTGCCTAGTTTAACGCCTCTGCTAGCGGCTTCAAGGGGGCCCCTACCAGTATACCATTTTTTAGGGTTGTATCCTAGAATGGAAAGGTTTGCAATGTCAGAGCCAGCTCCCATGTCTTCTGGAATCGTTTTTAGGATTCCGCTACGTCCTTTGGCTGCAAGTTCGTCAATGTGGGGTTTGTTAGCAACTTGCAGAGGAGTTTTTCCGTTTAGGGCGTCAACTGGATAGTCAGCCATTCCGTCGCCGATTACGAGTAGGTACTTCATCTGAACTCACCAAGGGAGTAAGTGATATTCAAAACAAAAGAGGCTCTAACCCTGTCTTTTTGCATATTGGACTGTTTCATCTATGCTTTGAAATCCGTATTTAATTTCTTTAAAGCTTTGT
>CAYFTS010000032.1:0-6446 GCA_964346135.1 uncultured Candidatus Bathyarchaeia archaeon | reverse complement strand
AAAGCACGCTCCGTAACCCCATACTTCTCAGCCAACTGACTAACAACGGCGGAAGGATGAAGCCCCGTACTAACCGCATCCAACATCTCAGTCCTCCTCTTCAGGATTTTAAGGTTCAACGTGCCCCACTATTTTACTCAAATCTGACTAGTTCTAGTCCAATCCCTCTTGTTCTCCTACACCTTGGAGAAGCTAAAACACCACGCGTATGAGACTCAGCTCATAAGCTACTCTCCGAGACACCTCGACGAAAAAGGACACCAAGAAGTAATCCATGTTTTCATCTATTAAAATTTTTTGCGCGTGCATTTCCTAGCCATATCTGGCAACTACTGCCAGTAGGCCAGCCAAAACAGCTATGAGGGCTCCTATCGCGCCCCCTACCAAATATGCCACAAAACCAAACACCAGAAGGAATATTCCCCCAGTAGCTGCCCTTTTACGTCCAGTCTTTGTCATTCGCGCCGCACCCAATATCAGGAACCCCAGAACACCAAGGATTACGGCACTTACCATGTCTGTGAGACCCTTAATGGGCTTTTCCAAGATTTCCGGTAAGTAACCAAAAAAGTCAAAGAGAGCAAACAATATGCATACGATCCCTGCGATTAAGCCAAGGATCCAAGCCGCCTCATAAAGCGATTTCTTTGCCATTTCAATCCCGCAATTATCGATTACTGCAATAAAGACCATTTAATATTTACTGTGATTGTGCTCATCTTCTGAAAATGGGGAGTTTGCAGGGGATATCACCATTCCATTCGAAAAAGTTTCATGGACGAACTCCTCCTATAAAGTCCCTACTTTTGGGCCGGCCTTTGCATAAGCTAATTGGATCTTAAACAAGCTTCTAATGGAGGATGAGGTTGCCTGATCATGTGACGTTGGGTTGAACACAAATAGCGCTGTTACTTTGGGTGACGAGATGATTTCGAGAAGGAGGCGCATAAACTTGTAGGTTCTTTCGAACCCGCATCTTACTATGATGTCTGAAAGGTTATCGAATAGCATGTTTATTGGTGTCTCTTCTCCTTTTTGAATTCTATCAAAGGCGTCAAGCAGCACTGAAAGGTTACTTGCGGGCAAGAGAATTTCCTTCTCATTTATCTGCTGAGGATAGGACGTTCTCGAAGTCAATAGACGGAGGTTTACATTTCCAACTTCCGAAAGCGCTGAATGTAATGTGCTGTTTCTACTTGTGAAGACGAAAAGTGGCTCGTTGGTGTTTTTCGCTTCAGCAACAAAGCTTAAAAGAGACTCATGATAGTCTGATGCTGGGTCAATTTCTAACAACATCTTTTTGCCGATCATCTGCTGGTGAGTCATTCCAAATTGTCCAGAAAACATATCTGCCTTTCTTTCAATGTGAGGTTTGGCTTTCTTCTTGCGCCTAAGTCTTAGGACAACGAGGAACAGAAGTCCAAAGGGCACCGGCAAAATGAACAAAAGCGTTGTAACCGCGTCGAATGGCCACAATGAGGCTTGTGTGCTGATTTCCACGATGATACCTGTATACGCGTTATTGTTTGTTTCCACCTCACCAGAGACCACGCTTGCCTCAGCCTGTATTCTATAACTTGCTTCAGCTATGCCTGTGGTGTTCCACATGAACGCTAAGGTTGTCTGGTCGCCCGGAGCCAGATTGGTTACGGTCTTTCTTCCAATGATATTTTCATTGTAAAAGAGGGTAACGTTAAAGGTTTCAGCTGCGGTTCCATTGTTTTTCACGAGAACGGTAAAATTCACAATCTGTCCAGAGATTACTTCAGTAGCCGATGCTGTAAGGTCGACTATAGCTATGTCGTGAATGTGCACGGTTATGATGCGCTTGGTCGAGTTGATGTATGAGTCATTATCAGTGACGGTTAAAGTTACGTTGTAGGTTCCTGGATTGGTATAGGTGTGGGTTGTTGTTCTGCCTGTTCTATTAGTTCCATCGCTGAAAGTCCAGAAGTAGCTGACGATTGTTCCGTCTGGGTCATAACTGTCTGATGCGTTGAAGGTCACAGTCTCATTTACAACTGGATTTATTGGTGTGTAAGTGAAGGAAGCCACAGGAGGCCTATTCAACACGGTTTTGGTAGCACTGGCTGAATTAGTTGTATCCTTGTCGTCAGTGGCTGTTAAGGTAACCATGTAGAGTCCATCATCTGCATAGGCGTGACTTACGATGACCTCTGTTGCATTTGTTCCGTCTCCAAAATCCCAGAAGTAGCTGGTGATGTTGCCGTCTGGATCATAACTGCCTGTTGCGTTGAATGTGATGAACTCGTCCGTATAAACTGTTTCTGCAGAATCTGTAAACAATGCTACAGGAGGTTCGTTCGAGAGAATTGTTTTAGTGGCGTTAGCCGATGCAGTTGCACCATCGTCGTCCGTAACCGTAAGAGTCACGATGTAGTTTCCAGCCGCGCTGTACGAGTGGCTGGCCGTAACGCCAGTAGCATTTGTTCCGTCGCCAAAATTCCAAAAGTAGCTGGATATGGTTCCGTCAGGATCGTAGCTGTCCGTAGCATTAAAAGTAATAATCACATAGGCATAAGCTGTTTCCGCAGACTCAGTGAAATTGGCTACTGGCGGCGTGTTAAGCACCGTGACGTTTACAGAAAAAGTGTCAGACAACCCGTCATCATCGGTTACGTTAAGTGTCACCGTGTAGATTCCGTCGTCAGCGTAAGAGTGCGTTGTAATATTGTCTGTGCCAGTGGAGTTGTCTCCAAAATCCCAGAAGTAGCTGGTGATGTTGCCGTCTGGATCATAACTGCCTGTTGCGTTGAAGGTAACGGTCTCATCTACAAACGGATTGGTTGGTGTGTAAGTGAAGAAAGCCACAGGAGGTATTGCAGCATAGCCGTAGAGGAGTTTGACCTGATTTATCTCTTGCCGGTACTGTGTTGTTGTTGCTAATACGCCTGTAATTTTTATTTTTGCGTTTCCGTTTGATGTGTAGAATTGTGGGTTAGCGGCTATGTTAAGCGTTTTGGTCTCGTTTGTTCCGCTGGACATGTAGCTGAGGTAGGCTTGTCCGCTTGTTGCATAGGCCGAAGAAGAGTAATTCCAGACTTGGATGGCGACACTAACACTTGCTATATTGTACTGGCTTACTACCGTGAAGTTGAGCTGGGTCGACGTCTTTGTAGTCATATTTGAGAAGGTGAACTCTGTGGAGACCGTGTACTCGTTGTAGTAGGTAGTTTTGAACTCTATCCAGTCGGCTTTAAACTCGAACTGGATGCTCGTAGATTTTACACCTTTCACCTTGACCTTCCACTTGCCGCTGAAGTCTCTGAAATCCTCTGGATTGGTTGTTATAGTTTGGTTTTTGTTTTCGTCGGTGTTGGCTGTAGCTGAGCTTGTGTAGGATATGTATCCGTCGCCGCTTGTTGGATAGAACCCTGAAGAATAGTTGTAGAGTTGGAGAGTGACTGAGACAGAAGCTGTGTCCCAAGCTGAGTCTATGGTCCAGTTGAGTTGAGTCCAGGTGTCAGTGTTGGTGGTTCCTGTGAACTCGACTTCTACGGTGTATTCGTTTGGTTCGCCGAAGTTTTGAAAGGCCAAGTCAAAGTTTTCGTAGGTGGTGGCTACTATTTGCGTCGTGAAGGTGACGCTGTCACTTAGAGCTATGCCGTTCCACTTCACCACGAAACCGTCCATGTTAACATCGCTTGCAGAGACGAAAATCTTGGCTGTGCCTACCCCTCTGGGGTCTCTCCTGAGCTGAATCCACTGGGCGTCAGCTCCAGCGTAGTTAAAGTCTGATTGAGATGTCCATCCTCCGGCTGGCGTCCAAGTCTTCCAAGAAAGGTTTGTTGTGTCGGTTCCCCAAACCAGCAAGGCTTTGCTTCCAGATGGCTCCCAATCCACATCTGCACACCTTGCGAAATCCGTATTGACGAAGATGTCATGTTCAGTGTGAATTGTCCACGCAGTTCCGTTCCAGTCCGCAGTGTTTAGGTCTTGCATGGAATCTACTACTACGAGCATGAGGCTGTCTGAGGCCGGATCAGACTTAAGTGATATCCAGTTTGGTGCAGCGGGGCCAGTCAGGTCAACCAGAGTGGAAGAGGCTTCCCAAGCGGTACCATTCCATTGACGAGAGTAGGTATTATCGGGGGCTGAACTCCAGACAAAGATGGCGTCACCGCTCGTCTGCTCGTAGGCAACAGCTATGGACTCCTCAGTGGTTATTGCTACGTTGGTTTCGAGTTGTTGTTCGTTTCCCCACGCTGTTCCATTCCAGATAAGCCCATAAACGTCGCCGTTAGATCCATCTATAGCGATTAAAGTGAGTTCGTTGGAATCGGTCGTCGGATTCTGCGCCATTGCAATCCAGTAGATTTCTGTTCCGCTGGCTGTACCAGAGATGTCTAAGTTGTAAGTGTTGCTCCAAGTGGCACCACTCCAGATTTTGTACCGCATGTCTACCGTTCCTCCACCCGTAGACCACACTAGCAGAGCCCTACCGCTGGTTTTCTCGTATTTCAGATTGTAACTTCTGGTGTCAACAGACACTGCACCAACTTGTCCTATGTTGGATGAACCAGACCAAGAGCTTCCGGTCCAAACATAAGCGTCCAAATACTGATCATCTGAAAGCGTAACCACAATTTTCTCATAATACCTCGCTTCAAGGGAAGAATACACGGATCTAACCCAACGTAAAGGGCTAGCAGCAGTTGGCATTGAGCTCTGATTCGACCACGCCGAGCCGTTCCACGTTCTATACTTCGGAATCCTAACTTCTGCAGCCGCTCCCGCCTGATAGGCGATGAAGGCATTATTATCACCTGAGGAAAAATTTGACGCATAACTCCTAAATGCCATATACGAACCATCATCCGTCGCCAAATTTGAAACAGACCCCGAATCAAGGGTTGTAGAACCCAACAAATTGTATCCGCTCGGATTGTATGTATTAACAGAAGTGTCTGTTCCCATGCTCCTCACGATGAAGTAGTCTGCATCCACGCTGGTGACGCTGGAGGGAACACTACCAGAAAGATATGTCCCATTTGAAATGTTGTAGCCGCTCGCATAATAAGTTTTGTAAATGGATCCATTCGTACCGTCAACCAGCCCAACCATAATGAAAAAACTGAATAGCACCAAAAATAGCAAAATTGAACGGGGAATGTTCCGGAAGTTAGGTTTGTATTTTAACATAGATGGTTTGCGCCTTTTCCAAATGTTGATATTGTTGGAGATGACACTTCTACCAGTAACCCATAGTTCCTACGTTAAGATTTCCAAGACGACCCCATTTAACATATGCGAATTCAAAATCTGATTTTGGAAACATTAGTTCCAAGATAAATTGTCAATTCACAATTCATTAATACTCTGAAGCCCAGCCTAGAAATATGCATACATGTATCTCCGAGAAAAACAATCGATTGTCGAGAAAAAAGGTCGGTTAAACATGAGTGTTCGACAAGTAAGCAAATTGGCTAACAGAGTTCCCACGGGCATAGACAGTTTGGACGACTTGATTCAAGGGGGTTTTCCACGTAGTAGTTTAATTCTGCTCGCAGGTTCTCCCGGTGCTGGTAAGACCATTGCAGCAGCTCACTATATCACGGCGCGAAGAATTTTAATGAGAACGGCATCTACGTGTCTTTTGCAGAGCGAGAAGAATTCTTCTTGGATAATATGAAAAAATTCGACCTTGATTTTGAGAAGTTGGAAAGCAAAAATAAATTCAGGTTTTTGGACATGATGACTACCCGCGAAAAAGCACTGTCAACAGCATTCGAAGCAGTGTTAAGAGAGATCTTGGTGATTGGTGCAAAGAGGCTGGCTATTGACTCATTTTCAGCTATGGCCCAAGCGTACGAGAAGAAGATAGATGTCAGAATAGTACTCCACATGTTATACAAACTAATGCGCAAAACCGGTTGCACTACATTGTTATTAGTGGAGGTGCCCAAAGGAAGTGAAAAACTGGGACTCGGGTTTGAAGAGTTTGTGGCAGATGGAATAATTCAATTCGAGACCATTAACGAAAAAGAAGGCATCCGAAAACGGGCAGTAATACTGAAGATAAGAGGCACCAACCATAACCATCACTACTGCAACATTTTGATCTCGGATAAAGGGATATCATTAACGCCCTATGTGACCTAGCAAATGTGGGAGTGTTTCGTGGAACAAATTCCCTCTAAGTTTTATGTAGTTCTGGCCGAAGCCGTAGATGAAGGTTTAAGAAACATTAGTCCTACCATTGCCCCTGTCGTGCTTTCATACATGAAAAAGACGGCGTCAATTCGATCAGATCGCCACATCGACGATCCAGAAGCCTTTGATGAAGGCTTGAAGGAAATATTCGGATTTGGCGCAGAGGTGATTGAAAAGATAATCTTAGAGGCTCTTTACAGAAAACTTCAGGCTCCAAAAGAAATCAAGCACAACTTCAATTTCGTACAGGAAGTCAAAAATGCACAAAAGTT
>CAYFTS010000031.1:0-2357 GCA_964346135.1 uncultured Candidatus Bathyarchaeia archaeon | reverse complement strand
TTACAACTATTATGGCCGTTATGTGTTCAAAAACTGGAGCCACCATATTTATCCCTTTAATACCATTAAATAAATATCAATACTGTATATTAAGTCTTACTATTATAGATAAATATTTGGAACTCCCTCTAAGCATAAGCTAACCAAGCATAGACATTCAAGTCATCGCCCCGCCTACATCCAGCAACAACAGCCCTTCCACCACTTTCAATCGAAGTTTGATTCTCCACTTTCAAACCAGGAAGAATCCAAGAAGATACCTCAATCCATGAATTGTCTTTAATATAACCGTGCATAGATTGAGCGTAACCCTCATTCAACGTTATGTTTATGACGAAAATTGAGTTCTCTACACGTGAAGGCAGATTAAGAGTTTTCTCTAACGTCAGGTTACTATAATTTGTAGACTTCACTAGAAAGTACAAATTTGCCAAAGTATCAGAAACGTAGTCAGTTATTTCCTTCAGCTCTCTCTTAATCATCTCCGTTTTCATGTTGTCTACGACGAATGTGAAAGAGAACTGCATTAAAAAGATCAGAGCGATTAGGGCTGAGGTGAATATGATATGACTCATTGTGTAAGCTGGCAATTTCTTTCACCATCACACGCTAACCTGTACTTCGGCAACTATTACGCTAAAGACAACTTTTCCAGAACCCAACGAAACTGTAGCCGAGCTTGATTTACTGCCTGACTCAACGCTAATTATGCAGTCACTCGTGACACCCACTCCAGGGTCAATAGTATTTGTTTGGATACTGAGAGATTTCGCTTTAAGATCAAAATCATTAATATGGGAAGTTGAACTAGTCACAACTTTGATTAACCAAACACTCACATAATTTACCCATGTTCCATTCACATTCAGATAGGATGTTCTCATAGCCCGCGTTCGGTAGTTTAAAATAATATTGGCCGAAGACGATTCTTGCTCAATGAACACTCTACTCAAGCTCTCCGTGCTTTCAGTGACTACTAGATCACTGTCCCCCAAGACATAGTATGTGTAGTTTGCGCCGAAGGTAATGTAGCGAGTGCTAATTGAATATTTTATGATTCCAGTTGAAATAGATGCTAAAGTATAATTAGAGCTATCTATTGTGGCAGTCACTGTTAGATTCATGGCGTCTGATATCAGCAGTAGATTGCCAAATGCTATTTTAAACCTTGCTGCACGAGACGCGTTAAGCTTCCAAGCGGCATCTTGCAACGCATCGTCAAAGGCTAGAATCGATTTCTTAGCCACCTCAAACTCAGCCCCACCTCTCTGTTGCTCCAAAATATAGTAAGCGTATGTAGCGACCACCATAACGAGGGAGGCAGTAACGGCAGTAATTATGAGGGCTGAGATAGCGTGCGACACAGCCTTGTTTTGGCGCAAAAGCGATATTGATAGGTTCCTCATAGGCTCACAAGCTGTGGAACAAAGATGGATGCCAGCAAGGTGATGACGACTAGCAGGGCAGAGTGTTTAAATCCAGCGGATATGGATTCTCCAGCGATCTTACCAGCCACTAACCCAATCATGTACACGTGAAATATAACTGAAATACTGAAAAGAGTAGAGATAGAACTTAAGTCGGTGGTCTGTCCTCCTGGTGCGGCCATACTCACCGTTTTAGAAACGAGTACCAACATCATGAGCGTTGTCGACATAAGCAAAATCGCAGCGAAATAGGGCACTATTATGTAGGGTCGGGTGCTCGCCCTCTTCTCTTTCTCCACTTCTTGAGTCATATGGTTAAACCTCGCAAGTGCCTCAATGGTTGAGATAGTTCCGCCTCCTACGTCAATCGTTTCCACAAGTAGGAATATGACTATCTGCGACAACCAACTTTTGGTTCGTTTCAAGAAACCTTCGAAAACCCGCCTCAATGAAACGCCCCAAGAAAGCTCAGATGAGATCTGTTGCAGCTGTTTGCTGAATTCACCATAGTTACGCTTTGAAAGGCTTTCGATGCACTTTTCCGGAGATAACCCAGTTTTTCTAATCTCAGTTAGGTCTCGAAGAAAATTTGCTATTCCTTCTTCAACACTCAACTTTTTCTTTGAAACTTTCATTTGGACGATAGCTGGAGGCGCGGTGGAGATAACCAATAAGGCAGCAAATGCCATAGGTAGATCAACGACGCTTTGTATAGCAGAAAGGAATGGAATTTGAACCATACCCATGAAGCCAGTAAGCAAAAAGAAAACCAAAAGACCGACCATTATGAAGATAGCATATACTTTGTACGGTTCCCAGTCGGTGATCGGGGTTTTAGGTTGCATGTCATGAGCAAGGTAGATGAAGACAAACGAGAGCATAGGCGCAAAAATGTATGTGTACAATATTATGCCGGAAGTAGAATCTATG
>CAYFTS010000030.1:0-8451 GCA_964346135.1 uncultured Candidatus Bathyarchaeia archaeon | reverse complement strand
CAACTTCACTTTTTCTACATCCGTTATAATCAAAAACACGTTTGCATTAACAACCTCAGCCAGCTTTTCACCAGCCAAGTCTTTGTCTATAACTGCCTTAACACCTTTGTAATGTCCATGCTCATCCAGAATTACGGGTATGCCTCCGCCTCCAGAAGCGATAAGTATGACACCAGTGTCAACTAACTTTCTGATAGCCTCGCCCTCAACGTTAGCCACTGGATATGGAGAAGGAACTATTCTTCTCCATGCTTTTTCTCCCACTGGTTTGACCTTTTTGATAATGTACTCAGGATGTTCCTTTTTGATCATCATGGCTTCTTCTTCAGTGAAGAAGTTGCCTACCGGTTTTGAGGCAGTTTCACCAAAGAATTCTGGATCAGTCTTGTCTACCAAAACTTGGTTTATCACTGCGCAGACCGGCTTCGCGATTCCTTCATCTCTTAGGCAGTTCATTAATGTTTGTTGTAGCATGTAGCCAATTTGTCCTTGTGTCATCGCTCCAACTACGTCCATAGGTTGAGCCGGTACAACATGTTTAGCTTCCTCTTGTTGCACCATGAGGTTACCGACCTGTGGACCGTTACCATGGGTTATTATTAGGCGGTCGTCCTTTTCCATCTTTTTCACTATCTGTGCTAAAAGCCTGCAAGTTGTTAAGCAATTCTGGAACTGCTCCTCAGAAGTTCCTTTCTCGCCTGCTTGCTTAATGGCATTGCCACCCAAAGCAACCAACATTCTCATAGCCATTCGCTCAGTTGTCCAATTCGATTGGAAATAAGCATATACATATAGGATGGAGATAAATGCTTTATTGTCTATCAAACAGTGTGGACACTTTTTCCATTTAAACCATTTGACTAAAGAGGTGTTTAAACAAGAACGTGTAAGGCAGAACGAGAAAAATGTGCTATGGTTCGCGCACGTGCAGCACATCCTCCAAGACACTGAGATTCATCCTGGCCTCATCAACACTATACATTCCAATGTTGAAGGCGTTTATAAATGAATGAAATTGAAAAGCGAATTTTAAGGATGATTCAATTTTGCTTCGCAATTTCCCGGCGTTTAAGAGCTTTATGACGTAGATTGCCTTGCCTGCTTCATAGGCGTTCTTGATCGCTGAAATATGCTCTGTCAAGGTGCCGTCTTCAATCCAAGCACCACCCTCGTTCAAGATCGTGCAGATGACTTCTATTTCTGGCATCGCAGAAGCAGACTTCAAAACCTTAGTACTATGGGTTGAGAGTCCTACCGCCCGCACAATTCCGCTTTCTTTTGCTTCGCAAAAAGTTTTCAGCGCCTCCAACCGTTGCCCTAATTCTGCTAATTCGACGTACTTAGTCGAAAGTGTATTCTGCTCTCGTTTTGCGTGAGAAGGTACGTAATGCAAGAGCATCATATCGATGTAATCAGTATCTAGCTCCATCAGAGATTTCTTAAGAGCAGCCTTCGCCTCTTTGGCTGTCTTAGCATATGATTTATCAGCAATCACAACTTCTCGCCTTCTAACCAGACGCAAACCCTCCGCGACGTGGGGATGAGTGCCATAGTCGTTCGAAGTGTCCCAAAAGTTAACACCCAGCTCAAGGGCATCCTTCAATATCTGTCCGCCTTTCTCAGGCGAAATGTCTCCACCAATTTTTTGACCGGCTGGACCTTTGGGAATGGTGAAGGGTTCTGTACCAAAGCAAAGCCTCGATACTTCAAGTTTGGTTTTTCCAAGACGACTTTTATCCATACTAAAGCTTTCCTTAGAAATCAACTGGTTTTTCATTGCTTTTTGGTGAGTAAGACTAAGATTGCCTTTTGTGTGTGTAACCTGTTCTCGGCTTGATCATATACAACGGAGTGCGGGCCATCTATGACCGCGTCAGTAATTTCTAGCCCTCTATAAGCAGGTAGGCAATGCATGACTATTACATCTGGCTTTGCCCGATCAACAAGTTTTGTGTTCACTTGGTATGGAGGAAACATTACCATTCGTTCTCTTCTTTTCTCTGGGCCAGATTCGAAACTGTATTGGTAGAAGGCATAAATAACGTCTGCACCATCTACGGCTTTGTATGGGTCATGTTCTATCTCAATTTTTGTTCCTGCTTCTTTTGCATCCTCTAAAGCCCATTCCCAAGGTTTTCCACTTGGCATGAACCTATTCATTTCAGGACAGCTTGCTGTCACGTCTATTCCCGTCTTAGCACAGCCTATCATCAAGGAGTTTATCACATTTGCTCCGTCTTGTTGTGCTCCAAGGTCTCCTATAATAGCCAATTTTAGTCCTTTTAATTTTCCTTTCTTCTCTAGGATTGTGAAAAGGTCTGTCAACCCTTGGCATGGGTGGAAACTAGGTGTCATGCCATCTATGACAGGAACCTCAGAATATTTAATCAGCGCCTCCAGTGTTTCATCCTTTGTTGCTCTGCACATTATAGCGTCCACATACCTGCTCAGTACCTTGGCTTTGTCCTTAATGCCTTCTATTGTTCCAAGCCATGTATCTACAACGAACCCCGCGAGGTCCCTAACTCCCTCAGGAAAGGACTCTTTCGGTGGACATTTTATGAAGATTGCGTGGCCACCCAACTGAGTCATTGCTGCTTCAAACGAGTTCCTAGTTCTAAGCGATGGCAATTCGAAAAGCATCACAAGATTTTTCCCCGCGAGAGCATGAGCGTATTCTTCGGGTTTTTGCTTGACCTTCTTGGCTAATTTTAGGATAGTTTCTATGTCATCTCTGGCTAGAAAATGAAGTGAGCGCAGATGTTTAAACAAATTATCACTCCTTTCTAGTATTCTTTATGGTTCGAAGAGTTTTCTAGTATTGTAAAATTTACTTTATAAGCGTTTACTTCCTCCATAGAGGCATCGTTAAGCAATAAGTCCACAAAGATAACAGTACGTTCTTCTCTGTTTCCTCTCAGCTTGCCGATAACTTGAAGTTCCTCTCACTCTCTTCTTCAGAAACACCTACTAATTGTTTATGATAGCTTCATCTTTTAGGTTAAGTAGTTTCATAGGTTGCTCCTTTACCGTCTTTTCTATTTCTTTCTCGCTTATCTCCTTTTTCAAAAGGGATTGGGCGAACGTTCTTAATCCGTACACGGGCTGTGTGTAAACTGTTGCGTCATCTGTGGCTAAGACGCATCTTTCTGCGCCCACTCTATTTATAGCGTTAACGAGTTCATCGATGCTACACCCACCAAACTTAAAGTATACAAAGCAGTATTCTAGGTAGGCTCCTTTCCGCGATAGTTCTACTTGTTGTTCGAGGGATAACGGAAAATGAAATGGATGAGTGATAAGGATTTTTTTCACTCCTATCCCTTTTGCCTCACTAACTAATACGCTAATTTCCTCAGGGTAAAGGTGAGAGGTGCCTAACATGATGTCCGCCTCAGCGATTAAGTGAAGAATTTCAACTACTTCTGGAGTGAGTTCACCCTTACTTGTAAGAACCGATATTCCTACCTTTGGCTCTTTCATCCTCCTGGAATTTTGTATCCTCCATATACCGTATCGGCGTGTTTGACGTGGTGTGCTGAATGAAACGTAGGCATCCAGACTTCTTTACCGCCAAATTTTATGCAAGCTTCAACGGCGTGAGGATTCAATCCACCTACTGTATAATTTAGTGTGACGCCACCGAAACAGTGGATTCCTAGAACCGCTTTGTTGACATAACACATTCTATCCGCATTAATCGTGTAATGAGACTTAAATAGAACTGCTTTCATACCGAGGTTCAGCGCTGCCTCAGCGATTCCGATCTCATCAAGAGGTCGTTCATGCAGGTCAGGGGCAGCGTACACATGGAGATCAATGGCCCCAGACATGAGATCAGAGATTCTCTTCATAAGGGTGTCCTCATCGTCGTTTATGAGCGAGTTGATCTTATAATTTTCTGCGGATAGATTGTCTAGTGCAGGTTTTCCAGATCTTCTTTCACCCAGATTGAGAATCCCTCAAATTTGTAGTCTCGTATTTTTACGCCTGTGTAAGGACACACTCCTGGACTGAAGTTTGCCTTCTCTGCTTTGATGCTCTGGAATGCTTTCACCAATCTAACCAAGTATTCACTTTCAGCAAAAGGCTGGCGTTTTGAATCATCATGTGAGGGGCGCAAAACGCTGATGGAAGATGCCAACGAGGCTAGATAGTCGGCTGTTCGGGAATAAACGAGAAAGTCAGATTCCGAAAAATGAGTGAAAAGAGAACTTAGATAAAACGTGTCCCCGGTGAACAACTCCTGACTATTCATGTCTAGTAGGCAGATGCCCCCGGGAGAGTGGCCCGGAGCGTGAAGCACTTTCAGCTGTCTATCTCCTAGATCGATTAATTCCTCGTGTTTAAGCAGGTGGGTTGGCTTGCTCGGAAGAATCTGGTAGGATTTCGGATCGAACCCTTTAGGCAGGGGTCTGTAGAGAAGCTCCTGACTCAGCTCATTCCTTAGCTCTTTGATAGTTAGCGTGAACCTTTTTGGTGGATGTAAAGGCTCCTCTTCAACAGTTATTCCCTTCTCCAATCTCTCAATTTCCACCTTGTTGTCGAAAACAGCAATCTCGTCGAATTGATGATTGTCTCCTACGTGATCGAAATGGGTATGAGAGTTAACTACGGAAACCTTTAGGCGAGTAAGCTGTTCAACAACGTTTTTAATGTCTCCAACGCCCATTCCAGTATCAAGTAGAACAGCTTTGTTTTGACCTTCAATTAAATAGGATATAACTCCCTCCCACTGTCCTGGCTCGCAAATTGCAAAGGTTCCCTCCGAAACTTTGTAAACTTCGAACCATGACTGAAAAGTTCTTATTTTATGCGGCAATGAAAAGTTTGTATGCATGAGTCTACACACCTTCTCTATTCTATTGGCCTGTGTGAAATAAAAAATTCGTGGTGCACGCACTGGGATAAGATTAAAATCCTCTAAAGCTCAGAAAGATAAGGATTTAACAGAGGAGATTCTAAGTTGAGGCTACAGCAGAAAGTGGTTATCATTACTGGCGCGGGATCTGGAATCGGCCGTGCAACGGCAATACTTTTCGCTCAAGAAGGAGCAAGAGTAGTTGTTGCTGATATCAACGCAAGTTCGGGCTCAGAAACAGTCACTCAAATATCCAAAAACGGCGGCGATTCGATATTTGTAGAAGTTGACGTGTCAGGAGAACTTGATGTGAGAGGCATGATTAAAACTGCCATAAAGGAGTTTGGAAAGCTCGATGTTTTGTTTAACAACGCTGGAATTGAGGGACCTTCAGGCCCTATTTGGAAAACGAGCGAAAGCGAATGGAATCGTCTTTTTGACGTGAACTTGAAGGCAATTTTCTACGGCTGCAAGTATGCAATTCCAGTTATGAAGAAGAATGGGAAGGGATCAATCATCAATACATCTTCTGAATTAGCGCTTGTTGGCTCCCAGCAGGTTCCTGTGTACTCAGCTTCAAAGGGAGGTATAATCGCCTTAACGAAATCGTTAGCTCTGCAGTGTGCTTCCTATAAAATCCGTGTGAATTGTATATGCCCAGGACCAATAATGACGCCTTTACTTAAATCAGGATGGCAGGAAGAAGAATTGCAGAGAATGGCGAAAGACATACCGATTGGAAGGCTAGGAGAGCCTTTAGACATAGCATATGCTGCCCTTTACTTAGCTTCGGACGACTCGACCTTCATGACTGGGGCATCGCTTATCGTTGATGGTGGCGCAACATTATCCTGGGGACTCGAATAGACGACGTTCATGGTAGGAATTTTCTTGTCGTGCGCATATTTCGAAAACCTATGCTATTTCGGTGCCTTTCACGCGCGATGAGCCTCGACTCCAACGCGAGAAAGACATACCACATGTGGGACTCAACATGTTAGTCACAGCGTGTTATAGAAGCCAGCTCTATTGATGCGTATGTGTATTTTTGAAATGTAGCTTCTTATTCCATTGGTGTCGGTATCCACCACTCTTCTCCGCGAACTGTTGTGACGTACTCCGGCCACCTCAAATCAATGGGAGGTTTGAAATCTGATGGTAAGAGCGGTGTAACCCACTTGGAGCCTCCGACGCCGCCTCCGGTCCTTTCCTTGAACTCCGCTCTCGCCTTCTCCAACTCTCGAGGTTTAGCGAGCAGATCGACAAGCGTGGCTCCAATGGTCTTGCTAGCTGTGAAAATCATTGGGTCAACAGTGCTCCGTATGCCGCTCATGGCATTCCTAGTCCAGTCGGGATAGACGAAATCTGGAACGGATTTCAAGTCAGCCATGGCTGTATAAAATCTTACGGTGGGAGCGTGCCAGGTGTATTCCACGTAATCGTCAGAAGTAAAGTTAAGCTGCCACGAGGAAAGCCCTTTTCTGATCTCTGCTTCAGTCTGTTGGGGTGTTGTCAGTGTTTGACACGCTTCGGTAAATGGTTCTTCCATGGGCTCAAGGTCGAGGTTCTTCTGAATCTGTCTGCCCACTTTCTTGGCTTCCTCCCCGTACTTTGGGGGGCCAACGAGCTCGAGGTTCTTGTAGGTGATTTCCGACATAACGTGGTTTGTTAAGCCTACCCGTGTCTTTGTAATCCAGCGAGTTGAAAGTCTGCACCTAGTTACCTCGGCCACGTGTTTGGCGTTGTTCTCCAACACCTTGCAGATCTGTTGCTGCATGGGGAGAGTTGGGGAGCGCCAACAGTATTGAATCTGACTGATGCGCGGTGGCAAGTTATCTGAGGTGCATTGTCCTGCGATCATGATGAACTCGTTAAGCGACCACAAGCCAGTGTGAGACAGCATCGTCTCCTTTGTGTATTTTGTGACAGTGTACATCATGCAGACGGCGTCGATGGCGGCTGGACACCTAGCAACGGCGTGAGGATGACCTGGGTAGGTAAGCAGTTCTTCCTCTATCCACTTCTCGGGATCCATACACTCGAAGGTGAACACAACGCTCCAGTAGGATCCGCACTGGGTATCCCGAAGTGCGCTGTTTTGCCTTTTGCTGTAACCCGGATGATAGCTTATGAAAGCGTCAAAGCCGTCGTAATAGCCTTTCGCGGCGTGAACAGGCTTGGAACCGCAAACCTTCTCAGCCGGCTCACCAAAAAGCTTCAATGTTCCTTTCAGGTTGTATTTCACCATAGCCTCCTTGGCGGCCAAAACGCCAGCAAGAGCGGCTACGCCTAAGCCGGAATGCGGATCAGTATGGCCTGGAGCCCAAGGATGGAGACCGTCTCGCGGAGCCCTGTAGGGCACAGCCTTCTGGGAGTTGCCAGGCACCGCATCGTATTCAGCATAGGTTCCGAGGACTGGTTTGCCCTTACCCCAAGTGGCTAGGAAGGCGGTGGGCATGCCACCGGTTCCCTCCACAACCTCGAATCCCTCCTGCCTCAGAAGGTCGCAGTAAGCCTTGGCAGACTTATACTCACGCCAAGCCGTTTCAGCGTAGTTCCATATAAGCTGATGGAAGTCAGAGATTTTCTTCTCGCTGGCAGAAAACCAATCAATCGCAGTTCTCTTCTCCTTGGAAACTTCGCTCATTTTCATACTTCTCCTCGAAAACGCGTATGGATGCTCTTCGCTTATATAATGCACGCCAACTAACTACAAACAGCAAAAAAGGAGTTTTGCGGGAGACCTCTCCATTTGTCGCGAGTTCAAGTCCGGCCCGCGGCACCAAAAATGCGCGTGCGAGAGAGCGTCTGTCACAGTCTATGGTAGGAGGAGTTTGCGGCTAGAACTCGCTCCTTCCCACATTAAAGACTAGCGTTTTCAAGTCTGTAAAGGACTCAAAATTCCATTTGCCAGCGACTCGACCAAAGCCTGTCTTCCTGAATCCTCCCCAAGGGTTGTTATAGTCCCAATAATAGACTGACTCGTTTACGCATATTTGACCAGCGTGGAGTCTTCTGCAAGCTTCCCAAGCAGTTCTAAGGTTTTTCGTATGTATAGCCATGCTGAGGCCGTACCTCGGGGCATTAGCTATTTCAATGGCGTCGTCCAACGTTTTGAAAGCGAGGATTGGGGCCACGGGACCAAACGTCTCCACATTGTTAAATAGAGCTTCTGTTGGAACATCGTCGACCACGGTTGGAGGGTAGTAAAGTTTTGTTGGAAATCCTTGGGCTCTGGTTCCTCCAGCTAGGACTTTTGCTCCTCTGCCAACTGCATCCTCAACGTGCCTCTCCATCTTTTGAACAACTGGCTCGTTGTTTAGAGGCCCCATATCTGTAGAATCCTTTAAGGGATCGCCCAGCTTCATCTTCTTGACTTTCGGTACAAGAGCCTTGACGAGCTTGTCATGGATGCCTTCTTGAACGAGGATTCTTTCATTGGCGCAACAGCACTGGCCGCCAGTTGTGTAGCACCCGAAGATTATGTCTTCAACAGCTTTTTCAACGTTGGCGTCGTTCATGACAATGAGGGGTCCTAGGCCTCCGAGCTCCAGTATTATTTTTTTGAGCCCAGCTCTCTTGGTTATGTC
>CAYFTS010000029.1:0-4074 GCA_964346135.1 uncultured Candidatus Bathyarchaeia archaeon | reverse complement strand
TGCTGTTGGAAATCAACTCCTGGCCCTCTCGTATCGGCTCGCCACACTTCCTACACCTCTCGTTGAGCTGCCTGGTGTTGGCCACTATGACCCTCTGCATACCCTTAGGTTTTGCAGCGCCCATTTAAAACGTTTGTTCTTTTAAACGTATAACAGATACTTTTAAATAGACAATTATAATAACGCTATTTTGGCGTGACATTGAATGGCTAAGAAGATCGGCAACCTCACGATTGAAGACATCCAGCGACAGAATCGGGAACGCCAACGACGGTTTCGACTTAAGCAAAAACAGAAACAGAGCCAAGCAGAATAAGAAACGGAGATGAAGAAATGGAAGCTGGAGTGGTAGTTAAGAGACCTAGATTGCGTATGGTGGATTTGGCGACTATCAACGACGCTCTTGACTGCTACGTTGAAGTTCTGAAGGAACAGGAAGCCACAGCTAAACTAGACAAGCCAGACAAATGGATTCAAGCGAGGGAGAAGCTGCACTGGAAGGTCTTGAACGCAAAAAACGCACAGGTCAAAGTAGTTATGAATCTGAAGGGGGTTGAGCGTGGCAGGACACCTAAGACCCTGAAACACCTACTCAACTTGACGGCGAAAGACGGCATGGGAGAGTACGTTTCATTATTTGAAGCTTTAGAGCTGATGCCGCCCAGTCTTGACGCGGACACTGAGAGTATGACTTTGATCAACGCGTCACACAGTGGGGTTGTAGACAGCCGTTTGGAATTGCTAGATGATGGCAGGGAACTGCGGAAGTTTCGGAAGCTGGATGTGCTAAGGCTCGCAGCGTACATGGAGGTTCACGGTTGACTGGTACCATTATTATAATCACACCTACCCCGACACCCCTAATTCATAAATGTATTTTATTTCAACATCAAGGAGACAAAGAAACACGCTGAAACATCAACTGAATTTAACTTCATGTAACAAGACAAAGCCAGATGTTCATTCTTATTCACTTCATATAGTTTATTGCTACTACGTTGATGGGATTGACCCACATGGTAAACAAACAAACAAACATGTGCATTAGAAGGAGAGACCATGCTTAACACGAGACAGTCCGCTGTATATGCGCATCCATGGTTGAAGGGCAAGACCGGGTGGCTTAAGAACAAGTCTCGAAAGGAGAGAAGGGATCTTCCCAATACATTCACTGATGAACATTGCCAAGAACTAATCGATATGATTGATGGTTTTCCCTATTATATATCGCCGAAACTAGGCGAGGAACTTGACAGGCTTGTGAGGCTTCGAGACAAAGCACTGATTTCAACCGCATGGATATTCTTTAAGAGAGGTGGAGAAGTTTTGAAGCTACACAGAAAGGACGTTAGCTTGTCTGAAACTGACATTTATATCACATTTACTATCAGCAAAAAGGCGAAACGTTACAAATTATGTACAGATTGCGGCGAAAGGAATGGATATAAGAGCAATTATTGTCGAAAGTGCAGCGCAAACTTGCAAGAAGCTGACGTTTTAGTTGACAACAACCCAAAAATCGTGACAAAAAGGAAAACTTTGCGACACAAATTTGCAGAATACGTGCACGAATGGGTCTTAACCTTTGATTCTCTTGCACCAGACAGCCCGGAAGCGCTGTTTTTCCCGCCATTACGTGTTGTTTTCTCGCACGGATATTTCGACTTCTACTCTCCAAAAGAAATGACCATACAGAACTTTGACAGGATTCTGAAACGCTTAGACGAGACTATGACGAGTTCAATGTTCCGTTACGGAGGAGCAGAAAAATACTTGCTACTCGGCTACACGCCACGAGAACTCAAAGAGATCGGTGACTGGAGCACCAGCTACATGCCTGAGTTGTACGCCGCAAGGCGCGGTTTAACGCCGACACAGAAAAGATGGAGTGAGGATGTGAGGTAATGCCGCTTACTTTAGAAAGCACTGACAATCACATAGGTTGTGAGGAGCACTTGGCCATAGTTGATAGTTACAGCGTTCTGCACAGCATGCACAAAGTCGCCGAAAAATATAGGCGTTCAACCTATTCAATTCAACGGCAAATTCGAGTGCACAACCTCGCGATTTCAGTTAGAGGCAGCTGTCCCAGATGTGAGTTTGTCGGTCCAGAGTGGGATTGGATAGCCAAGAAACCCGTTACAGTTACGAAGAAAAAGAACAAAAGGTGATGTTTGAGTTTGGGGTTAAATTTTAATCCAACCAACCAACCAAAGACGGACGACGGAACGACCAACCAACCAAAACGGACGACGACGGACGACGGCTAACGGACTTTCCTATCCTGTTTATCCCTGTTTATGGAAGGTACCCAAATAGAATAGGAATAAGGGAGGATGGAATATAGAGAGATAATAGAGTAGGGGGTAAAAAATCAGAGAAAAGTTACCCCTCATCAATTATACTACGAGGGGTAAAAAATACACAAAAAGTTACCCCTCCCAACGCATGCATGCATTTCTAACTACTAGACGATAAAAAAAGAGGATTGAAAAGCACGAACTCTAGACAACAGGCGGTGTGTCTACGGGAGGTGCTTCAACTGGTGGCGTGTCAAAAGGTGGTGTTTCCACAGGTGGTACTTCAAATGGTGGCGTTTCTATTGGCGGTGCTTCTACAGGTGGTGTTTCAACAGGTGGCGCCTCGACGGGTGGTGTATCAAATGGTGGCGTGTCAATAAGTGGCGTATCTACTGGCGGTGTTTCTACAGGTGGTGCTTCAACGGGGGGCGTTTCGATAGGCGGTGTATCAACAGGTGGCGTATCAATTGGCGGTGTTTCGATATGGGGCGTTTCAAACGGTGGCACATCAACAGGAACAGCCACAGCTTCGATAGTAGCTCCAATCATACCGACGAGCAGGAAAGCTACAACAATAGCTTTGAATTTCATGTTTTCCATCCCACATAAAATCCAGAAGCAACGAAGCATTTATGGGTTGTGCAGAAATCTTCTAGAATAAAAACCCTAGTACAAACGCAAAAAATTCCCTGCATGCGTGCATATTCGCGCTTGTTGAAACGTAGTAGACTCACTAGATATGGCTACACGGGTTTCTGAATAGTTGCTGTTCCGTGGTGTTCCATTTTTTCCCATTTCATTGGATAGTGAAACACCTCTTCGAGCTGACTTAGCATTCTTATTATGTCGATTACATATATGAAGGAAAGTCTATGGAGTATGGTGTATAATAGTAGGTGTCGTTTTTCCTTGACATCCAGAGATAGGGCATAAGCAGCCACAAGTACTTCCAATATGACAAAAGCCAAGAACCAAAAGACGTAGATGTAAGGAATTGTTTGGAAGAAGTCAAGTGTTATCCCGATCTGGGTGGTGCCGTTTGGAGGGCCGTGTCCTCGGTTAGATGATGACTGACCTGGTGCCCATTCTGGAGGACCACCTAGTATTCTAGGTTGATAGATTGTGTAGGGCGATATTGGGTTGAAACAGAGGACTAGCAACCACATCATGGTGAAGAATGTGAACCAAGGGTAGATGATGCTATTGAATATCGTCCAGGGCATTACAAAGGTGCCAGTACGTCCATATTTCTTGTTGAAAGTCATGCCTTTATGTTTTGAAATAACTTGGAGGCTTCCTCGGTACCATCTGTATCTTTGTTTAGCAAGACTATTCATTGATTTTGGCGCTTCTGTGTATCCAAAGGCTCGGGCTTCAAATACTGTTTTATATCCAGCTTTCAAGATTCGGATTGTAATGTCAGCGTCTTCAGCAAAGGTATCTCCCTCAAACAAATCAATCTCTTTGAGAATGGATGCTCGAAATGCTCCAATTGGTCCAGGTACGACCGTGACGTTTTGAAAACTTGCTTCGCTTCTTCGGTGAAGATTTATCCCAACAATGTACTCAAGTGCTTGAAGTTTTGTTAATATTCTACTTCTATTCCCAACTTTTACATTTCCAGCTACCGCAGCAATTTTTTGATCATTAAAATGTTTAATTAGGCGCTGGATGGCATTTTGATCAAGAAGCGTATCAGCGTCAATGCAAACGATGAATTTTCCCTTAGATTCTTTGATTCCAGTATTAAGAGCATCCCACTTTCCTCCGTTTG
>CAYFTS010000028.1:0-6827 GCA_964346135.1 uncultured Candidatus Bathyarchaeia archaeon | reverse complement strand
GCCACGTACTTGATAGTAGCAACTTGCATGAGTTCTTTAAGTATGAGGTCTCCCCCACGGTCTCCGTCAAGAAACGCTGTCGCCTTTTTTTTCTGACACAAATTTATGATGGTTTTAGGAATTTTGGCGCCCTCAACCGCGATGGCGTTCTCTATTCCATATTTTAACAAGTTTATTACGTCAGCTCTTCCCTCAACAATGAGTATTTCATCGGAATCTTCAACTTTGGGTCCAGCTGTTAGGTCTTCTGGTCCATATTTTTCAACTTTAACCATCCTTAATGTCTCTGAAACTTCTCTGAATATTTCGTCGGTAGTCGGGAGCGTTTCAATTGTCCATTCTTGAAGAATTTTTTTAGCTCTGTCAATGATTGCTCTTCGCTTAGCATCACGTAAGTCCTCGACTTTTTCTAAAGTGACCACGGATGAGCAAGGTCCTACTCTGTCTATGCTCTCGATGCTTGCTGCGATGATGGCGGTGGAAACTCTGTCAAGGCTTGTTGGAATAAGTATGCTGCCTGTTGTTTTGTCTTGTTTTGACTCTAAATTGATTTCTATTCTTCCTATTCTTCCCGATTTTTGGAGTCCTCGAAGGTCTAGTTCCGAACCAAATAATCCTTCTGTTTGGCCAAAAACTGCTCCGATGACATCAGATTTTTCGACAACTCCCTCCACTTCGAATTTGGCACGGATTACATACTTTACCGTAACCGTTTGTGATGAACCCATTAATTTTCACCTCAATCAAAGATTTAACCTCACTAAGTAAAGGTATGCTTTACATTCTATTTTATTGCATTCTTATACTTTACTATTTTGTACTCCACATTTTTTCCTCAATGTTTCCATGTAAGTTGCCAAGCCTTCAATGTCTTTAACCTCTCGTCCTACAAGACTTAGGAGTTCTCTCCAAAAAAATGAATTGGGTTTTATCTTCATTTTTTCAAGATGCTGAGTCAAACGTTTAGTCCATTCTTTACCACGCTTATCGAAATCCATCAACAGAATAACTTCCTTTTTTTCTTTTTTCTCCACTTCGCTGAGAATATCGAGAAAGGATTTTCCCGCAGTTTTAGCTAGAATGAAGTCGCTTTTTATATCCAGTTTTTGTAATGCGTGGGCGTCATTTTTTCCCTCTACAATTATTGGGGCTCCCTTTGCTGTTTCTTTTCCAAGTCTCTCTAAAAGTTGCAGAATTTTTTCCATTTTTTTCTCTAGTTTACTTGACAACTCTTTTTACCTTGTGATCTCTATTTCCATCATTTTCTCCAAAGTCTGCGGACGTCTACGGAAATATTCTCTGGTCGGTTTCAGAATTTCTATGAGCGTCTCTGCGACGCCATTCTTTAAGTCGAGAGGATGAAGCTTTCCCTTTAAATAAGCCTTCGCCGTCTCTTCATAGCTTTCGTAGCTTTTCGGACCACCATGCTTGGGTAATCGTGGAATGTCTAACCGCGTTTTTTCCGCAAATATCACGTAGTTAACTAGTTCAAACACAGGATTTCCCTCAACTTGCTTAGGAGGGCAGTAAGCTGCCTTTACTTTTGCTTTAATATCCTCAGAAGTGTCGTGTACGAATATGCAGGTTTGAGGGGCGCTTTTGGACATTTTTGAGCTGATCTCCACGTTTACTTTAACATCTTCGTCAAACTGTTTTTTCGTTTTTTCGGGTTCCTGTAGTCCCATAAGAAGATGGGTGTGGATGCAAACGGGTTTTTTCCAGCCAAGTTTTCCCGCGCTGTCTCTCGCTAACATGTGAGCTTTTCTCTGATCCATGCCTGCACAAGCTACATCGATGTTCATGTGGAATATGTCGGCTGCTTGCATGCAAGGATAGTAAACCCAAGCGGTTTCCATGTCTGCTAAGCTTGTTTCTCGCCCCATGATGGGTAATGCTCGCCACGTTCTTTTTATTGAAGCGCTTTTTGCTATACGAATTACTTTTTCCCAGTATTCTATGTCTTTAGCTATGTCGGATGCCCAAACATATTGTACGCTGTCTGGTTTAATTCCAAGTGCAGTGAAGCACTGTTTAAAATATTCGCCGCAGACGCGAATGTTTTCCATGTTGCCGCCTAACTTGTTGTTTATCCATGAGTGCCAGTCAGCGAGAAAAATTGTAAATTCGAAACCAGCTTTTATCATGTCTTTTATTTTGGAGCCGCAGACTATGCCCATTCCAATGTGCATGAGTCCGCTGGACTCGAATCCCCAGTATGCTTTGGGTCTTGTTTTGGTTTCTAACAACTCACGTAGTTCTTGAATGGTTACTATTTCCTCTGCATTTCTTGTAGTAAGGGTCAGTTTCTGCTCCAAATCCAAGCGTAATCGCCTGTTAGTTCTTCGATGTAAGTCAACTTAAAAGTTCTTGTCAGTACCTTCTTGTTTAATTATAAAAAAAGAGGGGAAGGGATGAAGAGCTAGGGTAGCTCTATTTCGTTGATCTGTTCTAGGTCCTCTAAACTGTTCATCTTTATCTTGTTGTCCGAAACTGTGTAGAGCACGTTGTCTATGTAAAGAGACCTCTTCACAGAGAAAGGAGAGTAGAAATAGTAACTGCTTTTCATCAGTTCAGAGTCGTCTTCTAAGTGGGTGATTCTGCCTTTAAGGACAAGTCCCTCGTCTAAGGATATGTCAAACACGTAGGCACCTTGCCAAACAAAATCGCCTTGAATGTAGGGAGGAACTCCTTCAGGATATTTTTCAGGGTCTATCTCCGCAACTGAAACAGGTATCACGAGAAGGTTTCTTGATTTATCGAATAAGAACGCTTTGTGGTCACTTAAGACTGGGGAGTCTGTTCCTCTGTCGCCTATTTCATATTTGTCTATTTCCTTTGGATTCTCAACGTCGCTGACGTCAAAAAGTGATATTTTCACTCCTTGATACCACGAAAAGTCTCCCTGCTCCGCTGCCACAGTTTCCTTGCCTACACCTATCACGTGATTTTCATCGTAGGGATGTAAATAATCAGAGTAGCCTGTTATCTTGAGTTGACCGAGAACTTGTGGGTCGTAAGGGTCTTTCAAATCTATTACAAACAATGGGTCAATCTTTCTGAATGTTACGAGATAGCATCTGTCGCCCATGAATCTAGCTGAATGAATTGTTTCTCCGGGAGCAAGGTCTTCAAGTCTCCCAATAATATTTAGGTCCACATCAAGAATGTACATGTGATTTTTAGATGGTTCTTCTCGATTCCAGACTTGACCTGTTGTAGTTGCTATTCTGAAATAACCTGCATGTTCATCCATAGAGAACTGGTTCAGAACGTAACCGGGAACTTCACCGTTAGCCGCAAACTCGATTTCACTGCCTTCTATGTGAATCCTATAGATGAGCGTTCTTTCATTCTCTGGAGAAGCTATGTAAATGTTGTTCAAAGAAACGTACATGTTACTTGTTGCTCCCAGCAAGAATTGTTCGTACGTTGGATTTTCCGCATCGTCTTGTACGTTTACAGCAATTATAGCAGTGAACGCATAGGAGTAGTCAGGAATATCGAGATAATAGATTTCAGTGGCAGATATTTCCTCAACTTTGTCGTCAGAATAGATTCTTGGAAGCGCCAATTCATCTTCTTGGCGGTATGCTGGTTGGTTTACCACGACGTAAACGTAGTCGCCTATCATCCTTGAATTGAAATAGTTGCCGTCAAAAGTGGCGTTTCTCGTCAAAACAACGTTCTCTTTGTCTGAGACGTCATAAACTTTGATGAGGGTTCTAGGTACTTCATAAACAATGGGCTTTTCATATGAAATGAAAGCGTCATAAGAACCGAAACTGCCTTCGAATACGACCAGTTTATTCTCGTTTATGAATATTCCTTTTAATGCTCCGTCTAAATCTATCTTGCAGAGAACTTCAGCTTCTTCAGGCGGATATGCCTTCACAATAGCAACGCTATTCTCTGAAATCACGTAAATGTATTCGCCATCAGTCTTTACAATGTCCGCTTCGTCTACACCCGCAACTTGGATGTTCGTTGTTGAGTAATCAGTAACACTACTAAGCGTTGGACTAAACGCTTCAGCAGGAGTTCTACTTCTCATTCCTATAAAAAATCCTGAAGAAGGGCTCTGATAGTAGTAACTATAGTACTGTGGGCCTGCTTTTACAAAATTTTTCAATTCTTCATAGGAAGAGAACTTTTTCAATCGGAATGAATAGTAACGGAAATCTCCTACGAGATAGTATGGGGCAACCGCGGCAAATATCACCGTCGCCACGACGATGAAAAAGACGATTTTTCTCATGTTTTCACTCGCTCCTTCACCTTAACGTTCAGTTTTTTTCTTCTTTGATTTTGTTGCTCATTGCTTCTAGTAGTATTGCTGCCTTGTAGACTACGTAGGCTAAGAGGATGATTACAATGAAGATTCCGAAATCTTGTAGTGCATTCATGATTTCTGTTAAGCTCAATTTCACAGCACCTCCACATTCTCTATTTTCTCTCTAATTTCACCATCCGTACTCACGTAATTTAAACATTGCTAGCACATGCGTAATGCGCTACTTCCTACCCTTCCACAAATACACTGAGAGATTTAATTCCATGTTTTAGAACAAACTGTACTAAAAACAGAACAGCAACTCTTTTTTTTCGCGGGCGCTGTGTCCCACGTAACTAACACTCAGCTTCACAGCAGAGCCACACGCTCCTCTCAGCAGAGCTCTCTCTAACGCGGGTAGTTTAGAGCGCCCGCGCCCACCGTGTCCCACGCCTGGGTAAACCCTCTGTCATGGGTGGATGGAACATCCGCCTCTGTTGGGTCCGTCTGCATGAGTCCTTTTTACAGGTTTCGGTGGGTTTTTGACTCCACCTTCATCATCGCCAATAGTAAGACTAAAACGGACTGAAATAAGACTTTCTAACTGAAACTATGGCATCGAAGGTTTTTCGATAGTGTATGCGCATTTCTTCTTTTTTTGGGTATCTCACCGCTGTTTTTTGAAGAAATCTGTTTTTAACATATCTTTTCGCTATATGATCCAAATATGCCGTGGCCAAAGGACAGCTTACCAATAATTAGTAGAGGTAGATCCTGAGTTGTGCACTCGCAGTCTGTAGGAATATGAGAAACTTCGGTTTAGAACTTTGCGATTCTATTAACTCGCAGGTCCATGTACGTCGCAAAGTTTGTTGCTGATGATGCTCCATCAGTTTTTCCTATATCCCTTCAAGGTCTATTTCAAAGGCGCTCACTGGATTTTCAAGTTCAAAGTTGGTAATGACTTCTGGATGAATTTCTCCGAGAATACCTACTTTTCTGCTCTTAACTTGGATGGTTGCTGCTCTTCCCTCTAAGAAGCTTGGATTCTTAGCCGCTTTAACCTTCAGTCGCTTCACGTCAAGATTAGCCAGCAATGCTTCTACAATCGACTTTATTTCAGTGAAGTTAGCGGCTGGATGTGAGCAGACGCCCGCCATGTGCAATCGGCGTTCACTGGCGGTTTCGGTTTTTTTACTTTTCCTTATCACGTCGGAAACCTCGAAGAGTCGTTGAGGATAGCTTTCATGCTTGTTATCCACCAAGTTCTTCATCAAACTCGGCAACAACTCCACCCGAGCAATAGAATTCTCAGTGGAAACAGGATTAGCTAGTTTAACCATCTCTCTGCTAACTTTTTGTCTCATCTTTTCAAAATGGGCAACTTCGTTGGTGAGGATGAAATTCATTGCCTCGATGAATCCTAGTCCAATCATGATTTGTCGAACGTGATTCGCTTTTTCGCTTGCGCCGTGTTGCTTGCCAGTTGTTATGGTTGCTGGCTTTGTAGGCTTTAATCTGAAGTAGCCATAGCCAACCGCAACCTCCTCAACCAAATCAATTTCATGCATAATATCGATTCGATATGCGGGAATCGAAACTTCCAAGACTCCTTTGCTTATCTTTTTTGCGTCAAGTCTAGACTTTCTGAGGCTTCGTATAACCTTAGATTCTGAAAGCTTAAGACCCAGCAACTCGTTGGCATAGTCTATCCTCAACTTCATTCGCTGAGGCGACAAGTCTGGTGAAACAACTGTGCGGTCTGGATAGTTAACGCGAACGCTCTCAACTGTTCCTTCCATATCCGATAGGGCGGTAACTAAAACGTTTAGGCTCCTAGCAATTGCGTTGTAGTCGGTTCCAGTAATTTCAATGAAAAGATTTTGTGTCTCACTGTCTACTTTTGTTAGTTCCCCGTTGATAATTGGCGGAAAAGATAGAACTCTCTTCTGTTTGTCTATGATTAACGGATATTTTGAAGCCCAGTCTACGAGGTGGCTGTAGCCGATGCCTTTTTCATGTTTCTTCAAAATCTCCTGTAAGCTCATTACTTCCACTTTGTCTAAAGGAACAAACTTCACGGCGTTTGGGTCGCTGGTTACATAACTGAACGGCGGCTGAACCACATCCATATTATGTACGCCTATGGAAACTTTCTTTCTATCTCTGCCCACACCCCAATGCAGGTCTTCCTGCATCTCCATAAGCTCTCGCACCGAATCATCGTCCAGCCTCATGTTGCGTATTATGGCTGCCAAAACGTAAGGTCTAACCTCTGAGACGCTGGAGTCCACGTTTAGAACGACTTTTCCCTTCACCACCTCATATTTGGGGAGTCCAGTTTCCCATTCTTTGAGTCCGCTGAACGCCCGTGCAACACCAGCAGTGCTTGAAAAATCAATGCGGTTGGGGTTGAATTCAACTTTTACGTAGTCTGGTCCAACATCCTCTATGTCGAGACCTAACCAAGGAAGCCATTTAGCCATTTCCTCCACACTGATGGAGCGACTGATAAATGTAGAGAATCCGTCTTTAGACAGTGTAATCACTGGCATAT
>CAYFTS010000027.1:0-1959 GCA_964346135.1 uncultured Candidatus Bathyarchaeia archaeon | reverse complement strand
GCAAGCGTTGTAAAGGGGATTGCGGGAGAAAGAGGGCACAACTTCACTGTTTCTGCCCACTACGTCGCCAAAAAAGGTGTTGAAAATATTGCAAACTTCTTAGGAGGATGCGGAGCTGGAAGGCTTTACGTGGGTTTGGAGCCGAATGGAGATGTAAAACCATGTGTTTTCTTTCCCACAAACAAAGACACAGTTTTAGGAAACATCTTGGAGGATGACTTTGAACATATTTGGGACAACAATGAAATGTTGTGGGAGTTGAGGTCAAGAGAAAAACTGAAAGTTTATGAAATAAATGGCAAGACGGTTGGTTGCGGAACCTGCGAAGACAAATACATATGCGGAGGATGCAGAGCTAGGTCATACGGTTACTTCGATGGAGATGTAAACGAGCCAGATATCGGTTGCATCCATAACGAGAGGTTGTGGAGAAAAATCATAAATCGGTTCATTTCCTCCTCGGCAAAGACCTGTTAAGATGAATTATTTTGCACAGCTAAAACATGTACTGCGCTTCAGTAGGCTTTCGGTACTTCAAGATTTCATCGAATCTAAAGAAGATTCCAATTTCTCTTTTAGCGTTTTCAAGACTGTCCGAAGCGTGAATCATATTCTTTCGAACGTTAAGCGCAAAGTCTCCACGAATAGTTCCAGACTGCGCTTCTACAGGGTTGGTCTTCCCAATCATGTTACGGAGAACTGAGACAGCATTAGGGCCTTCAATGACCATTGCAAGAATAGGTCCAGAAGTGACGTGAACAATTAGGGGCTCGTAGAAGTTTTTGCCCTTATGCACCTCGTAGATTTTTTCAGCTTGCTTTCGAGTTGTTTGGAGAAGCTTCATCGCTGCTATGGTGAATCCCTTTCTTTCGATTCGACTGATGATCTCGCCTATTAGTCCCCTCATAACTGCTTCAGGCTTTAAGAAAACGAGTGTGCGTTCAGTCAAGCCTTTCCTTTTTCCTCCTTTCCATAGTATTTTGTCCACGGAAACTTGCGGGCGTCTCTTTTTAGCTTAAGAGAACTTTTTCTGCATTTGCCGGAGCAAAACCATAGGATCGCGCCGTCGTTTCTAACGTACATTATGCCGGTGCCTGATGGAAAATCTTCTCCACAGAATGAACAATGTCGAGGCTTTGGCACTAGCGAAAACCTCCGTGGTTACCTAATTTTCTTGGCTTCGCGTTCTGTTTCTCTCAGCATAAGGATGTCATTAGTTCGCACTGGGCCCTTCACGTTTCTGGTTATAATGCGTCCCTTGTCTCTCCCCTCAAGCACTCTTACTCTAACCTGTGTGATCTCACCAGTGATTCCTGTTCGCCCGATCACTTGGATGACTTCGGCGGGCGTTAACTCTTCTTCCGCTGCTCCTTCTTTGCTCATTCACTGCTGCCTCTTTTCTTCAAATTTTCAATTCGTTTGGAGATTTCTTTCAATAATGCTGAGGCGTCACCAGCTTCGGTTATACATGCTGCGGCTGCAGGAACGTCTATTCCTGCGGAGGTTCCAAGTTTTTGCTTTTCGGGCACGAATACGAAGGGGATTTTACGTTCTTCACATAGAAGTGGAAGGTGAGCAACTACTTCAGGGGGGTCTACGTCTTCAGCTATGACTACGAGTTTTGCTTGAACTCTTTCTATCGCTTTCGTTGTTTCGTTTGTGCCCTTACGTACGTTGCCCGTTTGGGTAGCTATCTGTAGGGCTTCATAGGCTGCATCCACAACTTCTTTTGGGATGTCGAATTTTACGTAAAATGGCTTGGACATGAGCCTCACCCTTTTTTTATTTTGTGTGCTGAGTTTTATCAAGTCCCACTCTTAAGAATGTTTCGACTTTCAGTTATACTAAACCGCAATGTGGACATAGGCTGTGATGAGCTACCGATGGGTAAAATAAGCGGTTAACTTTTTTTTCAAACTGTCAACTCTAACGAAACCGAAACGTTCAAACTGAATAACC
>CAYFTS010000026.1:0-2198 GCA_964346135.1 uncultured Candidatus Bathyarchaeia archaeon | reverse complement strand
TACCCACTGAAAAAGCACATATATATGTACGTCGCAAACCCGATGCATAAACAATATATAACATATCTTTTCTCTACTTCATTTTCTAATACAAAAACGATCAGGGCAAAGGCCATTGCCACGATAAGCCATGGACTAAACGTTGCGCCTGCCAAACTCTAGAAAAAAGAGATAAGTATACGCGCACATTAGAAAGGACGGCGTAGTCTATGAAAATTAGAGACGTGAAGACGTACCTAGTGAATGCTGCTCACAGAAACCTCGTGTTTGTTCGCTTAAATACTGATGAGGGAATAACCGGCGTTGGAGAATGCACTGCAGCGTACGGCGTCGGCAGCCTAGCAGTTGAGGGAGCAGTTAAGGAGCTTGCACCTCTTCTCATCGGACAAGACCCATTCGCCATTGAACGCCTCTGTTACACCATGTATCGTGAAAGTTTTTGGGGTGTTAGTGGGGGGCCATTTATTTGCTCTGCAATAAGCGGGTTAGAACAAGCTTTGTGGGACATTAAGGGCAAGGCGCTGAAGGTTCCAGTGTATGAAATGTTAGGCGGTCGAGTACGTGACAAGATAAGAGTCTACGCAAATACTTGGGCAAACCAGCGTAAACTCGAGGATTATGTTGAATTCGCAGTCAGAGCTGTTGCAAACGGATTTACTGCACTGAAAATTTACCCTTTTGGAGAAGAGGAACTGGTTAAGAATGAACAGGAGGCAATAGAGCGAGTCAGGGCAGTTCGGGATGCAGTTGGGGACGACGTTGACATAATGATAGATGGCAGTTGGATGTTTTTGTCAAGCGCCTCTGCCGCCATCAGAGTAGGTAAAAAACTTGAGAAATTTAATCCACTCTTCTACGAGGAACCAATTGTTCCAGATAACATCGATGCCACGGCTCAGTTGGCAGCGAATATTAACATCCCCGTAGCAGGCGGCGAGCGAATATACAAAGTAAACGGGTTCAGGAGATATCTGGATAAACAGGCGCTGGATGTAATTCAACCGGATGTCGGTCTTGTTGGCGGTATTCTTGAGTTAAAGAAAATCGCGGCCATGGCTGACGCGCACTCTGTGCCCATTGCCCCTCATAACTGCAATGGTCCAGTTGCAACAGCAGCGACTATACAGATTGATGCATGCACCACGAATTTCTTGATACAGGAAATCTTTCCTTTTGATCCGCCATGGCACTACAACCTAGTGGATGAAGCCCCTGAAAGGATGATCAAGAATGGATATTTGAATGTGTCCAGAAGGCCGGGGCTCGGCGTAGAGCTTAGCGATGAAGAAATAGCCAAGCATCCGTACAAGCCCTTGTTGGATGCACGACACTTGCGCTTAGATATTGCCCTCAATTTGTAGTTGGAATTTTTTTAAAAAACTTCCTAGCATTCAATCGAGACAATACCCTCTCTCAAAACAATAACTCTAAGAGCAAATTATTAGAGCGCGTGAAAGCATTGATGTTTATGCGCTTGCGCCGTAGTTCTGAGCGAAAACACCGAAATCAAACCAGTCAACATCACTGTCTAAGTCAAAGTCGCACTGAATGTTATAGTCGGGATTCCCAACACTGCTTCCATAAGCCAAAGCGAAGTCACCGAAGTCAAACCAGTCAATGACGCCATCTCCGTTTATGTCGCCTAAAATTTTGATTTTTATCATGCCCTCACTGAAGGTGTTGTCGGTGGTGTTGTACTCGTTTAAGAGAGAGCTTGTTTGAGCTTTGATAGTGTAGTTGCCAAGCGTTGTTTCCGAAGTGTTCCAAGTGAACTTTAACGTTGTTGCGTCACTTGGAGTCAAGTTCGATACGACTTGTTTTTCTATGATGGAGTTGTTGTAAAAGGCGGTTACGTTGAACGATTCTGTGTTTAATCCTTTGTTTTTCACGGTGACAGTGACGTTTACGTTGTTACCTTTATAGACTGAAGTAGCGGACGGTTCAACTTCTAGCACGGTTATATCGTGGTTTGGCGTGAATGTGCTTTCTAAAGTGAATGTGCCGTCTCCTGTGGTCGCTGTTGCTCGCTTCACAACTAGGTAGTATGTTCCATTGTAGGGTGCTGTTAGAATAACCTGTTCATATCCTCCAGTTGTGGCGTTTGTGCTTTTGGCTACTATGGCTGGTTCTCCGTACCATGTGCCCGTGCTGTTGTAGAGATACAAGTCAAAGTCGGCGTCTTCTGGAACCGTAAGCGT
>CAYFTS010000025.1:0-4740 GCA_964346135.1 uncultured Candidatus Bathyarchaeia archaeon | reverse complement strand
CAGAATGCCATTCGCCGGCGTCTCTGTAAACGAGATTCCAGTATCCAGCGGTGTCCCACCTTATTGCGGCAATACCCACATCGCTTTTGCCGAAAGCCAAAACCCAAGCGTAAGCTCCTGCATTTCGGTCTTTAGGCTTTACGTATGCCCTTACATATCCCCATGACATAGATCCGCCAAATTCCTTTCTAATATAGGCGGAACCGTCATCTATCGTGCTGAAACTTGCATGGTAACTTCCATCTTTGGGGTCGGTATCTACAACATCGGCTGAACAACCTGTATCTTCGATTTCTTGAGTCCACTTTGAAAAATCACCCTCTTCAAATCCATTGCTCCAACTGATTGCAGTCGTGTTTGTTACTGTCTCGCGTTTGATGATTGCAGCAGATGGACTGTCTGAAGTGAGACCTGGAAGCTTCGTCCAGTCGTCCCAAGAACCATTATAACTTCGATAGTATATGCCGTTGTTTGATCCGCGTACGAGGAGATGCGCCCGGGCTAGGACCTCTAGTACGGCGTCATACCAAACGTCTCCCATCTTTCGGTATCCTTCTGGAGTTGGATGTGCATAGTCAACCAAATCAGCTGGATAGTTCAGAGCATTCTCTTGGTCTACGATAATGATGTCATCTCCATTAGCGATGCGGGTCCGCGCCATGTTTTCAACGGCGTCGTTGAGCGCTAACGTCTGTGAATTCTTGTCGTCTTTTCGCTGAATTATGAGAGCGAGGAGAACTGTAACTTCATTGTCATAATCAGATTCGTACCGATCAATCTCGTCAAGAATGTCTTCAACTTCAGTGACATTTTCATCATCGCCTGAGATGTCATTGGTTCCGATGTGAAGCAGCACAATATCTGGCGGGTTACTCTCTAGCCAGTTGTACACGTTGATTGCTACCTGGTCAGCATGGTAGCCGTCGTGTCCTTCATGATCGGGGTCAAACGAAGGAGCAACCGAACCACCATCCGACAGTGACCCAACAAAATCAACGTTGTAGCCAGCGTATGTTAAACCCAGATACAACTGTTGTCTATAACCTACTCGGTCGGCTGTGGGGTAGGCTGGATCCCAACCGCCGGTTATGGAATCTCCCAGAGGCATAATCTCAATTAGCTCGCCGTTGATGGAGGCAAGTGGAGCAGCCACATTGAATCCACTAATAGAAACGCTGGCTAGAATCACCAAAATCAAGATTAAACAAAACGTTTTTCGATTATCAGATTTGCTCATACGTTATTACTCCTTTCTCCTTGCACATATGGAATCTTTCTATTGACCTTCAAAGTGAACTCCTACCGCGCAAACGGGCAAACGATGAACAACGACAATACAGTTCATGTTACCTTTATCATCGACCTCACCGTGATTTAAAAGGATTCATGGAACATTTTCTTCAATGTTCTAGAGAAATGGGAGGTATGAAGCACGCAGATTAGGCGATGACTACCTGCAGGCTACTCAGAGAAGTAGGATGAATGGATCTTTCACTTCATTTTTCGATGATACGATAGTAGGCTTGAACCACTTTGCCGTCTTTGGAGAGGCTGCTCTTTTCGATGACAACTGGTTTACCTGTGGCTTTCGCCAGCGCACATCCGATGGAGCTGCACAGAGGGCAACCGAAAGATCGGCAGACATTGGTGAGTTTCTCGATTTCCCTACACATGTTGTTATAAATAGATCCTGTTATTCTCACATGCACGATGTCTCTAACAGGATTCATTTCGAAGTCTTCAGCTATTTCTAAATCTTCGATGAAAAGCTTTGGCAGATTGCTCACAAGGTAGTACAGGTCAACTCTGGTGAAGTCTGTTCCAAGTTTATCTTCGTAAAGGTTCACTAAGCTCAGTCCAGAAGGAGTTAAACATATTCCATCGGGGTTTTTCAACAAGACCTTTTCCTTGGCCACCTCTTCCACTGGCGGTACAGCAATTTTCTTCTTCAATGGAATGAAAACTTTTCCGCCTTTGAACTCTTTAAGGTATCTTTGGGGCAAGTATATGCCCTTGCCTTTGCAGTTGAAGTGAGCTATCACTTGATCGATGGTTCTCAGTGAAGAGACGGGTGTAGTTTCAAAGATGTCGGCTTTGACATATCTTGTCGTCTTTAAGAATACAACAAGGACGCTCCAGAAAGTGAGGCCTAATCCTACAAATGCGAGAATGAATGATGTGAAAATGAATGCTGAGATGATGGCGGTGACGCCTAGAAACAGAAGTATGTAGCCAATTATTTCAGGTGGCTTTCGCCGAGGTTTTGTGGGTTTAACCTCTTTTGTCATGGTTCTCAACTTAATCACTTCGGATACGCTTTTAAATATTTCATGTTGCAGACGCTGCATATTCCCTGGGAAAACGTATTAGGGATCTCCAGACGAGTATCGGTTCGTCTTCCCGAATGCTCATTTCCTTTTTCACGAAACCTGCTTCACGGGCTTTTTCGAGTTTCTCGTTGAGTGCAGATAATTCGATTGGTTTTCCTGAGAGTTTGCGATAGTGAAGCGCTATTGCATTGCTTGTGGGTTTACCTTTTTTGGCAGCTTGATCGACAGCTTGTATTACCAGCTTTTCTTCTTCTAATGCAAGTTTCATGTAGGCTTGAAAATTCGTTTTTTCCTTCTTTCGTTTTTTCATGAAATTAGACGTTAGCATGCCTGCCAGCAGGGTTGCCGCTGCTGCTACAATAATGTGTCCATAATTGCTGATGCTTAGAGCGACTTGGCCGATGGCTAGGGATATCGGAGACCATTCCTTGATGGGTTGCCAATAGCTGGCGATGGCGGTGCCGAATGGTATCAGCTTGGTTTCAGCGTCATGAATGTCTTCTGGGCTGTCAGCAAAGGTGATTAGACTTATTTTCACATGTTTTTCCTCGAAGCTGGAGCCTGTATTGAATAGGGCGGTTTCAAACCAATACAGAACTACTTGCACTATGTTTGTCTGAGTGTCTCTGAAGGCGAAGTAGCGTCCAACTAATGGTGGGTTCTGTAGGAGTTGGATATCTTTCTGATCTAATTTTGTTACTGGCGGCGCTCGGATGCGATATGTTATGAGACAGGCTTCCCAAGGATGGAGAGTGGCTTTGGTTTCAGCTATCTCCAGAGTTACGTAGATTCTTTCCTGCGAAGTGTCTACTGGCACGAATGCATAGGTTAGTGATGCGTCCTGTCGGGCTATCTCTTCGAATTCAGTGTCTCGGTAAATAAACTTGACTGTGTACTGTGAGGTTTCAGGCAGGATTTGGGTGACCGATTTCTCGCTGCCCAGTGTTTGAATGGTGACCTGTGCAGGCCCTTCTGTTAGGGCGAAAGCTGGGGCTTGAAGATTAATGAGGAGAATGGCGCTCATTGTTAGGATCACTATTTTTCCGACGTCTCTTTTGGACAGTTTTATAGGTAACGGGTTTTTGAGTTTTCCGCAAGCAATGCAGAATCGTTGAACCTGGGATTGCTGCTGGTTGCAGTGACGGCATCTAGTTAATTTGCGCGTATTGGTGAAGAGTTGGATCTTGAAAACTTTTTCTGACAGAGCGAGTAGGATTAGGGTGCCTATGAAAATGAGGATCCAGCCGCCGAGTAAATGGAATACTTGCATAGCAGCTTCAATTCCATACTGGTATCCTATGATCACGACTGAGATTATGCGGATGACGTTGAGGCTGTATAGAAGCGGAAAACCTATGAGGAAAATTGCGGCCTTTCTTTTCAACGGTCCACGTGCCACGTAAGCAACGAACGTGGCGAAAACAGCGAAACCTACAAGAGAGTAGATGCCCGCGCAGGCTATGTCTATCGCAAATACAAGTGATGAGCTTGCAGCTTTGTCTAAGATTATCGTTGGTGTTCCATACAGAACGGCAAGCTGTACTGGCAATCCGATTGCTTTGAGGATTTCATAACCAACGCTGGAGCTGAATGTGGATAAGGTTGAACCGAGGAAATAGAAGATTTCCGGTGGCAAAGGTGCCAAGAACAGAAGGAAAACTATCGGAAAAGCCAAAACTTTCAGTGTTCTTGTATTGAATGCAACCAGTATGCACCCTGCGATGAACAGGGGAAAAGATAACATGTGGTATTCCAAGGGATAGAAAGTGTAGGATCCATACCAGTAAAGTAGAAACGCCGTGATGCATAACATCACGCCGATAATTTCTCCGGTAGTGAGAATCTGTCCTTTTCGTATGGAGTTTTTCAGTGGGATGACCGCTCTCAGGATCTTCCTTTTGCGATACAGTAGGTAAGCTAGTAAGAACGGCATTAGCAACAGGTAACTCATTAACTCACTTTTTGTCGCTTCATTTCCAAGCACAAGTAAGTCTTGGTGGTATAATGCTAGCGTTGTCAGTAGCAAAGCCGCGACTTTGACGCCTAATACAGTTCTATATTGTGTGAAGACATAGAAGGATTTCATTGGACTCGAATCTCCTCAACATTGGTTAGTGGGCACGCGCGATGCATGCAAGAATTGGTGGTTGACGTTTTCTAGGCGACTCTTAGAAACTGGTTACTTTTTGTTTTTGATGGATAGCCGCGTGAACCTATGTGCGCTGCTACTTCTGCGGCAACCCAGTTGGCGAGTTTGCCTGTAGTTTCGAGTGGCAATGTGCGAGCTAGACCGTAGATCAGCGCTGCGGTGAAAGCGTCTCCTGCACCTGTGGGATCTGACACGGTGACTTGGGCTCTGGGTATTTTCAGAATGTTTTTTCCGTTAATCAGGATGGATCCATTCTCACCG
>CAYFTS010000024.1:0-2444 GCA_964346135.1 uncultured Candidatus Bathyarchaeia archaeon | reverse complement strand
AGAAGTATGCCGAAAATTCCAACGGTTTCACCGTCGAAGAATCCCCAAGAGGTACGACCGATATAGGCAGCGTTTAAGGCTAGAAACAATGCTGAGAAAAGACCGACTTCCTTACCGCCAATGTCTTTGCCCAAAAAATACATCACCAAACACGTCAATGTACCCATAATAGCTGGAAAGAGCACGACGAATTCAAACAGAGTCATACGCAAACCCAGCGCGTTCAATACGAGATAGGAAAACGCAGCGGTGAAGGGTAGTCCTGGAAAGACGGTGGTCGAGATTTCATGGCCGTATGGGAACCACCTCATGTAGTCGTGCCAAGACGCCCAAGCGAAGAAGCCATTTTCAACCATATGCTCGGTTACGTGGTACTGAAGATAGGGGTCAAATTCGGAGAGGTAGGTGCCCCAACGCATAGGGAGTAGTCTAATCACGAAGGCTAGAACAAGTACAATGAAAAGCAGAGAAGCAATCACGAGTGAAGAATGGGACATCCTGAAGCGAAGAACACCTAAACTCTTTAAGGCATTGACTATTGTCTTCCTCTGGAAAAGCTTTCTGAATTTGACCATGAAAGAGCCTCCTCTCCTAAACCATTCAGAAATCCCTTTTATTTGATTTACGGTTTTCCACAGATTCCTCCTCCTCTCCACTGCGCCACGCGCGCGTTTCGTCATGGTTTGTTTGCAATTGTGAATTCAGTTTCACCTTTCATAGTAGGCCTAAACATTGAAACCTGAACGAAATAATTATCTTTAATAAAATAAGTTTACTAGTCACTATTGGAACAGTTGTGGAGGTAAACCGTTGCCCAAGAAAGGGATTTTTGTCCACCCGACAGCGATTGTTGAGAATGGAGCTGAAATCGGGGATGGAACCAAAATTTGGCACCATGTTCATGTTAGAGGTGGCGCGGAATTAGGAAAGAACTGTGTACTTGGAAAGGGCGTTTACGTCGGCGAAGAGGTGAAAATTGGAGACAACGTAAAAATTGAAAACTATGTTTCTGTTTACAAGGGTGTTACCATAGAAGATAACGTATTTGTCGGGCCCCACGTAACTTTTACTAATGATTTATATCCAAGGATTGAACGGTTCGAGAAATGGAAGGTGGCAAAAACAGTTGTGCAGAAGGGAGCCTCAATAGGTGCCAACTCAGCCATTTCATGCAATATTACTTTAGGCAGATACTGTTTCGTGGGCATTGGGTCAACAGTGACCAAGAATGTCCCAGACCACGCATTGGTGTACGGAAATCCAGCAAGAATTCATGGCTATACATGTTTTTGCGGAAAAATTTTGGACAATCTACAAGAAAAAGCTGATTTGCTAGTAGCTATCTGCAAGAAGTGCGGAAAGAAAGTGGAAATCAAATGTAAATAATCAAGACAGGAGTTTTTGATAGAACGGGTGTACTCTTATTTGCGATAGTAGTTTGTAACAAGTTCTACAGCCTCTATGATTTTTTCCAGCTGTGGCTTATTTAGTTGAGGATGAACGGGCAATGAAAATATTTTTTCTGAGATAGCTTCAGCAACAGGACATTCATGAATTTTGAAGTTTTCTTTAACAACAGGCTGTTTCGTGAGGGGAATCGGGTAATGAATGCTACATCCTATATTTTCTGCTTGTAAAGCTTGAACGAATTCATTCCTTGTACATTTAAATTGAGATAAATCCATTAAGACGGAATACACAGTGAATGAATGATCGACATTACTCTTTACGATAGGGGGGCGAATCCCCTCGATCTTTTCAAGTGCTCTGGTGAGGGCCTCCGCGTTACGTCTCCTCTTATCCAAGAACTCATCTAGCTTTCCCAGCTGATTGAGCCCAATCGCAGCCGCTATGTCCGTCATGCGATAATTCAAGCCAAAGGTGGTATGGTAATATTTAGATTCCTGTCCATGGCTTCGGATTAACCTTCCTTTTTCATAGAATTTTTTCTCATTAGTTGTCACCATCCCGCCTTCTCCGGTAGTCATATTTTTTGTGGGATAAAAGCTGTAACAATTTAAGTCGTCGAGGGCACCGATATCCTTTCCATCTATTTTTGTACCGTGTGCTTGGGCAGCATCGTTTACTAGGTAAAGGTTATGGTCTTCAGCAATTTCTCCTAAAGTTTTCATATCCGCAGCGTGACCAAACAAGTGGACTGGTGCTATTGCCTTCGTTTTGGGCGATATCTTTTCGTTTACGTCTTGAGGGTTTATTGTGAACGTTTCTTCACTTATATCCGCGAAGACAGGTTTTGAATTCGAATATACGACGGTACTTGCTGTTGATATGAAAGTGAAAGCAGGGACTATTACTTCGTCTCCTTTTTTCAAAATGGACAAATATGAAGTATGTAAAGCCGCTGTTCCGGAACTAACGGCATAAGCATATTTAGATCCTACTTTTTTGCCAAACTTTTTTTCAAATTCTTCAGTTTTTGGGCC
>CAYFTS010000023.1:0-9359 GCA_964346135.1 uncultured Candidatus Bathyarchaeia archaeon | reverse complement strand
CAAATTCACCGAAGCAATGATTAGCTAGGTCCAGTATGTGGACTAACATCTCCAGCATTGCCCCGCCTCCTTTGTCCTTTTGGTGTTTCCATACTCGCCAACCGCCCCTTCCCCCTATCCGGAAGATTGCGAAATAAGGATTTCCGATGATGTTGTCTTCTAAAACCTTCTTGAGGCGTTGAAAAGATGGGTGAAACCTATAGAGATAGCCTTCCATAACCAGATTTCCAGTTTCCCTCTGTTTTTTCTGGATTTGTTTAGCATATTCAAGTTTATGGGACAGGGGTTTCTCACAGAAGACGTCCTTTCCCTTATCCAATGCTGATAAAATGACCTCATGGTGCATTGTGGTGGGAACGCACACATCTATCGCGTCTATATTTTTGTTGTCAAGGATTTCCCTGTAGTTTTTGCATTCTATGGCGTTATAACTGCTGGCTACTTCTTTAGCAAGTTCTCCAGCGAAGTCGCACACTGCGGTTATGTTTACACCCTTAATACTTCTATATGCGTTAAGATGGCGCATTCCAATTTTGCCGCATCCAATGACAGCTACGTGTATCATGCTATCACCTTTTTTATTTTTACAATGTTCTCTCTTTTAAATCAGCCTCATTGGGCAAGCTTTAGAGTGATGTCATTGGGATGTCTTTTAACCATTTTTGACAGAGTTTGCTTATTAAAAAGTATGAAAAAGTAACTAGTCTATCCTCTTGTGTAATAGCTCAATTATTCTCCTTGCGAGGTTTTCAGCTCCATTTGGCAAGGTTGGAGCCTTCCTCTTTCTTGCTTCGTTCATGGCTTCTAAGAGGTTCTCTAAATTTATTTCAGAAACCAGCACGGCGTTTGCTTTCTTGGCTAAGTATTTGGCGTCTTCGATTCCAACAGTTCTTGTCCACTCAGGGTTTAGAACCACCACTACAGGTTTCTCATAAACTACAGCATCCAACACTGTTGAACCAAAGTGCGCAACTACGAGCTCAGCGCCTGCAAGAAGTTCATGAAACCTCTCCGCGAAGGTTATTACCTTCCACTCAGAATGTTTTTTAATATATGGTGTAGGGTCAACTCTGCCCGTCTGCAAAACCACATTACTTAGTTTACTATCCGATAGGGTATCAAACAAAAGTTTGTGCCCGAAGGTGCCACCTGAAACCAGAATGTATCCTCCGTTCCACGGCTCAACCTCGGGTTTAGAAAGCGTTGGACCGACAACCACGCCTTTAAGCAGTCTCCTCTGCTCCTCCCAATGCAAAGCAGTTATTGTCGAAAAAGGCTGCAATAAGCGAGCGGTTTGAGAAGGCTTTGTGAAACGAACCAAGCTCTCGATGTTAACCAGTGGCACTCGCTTCATCCAAGCAAAGAGTGCTGGTGGAATGCAGAAATTGCTTCCTGTGCTCACCACAACGTCAAACTCGTGGAAAGCTTTTCCTACGGAATTCTTGAAGGCTTTAGCTAGACGAACTGTAAATACAGGGGCTGGCGTTTTTGGGCCTCGAGGTTTGATCAGAAATTGGACTTTACCAAATTTGCTTAGTCTTCTTTCGCTCCAAGAGTCTTCCTCGGGAACAAGGAAGGATAAGGACGCTTTTTTGTGAAGTGCCTGGGCTAGAGCGTATGCTATTCCGGTGTGTCCTCCACCGCCAGCAAGAATCAGTACGCGCCCTTGCACCTTGCCTTTCTCCTATATCAATTTCTGTTCCTTAAGAGTTATTATAGTTGCCTTTTCTTTCTATTGAGGAGACCTCTTTCTTCCCCCTTTCCTTCTAGGATGCGCAGAAAACTGGGGAGACGTTTAGAAAACATTTTTAAATACGTGCGAAACATGCTACAAGCTTAGAGGAGACAGATATTGCCCGAGAAAAGTGCGCGTGGACTCAACTATGAGTGTGTGAGGTGTGGCAGAAAGGTGATGATCGCTGAACTGGAGTTGAGGGGAGGCGGAGTGAAATGCACCTTCTGCGGATATCGAGTACTTAAGAAAATAAGGCCACCCGTTGTAAAACGCGTCATCGCTAAATAAACTTTTTAGTTTCAGTTCGATCAGCCCTTAAAGAGGGCAACCTCAGCATTATAGCTTCGTAAACTAGAAAACCTCCAGCAATACTGATGGTTCCTTGAATTGCATTAAAAATGCAGATGGCTGGGAGATAAACAATCCAAGTCGGGATAAGAAGAACATTTGCAACTGCCATCACGACAACTCGCAAGGCTACGCTGGAAATTCCTGCAAATGTTTTTTTACGTTTATGCAAAACTGGTGGGCTTCTAACTCTTAAGATGAGAAAGGCACCAATAATTGTTGCAAGTTCAGCGAGACTTTTCATAAATCCGCTGAATGGGCTGCGAAATGATATGCTGAGAAAAGCGACTAAACACGCAATAACGCCTGAAACTGGTCCAAATAAAAAATATGCCATAACTGCGGGTATTCCGATTACGTCGAATTTTAAAGGAATCAGAAGAGGGAAAGGCACTTTTAAGGAGAATATTTTGGATAGCCAATCAAGAACTGCTACGGTTGCTCCTAGAATGGTTGTTCCAGCAATGAATATGCTTTTTCTCTTTGTGTAAAGGCGGTTCATAGAAGAACCTCAGAGTCAACAGATTTGCTAAATTGTTTTTATGTTTTTCGTAAATTTTCATGTCAAAATTGCCATAATAGAGTTGTGGAAAAATTAATTCAGCGCGCTATTTCTTTCGTTAACTGAATGAACTGTTTCACTATATCCTCATGAAGGGGAGACAAGACACGGGAGCGTCCAACCTCAAAAACTTGTAACAGATTAGTTTTCTTTAAAACTTCAACGTGTCGATAAATCGCTGCATAGTTCATTTTCAGAATCTTAGCAACTGCCTTAATGTGAAGAGGTCTCTTCGTCTCACTTATGATTAAGAGAATTTTAAGCCTTATGGGACTGCTTAAGGCGCCAAAAACTGTTGAAACACTGTTTATTTCTTCCTCCATGTGCAAAGAATTTCACCACGTTTAGTATTTTTGCATCTAATTTATCACGTTTTTGCTATTAAATCTACATGTCATTTTAGAGCTTCTACAACCTATTGAAACGTTACAACTGTCTTAATGGGAACAACGAGGAAGCTAAGTTGTTAATGAAATTTTGGCTAGAAGATTTCTTTCTCGCCTATCTTCCGTAAAGCTTTGCCTCTGAGCTTCACTACTGGAACGATTGCTTCTTCAGGTTCGACATCCACGGTTTTTCGTTTCACAGTTTCTCCACAGATTCCCCCGGGCAATAGCCGGCGTCTAGCGCATACTGCAAAACTACAGTTAGATATTTCGCATTCCTCTTCGGTCCATCTGCACCAAGCACTGTCTCCGCGATACATAGTGGCGTTTTTCCCACATCGAAACAATTTACAGCTTTGGAAACATTTTTTCGCTTCAGTCAAAGCGTGCACAATCCACTTCGAAACAAAAGTTTTTCTAAAAGAGATGCATTCACTGGTTCTATGTTATGGCTTGAACAAAGTGTTTTATAAACTTTTTTACTCTTCAGATTCAGATTTCTTCTTCAAAAATCTTCGTAACAACCTTCTATATGTTAGGGCTAAGCTGAACACGACAACTAGCAAGACTATTGAAACGTATGTTATTAACTGGATGGTTTCTACAGGATATCCGCCAATAACCGCATAGGTGCCTATTCTGAACAGAATTTGTTTTGATTCATCTAAATATAGCTGTTTAATTCCAGCGAGCTTTCCTGCTAAATATATGGAAATTCTATAGTCACCGCCAACAATGCTATTTAATGAGGCAAGCCCATCCAGCCCGGTTGTTGAATTGTCTATCTTAATCCATTCTTGCCCAAATTTTCGCTCGGTTCCCACCTTGGCGTTGGGGATAGGTTGTCCAAAATAGTCAAGCGCTTTCACGGAAAGGTCTATGTTGAAGATTTTACAGCGAACCACGACTGATAATTCATCTTCAATTAGATCAATCATGGTTTCGTTCAAAATAACTTCGTGCCCCAGCACTGCGCTGACATTGTACACTTCAGCTTTGTAGCGCCCAAACGTAGCGGAAAGGTTAACGTTGCCCTGATTGTCTGTGGTCCTCGAATCCACAGGCCTCCAGCTACTCCATTCCAGTAGGCTCACTTGAACTTTCGAAAGAGGTTCTCTCTTCGAATCGAGCACGCTAACATACATAGTGTACGTTGGGCACGTTATGGTTAAGTTAACCCAAGTTGCACCCATTTCAGCGGGCAGTTTGGATATGGTTTCATTATAAAAATGGAATCCGTAGCGTCGAGCCTCGATGGTGTAACTGATGTTTGTGGGCATGTAATAGGTCTTTATAATTCCGGTGCTGTTTGTTTCAAACGAGCTTGTTATCGTTTTGTTGTCGTAATGGTATGTTAGGGTTAGGTTAATGAAGGGGAGGGGAGGGCTTATTGCTATCTTTAGATGGGCAATCCAACACCACAAAGTCAGGTTAACGCTTTTCTTAATGCTTTGGTTGACTAAGGTACCTACAAGCACGTACTCCGTAGACTTTATTGTCCAAGAAGCCTCGATAGTATAGTTGCCACCCTCAACAGAAAAGCTTGCCAAGCCTTCTTCATCAGTTTTGTCGGAGGCAATCCAATCGCTTGTTGCATTGTATACATCAACATTTACGTCACCCAAGACTTCCCCATCAAGTTTCTTGGTTTGAACTTGAAATGGAATCTCGACGATCGTGAAGTTCTGAATGTCAGGTATTGACTTAATTGTGCTTGGCGTGGTGGAGTTGGTTATGGTTACGGTGTAGAGGCCCATTGAGGCGTTGCTTGGAATTTCCCAACTGGCATTGATCACGCCCTCAGTGGAAGCGTTCTTTTGCATATTGATAACATCTTCTCCAGCGAATGTTATGTTGACCCATACTGATTCACTAGGCTGATAACCTGCCGCTCGAACTCCAACGAATTGAAACCTATGGTATTCCGTGGCGTTTGTTAAGCCGACCGTGAAGTTTCCGGTCTTGAGGGTTCCGTTAAAGGCTATGTTGTATGTACCTTTGTAGTTTGTGTGGGCGTCAGAGCTGAAGTCCGTAGGATAAGTTCTGCTTCCTTCTCCATAGCCAGTACTCGTAGTGTTAGTGAGCTGAAGCGTATCATTATAGTATACCGCGCCTGAAGGGTCAGTTACGGTGATGTTTGCCCAATAGCGGGTATTTTCTGCTCCCCCAGTCACGTTCACCCAAATCTCTGTTGACTCTCCCTCTTGCAACTGTTCCGGCTGCGTTGGCACAATCGCTTCTATGTAATACGCTGTTTCAACAGTGAACGTGGCAGTACCGTTGGTGTTTCCAGTTACGTCATGCAACCTCACAGTATAGTTACCTTCTGGGCTGTGAGGTACAATTAATGTGTCATTAACAGTTCTGTCCACAGCTATCCCGTTGGTCACTTCTTCTTCATCAAAGAAAATCGTGTATGATCCATTCGGGTTATCGATTTCTCCGATGAGTCTTACAATTGTTCCAACGGATCCATGGTTTGGGATGATTGTAGTTATCGTTGTTGGAGTTGCGGTTGTTTGTGGAAGAAGCGACGTGATGAACGTTGCCGTAAGCAACAGTGCTATGAAAACTGTAGTAATTTTGCCTTTATTTGATGGATTTCTATCCAAGCTTTTCCCTCGTTCTCAAACCGTATTCAGTGTTTGCTTTCTATCCTTACAGACATTGATGTTTTAAGCTTTAACCTTTTTCAACTTTTCTTTATCACCCATTCTCTTTAGCGCCGCGATGTCATGGTTTAAAACCGTGAAATTTAGAGAGACATCCAAAGCCGATGCACTTAGCTTTCAGCGGGCACAAGGTTAGTCACAGCGACGTTCTCTCTCGTGCGCCTATTTGTTTCTTCATTGTAATGGGTTGTTTATAATATCGTGTTTTAGAATATAGCCCTAGGGAGGTAGCACGTTGCGATATGTTTCATTTCCTTATCCATCTTATCAAAAATCGGAGAAACAAAAAGAGTCCAACGTTAACAATTGCTAAGAGGGTTGCCATTAATGCAGCGGCAATATTTCTTGTATTATAGAAATCAATCACGTAAGTTATGTCTATATATATTGTGATGACAAGAATAAATAGCAGAATGGGAACGGAGAGAAAGGAAAATGTGACGATGATGAGTGCAAGAATTTTTTCAAGGTCTTCAGATACCATTTTCTTTTCCCCCACGAAGTTTCCCGGTGTAATTCGTGCCGGGCGTCAGCGCCGTGTTAACGGTGCTCGCTGGTTCCACATAAATGTGGTAGGTGGGCTGAGAGTAGACGGAGTTACGCACTGTAGTCGAGAACAGCAACGTTGCAATAGCTATGAAAACAGTAATCTTCTTGTTCATGCTATGTTCCTCGCAACTCACTTTTTTGTGAACGAATATTTAGGTTTTTCACCAAAATCAAGTCGAGTTGTAAAATTTTAAATGGAAGCGCTAGAAGAGGAATGGTTGGGTTGATGGAACGTTGAGGGATAAGCACTGGGTGGGTGTGGCGCTTTCTCTGTTTGCCGGCGTTCTTTTGCTTGTTGTTTGGGTTCGATTGATTAGTCAACCCTTCTCTACGGCCGTGGAGATCCACTTCCATGGTTCATGGACGCTGCCAAATGTAATGCGTATTAGTTTCGCGGTTGGGTGGGCGGTTCTCGTTTTAGCAGGAGCCTTAGTACTCTATATCAAGCCTAAACGTCGCTCTTTGGCAGCAACCCTCATTCTGGCTTTCTCGACCCTCACCCTGCTGTTTTGGGCGGATGGATACGTCTCTCGGAGCTTAGGTGGATTCTACTGGCCTCCGTGGCAATTCTTATGGAGAGTAGCAAACCCGCGGTTAGATGGATGGCTTGAATTCTTGCCTTTTGACGTGCTAGCCATAGCGTCGGTTTTCGGCGTTGCTGGCGTGGTCTTCGGAGTTTTATGGAAACCCAAGTCTGCTGCGGTTTCCATCAAACACTCAGGAGCCAAGCCCAACCTTCTCGGAGTTTTTTCCGCCATCATGGCGTTCGGCAGTCTGGCTTTACCCTGGTGGGTGGACACCAACGCGTTATCCCCTCTTATTTTTCCATGGGGACAGGCCCCCCATATGAGACCTGGTGTAGGTGATTGGGATAAGATCATACTTACAGGAAATGACACGGCAATGTACGTTGCGTTGGCCTTCATCTTGGTCAGCGGTTTTGTTGGATTGGTGGGTAGCTTGGTGGTTGGTAAGAAAGGAAGATTTTCGCTTGTTGTGGCTGGGGTTTCCGCTGTGCTCTCCGTGGCCACTTTCGCTATGGCGTTACAATCTACTGTTGCCCACTATTATGGGCCCCCATTCTTGTTTGGTATTTTTCCTGCATACGGTCTCTATTATTACTTGTCTTTTGGCTTTTGAGTTGCGCTGGCTGCGGCCATCATAGCGTTCATTGCATCGCTAAGGCATCCTCTGGTTCCATCCCAAGGATCTTAAATTTGCAAGGAACACGCTATAATGTATGGTTCCCAGCACCACTTTTTCGCTCTCTGTCGCGCTCCCTGACCCAGGCTTTAACACCTAGCCTCACACATATGACCGCGGCTACCGTACTCATCGCTCCAATTATCGTCAAGGTTACTCCAAGCATGTAGTACGGATACTCCACGCCAAAAACAATTAAAGGAATCACTGCGTACCCAAAGAACGCCACCAGATAAAACCAACAATGAAACCTCCATGCCCCCATCCTCCCATATCACCTGTCACATATCTTTTTTCCACCGTAGTTTTTATCCATTTTTGTTTTGCACCCGCCTCCTACCCAACTCTTCAAAGCGAGAAGCTGTGCACCCAGCTCCCGAGAGAATACAAACAGACACAACAGGTAAGAGTGCAAACCATACAAAGGATTTGGTGTGCGATTTTATTTAAACTCGAGCCCATAAGCGACTAAGCTAGCTGTTACTCGTGATCGTTCAATATTGGCTATCAACAACACGAAGATAAGAAAGACTCATAAAACCCAATTAGCTAAAGAGAAAAGAGAGGACCCATATTTGTTATCTGTTATTTCTCCCTCAAAGTTTAAAGAAGAACACATTCAAAACCTAGTACATAAAATGATTAAAAAGACAGGTCTCTTTAGAAAAAAGCCCTTAGAAGATATTACGCGTAAAAGTATGGTTTGGATGCCATATTACAGAATACGATTTAACTACAGACGTTCTGAAAAAAACGTGATTCAAACGTACGGAGAAACAGGACGAAGTGAAACAGCGTTAAACGCCATGTTTTGTGGCTGTGCCAAAAGTGAAAAAGAACTCTTCACGCTATTTAGGCCAAACTATTTAAAATATGAAATAGTAAGGCACTCCCCACAATCGGAAGAGATTGTAGGTTCGACTGTTCATACAGATTTTGAGGAAATTCTTAGGGGTTTCCTGAGACATCTTGATGAAGTTAAAGACGAACTTAACGAGTTTAGATCAGAATTAAGTAAAAATCGTGTGCGCCTTAGCAGATACTCTAAGATATTTCCGACGAAAGATCTTATCGATAAGGAAAAAAGGCTTTCTGAAAAAGTTGCAAGGCTTGATGCTACGAAAAATATCTTAGACAGTTGTTTGAACATAAATGAAGATGCAACGTCAATTAAAGTCCTAGGTCATAATGTTTTTTATTACCCAACATTGGTGGTTACACTCAAACACACAGAAAATAGAGCAGAAAGATATCTCATAATAAACCTTGTTGAGAGCGGGTTAATCCGTAAACATTTAAGTTACGATAAGGGACTCGTGAGGCTCTGCAACAAGAATAGCGCATGCAGAAAGGTCATCGCTAGCGCGGTCATGTAAAACTGTATCAAGTCGAAAAGACGTAAACAAGACTAAAAATTGGTTAGATCTAACCGCGTGCGCGTGTGCTCTTTGAAAGCGGCTTCAGAAGAATTGTTATTGTCTGGAAAGACAAGCTACAAAGTGTCCTTTCTTAACTTCAATAAGTTCAGGATTCTCCTTTGCACATTTAGACTCACCATAATGACATCTGGGATTGAATCTGCAGCCTGCTGGAGGATCGATTGGAGTTGGCACGCTTCCTTTCAGAATTATTCTGCTTTCACTTTTTTTACCAGGGACGGGGATAGCGGACATTAGCGCTTCCGTGTATGGATGCATTGGATTATTATAAATTTCTTTAACTGGACCTAATTCAACTAACTCACCTAAGTACATTACCGCAACTCGGTCGCACATGTGTTTAACTGTACTTAAGTCATGTGAAATATAGAGATAAGTAAATCCGTACTCTTCCTGCAGGTCGTTGAGCAGGTTGAGTATTTGAGCTCGAACAGACACGTCCAGTGAGGATACAGGTTCATCTGC
>CAYFTS010000022.1:0-3370 GCA_964346135.1 uncultured Candidatus Bathyarchaeia archaeon | reverse complement strand
CTCATGTTTCTGCTTGAATTTTTGGTGCGACTTGATGCTGTCCTTGCTTACTCCTAGTATTATGGCACCTTCCTTCTCAAACTCATTAGCTATCTCCCTAAACTCAATGGCCTCACGAGTACATCCAGGAGTCCCGTCCTTTGGATAGAAATAGAGCACTACCTTCTTACCTCTGTAATCTTTCAAGGACACCTTCCTTTCGTCATCTGCTTGTAAGGTAAAGTTTGGAGCCTCTTCTCCTTCATTAACCAATTTCACTCACTACTCCTGAATCTATACTTTGGTAAGATTTAAGATGCATGCTTCGTGACGACTGAGAACCACGCGCGCAAATGCATGCATGCAACCGCGACCTATTTTTATTCTCTTATTTTAGGGATTCATCGCCGTCGTTGAAGCCTACTTCTATGTGGGTTCCGTCGCAGAAGGGTTTGTTTTGAGATTTGCCACACCGACATAAGGTTTGACGATTGCGGATTTCGTATGTGTTTCCGTCAGAGGATTCGACAGGTATTCCGCCCTTGAGCCAAATCGGGCCGCTCACCTTTTTCTGAGGATCTTCAATCAGACTTATTGATTGTGCAAACTCCTTTTCGAAAACTTTTCCAGTCTTCTTGTCGCACTCAACAAGCCTACCTGAAGGACAGCTGCAGGCTTCCTCAATAGCTAACTCCCTACTCTTTGGATTGTCTGAGTGATGTGTTAGTTCCCAGGTTCCTCCGCCTCTGTGGCAGAATCTAGCAGCAGCACACAAAGCGTATGCATCTTTCAGTTTCAAAGTAGGGCCGTCCATAACTTGGGCTTGCTCGTCGTGTGTTTTTTTGCTTGCAGTTTCAGTGCCGTTGAACCCAACTTTGCCATGTTTGCCATCGCAGAACGGTTTGTTCATTGACTCGCCACATCGACAAAGTGCGCAGGGCTCACTGGATGGCACCTTTTTGCCTTTAATCCATTTTTCAGGCTCATTTTCTTTTCCTATTCCAATTATTTGCTTGTCAACGGGCAAGCCTCCGGAAACTATGTAGGGGCCATCTTTTGTAATCTTTATTTTGGCGTTTTTCTTCATGCAATAGGCTATAAAATGAGTAATACTTATAATTTCCGAAGGTGAGGAACCTAGTGGGTGGTTGGTTGTTGCCCAAATCGGTTCACAACCCTATTCAAACGGTAGGTTCTTACAGCCGTTGCACATGCACGCAACATCAAAGGTGGAGATTCAATTGACTAAATCAACATTAGTTGCCATTCTTGTTACCATTTCAATATTATGCTCACTTCCGCTGACAAACGTAATTGCACATGCTCCTCTGTATCCTGGTGACAATGAAAGTCTGGCTACAGCGACGGAGATTCCGGATCCGCTTAAGTCTTGGGCTATCTATGGGGAGCTCCATGAGCATGAAGGGGAAGAACCTCACGCTCAATACTACAAATTCAACATAGTTCAAGGACAGAAGATCTATATAATGTTATACAAATCTAGGCGTTCTGAGGAAGCAACATTCTTGCCTAGTTTCGTGCTGATGGGTCGCGCGTTGATCGAGCAGGGTATTGTTCCTGACTTTGTTGAGCAACCTGTTGATTCAAAATCATTAGTAATGGAGGGACAGCAACCTGTAACAGCTACTTACGAGCCTTTTTCTCCCAGCAGTTTCTATTCACTAGCCGATTTAAGCCTTGACGCACCTGCTTCAGGCACCTATTACATAGCTGTCTACGCATCTGAAGGTGGACACTACGGCCTAGCGGTTGGAGACCGTGAATCCTATGGGATCGACGAGTGGATTCTAATCCCGTTCAACCTTATTTCAGTATATCAGTGGGAAGGCCAGAGCCTTGCTTTGATACTTGCTCCGTTTGTCGTCGTTCTTGTTGTCGGCGTTGGGCTACTAGTAATGAGGATGAAGAAGAAAGGAACATTTGGAACACTCATGACGTGGTTTGGAGTCCTGGCCAGTTTGCTTTTTGTCGGCACTGGTGGTGCAAATCTGTTCCGGATGATTCTTTCGCTGATTGGGACTTCAGCTGGGGCAGAGGTAGGTATCACTTTGGTTTTCGCCTTGATTCCATTTATCCTAGGCGCGGCAACACTGCGATTAGTGCTTAGGAAGGAGGAGAGACTAAGTGTGAAGAAGCGAGTTTATTTGGTAATATTAGGTGTTGTGGCATTGTTCATGTGGACCGGGCTTGTTATCGGTCCAGTGTTAGCTATTATTGCGGGTTTGATGCCATCGCGCACGCAGAGGGACGCACGATTGCCGGGTGCGGTTGCCAGTGGAAAAACGGAAAGAACAAAGAAATAACAACACATAATGTATGCATGCATTAGTTTCCTATAGGGAAAACAGGTAGTGGTTTGAACAGACGGTCTTGTCGGTAATGGAGAAAGGCTTTCAATTTTTGGAAGGTTTGAGTTTCCATTCATGCATGCACAAGAAGCATACATTTTAAATTCTGAAAGTCTGGATTAAGGAGTGGTGATCGAAATTGGTTAATGAAGGAGAAGAGGCTCCAGACTTCACCTTACAAGGAGATGACGAAAGGAAGGTGTCCTTGAAAGATTACCGAGGTAAGAAAGTAGTTCTCTATTTCTATCCAAAAGACGGGACTCCTGGGTGTACTCGTGAGGCTATCGAGTTTAGGGACATAGCCAAAGATTTTGAGAGGGAAGGTGCTATCATACTAGGGGTGAGCAAAGACAGCATCAAGTCTCACCAAAAATTCAAGCAAAAACATGAGTTGCCCTTCACTCTACTGAGCGATCCCGAAGGAAAAGTTCTAGATTTATATGGGGTATGGAAGAAGAAAAGCCTCTATGGTAGAACGTTTATGGGCACGGAAAGAACCACATTCCTAATCGATGAAAACGGGATTGTGAAGAAAGTATACCGGAAGGTGAAGGCCAAGGGACATGCACAAGTCTGTCTCCTAGACTTAAAAAGCAGCACAAAAACCAAATTGTAAGTGACTACGGACTTTATGAGGCCAAAAAGGAGGCGTAATCGTGACCGAGAAAGACCAAATATACGTTTGTGAGATATGTGGAAACAAGGTGCAGGTGCGAAAGGCTGGTGTTGGAACTCTGGTTTGCTGCGGACAAGACATGACCTTAGTTGAATGACACTCCATGCATACGAGATGCATGCATTCGAACCCCCTACAGCATGGAGATATCACCCGATTATTCCCGCAAACTCCCCTTTTTTGACTAAGCCCAAACTCATAAAAAGCATAGCCAAGTACTATTTTATGGAGAATAACTAAAAAAATACAGAAAGGAGTTATATTAATTTGAATGATAAAAAGAGGCTTACAACTAGCCGCGCGCGCATGTCGAGCCGAGAGTGGTGGCCTAACCAGTTGAACTTGA
>CAYFTS010000021.1:0-1895 GCA_964346135.1 uncultured Candidatus Bathyarchaeia archaeon | reverse complement strand
AGATATCAATCTCTCTCATCTATCATTAATATTAATATATAAGGGCCCCTTCTTCTGTGCACAAAAATTGGTTTTGTATATAAACCCTAATAAAATATGATTTTAATAAGATTGTAATGGTGTTTCATCATAAAAATTATCGAAATGGAAGAGTGTTCTATTGGTATGGGAATCGTCGATGTTACCATATCTATGTTTTATATCTTTGTACTTCTAGTAGATTGTTCCACAAGGATTAAATGTTGATTATAGCTATTTGTTTAACTGTGTGGTTTTGTCTTATCGTTTAGAAGATGAATCATAAATAATGGAGAGAGGAGAAGTAAATAATTGAACAGGAAAAAAGTTACTGGAATAATGCTGACACTGCTGTTAATAGGCATGCTAACATTGGCATTTAATATTCAACCAGTAAAAGCATCTGGAACCATTTACATCAGGGCTGATGGTTCGGTTGAGGGAACAGATAAGATTCAACGAGATGGAAACATCTACACATTTACTGAAAACATTTATGGCGAGATTGTTGTGGAGAGAAATAGTATTGTGATTGATGGGGCAGACTACGCTCTATGGTGGGGAGGAACAGGAATACTCCTGTCAGACAGAAGCAATATAACGATAAGGAATATAGAAATCAAAGAATTCGACTGGGGAATCATGCTTGACAATTCTTCAAACAATAACATCTATGGAAACAACATAACAGCAAGCAACTTAGCTGGCATCAGGGGGTTCGATGGGTCTTCCAACAACGTTACTGACAACGTTATAACAAATAACATGGGTAGTGGCATTGGTTTTTATGGAGGCTCCCACCATGTTATAGATGGTAACATGGTAGCAAATAACTGGGGAGGCATAGAGTCAGGGGCGTCCAACTACACGATAATCAGCAATAATCACGTGGTCAAATGTTGGAATGGTATCTGGGTTTCTGAGTCAGCTTTTGCCACTGTTAGTAACAACGTTGTTGACGAAATCACCCAATTCGGCATAGGCATGGGCATTGGCTTACGGGCAAACAACAGCACCGTCACTGATAATGTCGTGTCTTCAAGTGATATGGGCATTAGCTTACTTTATTCAAACAACAACACATTAGTTGGCAACAGAATATCAAGTAATCATATAGGAGTTCGTTTACTCAATTCTACTAACAACAGGATTTTTCACAATAACTTAGTCAACAATTCACGTCAAGTCTACGATATGTCATGGGAAGATTCCTCCATTCCTCCATCAGTAAATACATGGGATGACAGCTATCCTTCTGGCGGAAACTACTGGAGCGACTATGAGGAAAAATATCCTGAAGCCAAAGAACGGGATGGTTCAGGAATATGGGATATACCATACTTCATTGATGAAAACAATCAAGACAACTTTCCATTAATGGAGCCTTGGAGTCCTAAACCACTAAGTCCAGTAGAAGCGACCCAAGAATTGATTGAAACCATAGAAACTTGGAACTTGTCTAAAGGAATAGAAAACAGTTTGACATGCAAATTAGACACTGTTGTTCTTCTACTTGTTAAAGAAAACATAAGAGGATCAATCCACAAACTGGTAGTCCTAACAAACCAAGTTGAAGCCTTACGAGGAAAGAAATTAACAACTGAGCAAGCAGACTATCTAACAGCAGAGGCACAAAGAATCATAGACCTCATCAAGGGGTAAACTAATTGACTCTCCTTTTTTCTGTTATGCATACCTAAGTCTGATATTTATTCCAAATTCTATTGATTCTTTTTTTCCTCGAGTGTATTAATATAGGATTTTTCCTATCATTAATAATTTAAGAAGAAATGTTTTAACAATGCTTAAGCAAAGAGTGGCGTGAAATGTCTCTTCTGAAGTTGTTAATTGCTGGGCTCATTATTTTAGGTATACTA
>CAYFTS010000020.1:0-9511 GCA_964346135.1 uncultured Candidatus Bathyarchaeia archaeon | reverse complement strand
ATCATGCGGATTAGGTTTCTGGAGCCAGCTATGGGTTCGGCTTCAACAACCTTTCCTACTCTCATGTCGAGTTTCATAAATTCGTTGAAGGATATCTCCGTCATTTTAATCACTATTTTCTTTTCCCATAGTCATTGGGTTTTTAAGTTTTGTGTCAGTTTGTAGTATGGTTCGCGTCTTTTCACTGCTTCCATAAAAAGTTTAGTTAAATTTTCATTGTTTGCTCCTTTTCTCAAAGGTGTAAGAAGGTCCACTAGATTGTCGGTTCTCATTAGGCAGGGTTTCAACCAGCCATCGCTTGTCACCCTCAGTCTAGTGCAGCAGGCACAGAACTCTGTGTTCTCGATGGGACGAACCACTTCTACTTTTGCTTTGGGAAAGAAGTACACTCTGCGGTTTTGCATGTCTTCACGAGTATGTATCTGTATAGCTCGCTTCGCTAATTCTTCTTCAACATTGTCTAAGGGGTAATGGTACCGTTTATAGTAGGACATGCTAACGTTTAGAGGCTCTAACTCGATTAACTGTAAAATGGTGCTGGTTTGCTCTGAAAAACGGATCATTTTGGGAATTTCATGTTCATTTACATTCTTCAAAACCAGCATGTTTAACTTCACAGGGAACAAGTTGGCATTCACAGCCGCTCTGATTCCCTTCAATACATCCCTTAAGTCTCCACCCATAAGGGCGTAGTATGTTTCAACGTCTAAAGATGGGATGCTTATGTTAACTCGACTCAAATCATTCTTCTTAAGTCCTTTAGCCCAAGACGACAAATTCGTCCCGTTGGTGGTCATGGACAAATCCTTTAAACCTCGAAGTTCTGCGAGGCCTTTCACAACGTCTAAGATGTCCGGGTGAAGCAATGGTTCGCCTCCAGTCAGCTTCACTCGGGAGATGCCAAGCCCAACTGCAACTCCTACAATACGTATAATTTCGTCTTTAGTCATTTCAGTTGAAGGACTAGCCACTTGGCCTTCTCTGTGGCAGTAGGGGCATCTTAAGTTGCAACGCTGAGTAATCGATATTCGCAAGTTCAGAACTGGTCGCCCATAGTCGTCATGAATCATTCTGTACAATCAGCCTATTGTTCACGAACGTGTTTCAGTATGTGAGCCACTTCGGGCAAAATAAGCTTTTCCAAAACAAGCTTCACAGCCTGCGGTGAGCCGGGAATACAAAAAACAGCTTTCCCCTGATCTGCAACGCCCGCCAAAGCACGAGTCAAAACTGCCGCTGAACCAATTTCATCAAAACTGAGCTTTCTAAACAACTCTCCAAAACCAGGCAAAGTCTTAACTAGCATAGGTCGAACCGCCTCAATCGTCACGTCTTTAGGGCTAATCCCAGTTCCACCACACAAAATAATTGCATCCACCTTCTCTGACCCCAAGCCTCTGCTAACATATTTTCCAATCAAAACCATATCGTCGGGCACGATGTCCCTAAAAACAACTACGTGACCAGCTTTCTGTAAAGCTTCAACGATCAAATCACCAGAAGGATCGATAATGGGCTTTTTTGCTTTGACGTCTTGATAGCGAGAAGAACTGCAAACAATAACTGCAAAGCCTAGCTTCTTAGGCGCCTCAGCCTTATGTTTACGCGAAGTCTCGCTCATCCGCTTTTTCCCTTCACTTTACGTTCAACATGAACATTCTGAATCAGAGTGTACGGATACTGACCTTTTTCGTCCTTCTCATATTGTTTTGTCATGTCCCAAATCGTTAACAACGCTGTTGCAACCGCTACGAGAGCTTCCATCTCAACTCCAGTCTGCGCTTTCGTCTTCACGGTTGCAGATACTTCTATCCAAGAGTATCCGATGGTTTCCATGCTGATCTTTACATCTGTTAACGGAAGAGGATGACATAACGGAATCAAAGAACTTGTTTTCTTAGCGGCTAAAACTCCTGCAATCTTAGCTGCATAGAAAGGGTCGCCTTTCTCGATTTTTCCTTCTTTAATCAACTTTATGGTTTCCGCTCTCAATCTAATTAATCCTTTTGCTGTTGCCTCACGGTACACTTCCGGCTTTTTCGATACATCCACCATTGACATAACTCATTCACCTATAGGAAATTTGGAAAGAGAAACATGTTTTTCTTGAGACTTTTCAGTCTCTAATTCTTTCTTCTCCACGATAGGAGATTTAACAGAAGCATAACCATATTTGAGAATTTCCTTCCGAAGCATGCCTAGACTACCTTTAGCCTCTTCCAGACTTCTCTCAAGACTGGTTAAAGAGGCTCTAAGCGATTCTACACGCCAAATTAGGCGGGCAGGTTTCAATTGAAGAGTCTCTGCTGATTCACCAGCTGATGATGGCACTATTTTTCCCGCTATCCCCTTCAACATAAGAATCTCCTTAATGGCTGGAGACGGACTTTTTTGAACCTCCCTAGCGAGAAGAAGAAAACTGGAGCCTTCAGCTATAGCTTTACTTAACTGTTCAAAAGCAAGTCGAGAATTGTCTAAGGGGTCAGTGGTTTTCTGGAACAATATTTCCTTGAAAGTGTTTAATGGTTGCGTAACAGCTTTGAAGCGTTGTTCAACAATATGAGCTTTTTCCGGCTTCAAAACTAACATGACCTCCTTACACTTTTCAGCTAACTCTTTGAGTTGGGTTACATATGATTCTGTTTTGTTCCAGAGGTCCATTGGAGGCAGATGCTCAAAGATTACGCTTCTAGTGGTTTCGGTTGTAATTTCATGTAACACCTGCTCAAACTTGTCTATCATTTCTTCATAATTTTCATGAAACATGACTGTTTAACCCCAACTGTTTTAATTCTCATTTGATTCAGCTTTATTTGTTTGCCCATGTTTCCATAATTTCCTTGATCATTTTTGTTCGAGAGTTTGCTTCGTTTAAACGGAAGATACGGATTCTCCCAAACTTTTTGTGCTGAACAAGCCCATAATTCTCAAGCGCCTCCAGATGCTGGTTTGTAGTGGCGTAGTTGAGTCCAGCTCTTCTAGCGATTTCTGAAATGTTAAGTTCTCCAATCTCAACTAGAATTCTCAGAATTTTCACTCGCCCCCTTGAGGAGAAAACATCTTCAATTGACATGACAGTTTACATCCTATTTTTGCCTAGAGCTTTATTCAACTCTCGCTCTAAATCTGAGGCAGGGACTCTTGGCAGACTGATGAGAGTGGTTTTCCCCCGCTGCCCCACGCTAGATGATTCTATTTTAATTATGCCTAAAGCAGAGAGTTCCTTTACGTATTTCCAGAGTTGAGTGTGCCCCCGCTTCTTTTGGCTCCATTCTTCACAAACAACTGCATAAGCATCTTTAGCCTCGCCCATAGACAGGTGAGCTGCTTCAGTTTGTTTGAAGCGTCTCGCAATACCGAGGAGAAACAGTTTTTCATGGAGACTGAGAGACGAGATTGAATCTTTCCTAACAACTGGATAAACGCTCACAGCTGCTTTCCGAACGTATTCAGGCAAAACTTCTGGTGATTCTGAAACATCCGCATACTTGCCTGCTCGCCACAAGAGTTCTATAGCGTAACGTGCATCCCCTTCCTCTGCTGCCAGTTCAGAGATTATCCCAATGGTTTGTGTGGAAACGGCTCCGTATCTAAAGGCTAAAGCCACCCGATCGTTCAAGATGTCTTGAAGTTGTGACGCCGAATACTCTTCCAGATGGATTATGTTGCGTTGAAGAGTACTTCTCGTGCTGGCATCCAGTTTGTCTAACCACTCAGGCTCACGGAGAATGCAGATGAGAGAGAGCCTTTGAGGAGTTCTAACGCGGTCTTCTTGTATCCGAGTGAGACTATAGATAGGGTCGGATCCTTCGCTTCGGATGAGCGACTCCAACTCGTCCATCACGAGGATTAGGTACGCATCGCGTTCATCAAGAACTTGCATAAGCATCTGTAAGAGCTCCACTTCGGAATAGCCGCGTCTAGGAAAATTAGGATGGAACTTCGTGATTGTTCGATGGAGAATCATGAATAGGCTTCCCTTGCATTCGCGACAGTTAATGTGAACATAATGCAGGTTTGTTCCCCTGTCCTGTGCCTCCCTTGCTATGCTCACTCCGAAACGTTGGGACAGAACTGTTTTCCCAGTTCCGATCTTTCCAACAATCAGCACTCGTTGCGTCATTTTCCCAGGACTTTCGGTGATGAAACGGAAGAACTTGTTGATGAGGTCAAGTTGAGGTCCACGGTGGGGGAGGTGAGGTGGTACGTAGTTGATGTCCAGTTTGCTTTCGTCTTTGAAAACGCTGAGGTGTCGGCTCATAGTTGGTCCTTTTAATATTCTTGTACACGAACCATTTATGGTTTTTGTCTGTTAAAAAGAAAAAATAGGTCTGGGGCAAACGAAAGTATTGTCTTTAATAAGTTGAACAAAGAATAGTAGTGGGCTCTCGCACTCAAGATCGCAATCATAAATTCAGCGGGGCCAGAGTCGTCATCGCCCACCGGACAAAGGTTAATGTAAATCTCACATAAAAATATATAGTTAGAGGAAACGACAGATGCTGAAGAAAATCAAAGTTATTCCCTTAGCAGCAGAAAGTTTCGGCGTTCGGTCAATATGCACTTACGTAGAAACCACTGACTTAAAGGTTCTCTTGGATGCTGGGGCTTCTTTGGCTCCGAATCGCCACGGTTTTCCACCACATCCCAAAGAATATAAAGCGATAAAGAAGTGCCGCGAAAAAATCTCGAAGGCAACAGAACAAGCTGAAGTGGTGACGTTGAGCCATTACCATTTCGATCATCATACGCCTTCATATGAAGACTGGTGTTATAACTGGTCTTCTCCGGCGGTTGCGAGACAAGTTTATGAGGGAAAACTAGTTCTCGTTAAGAATTATCGCTCCATGATAAACTTTAGTCAGAGACGAAGGGGATGGATGTTCAAGAAAACTGCTGGTAAATATGCGAAGAGATTAGAGATAGCGGATGGCAAAACATTCGAGTTCGGAAACACAAAACTGAAGTTTTCTAATCCAGTCTTTCATGGGTCCGAAAACTCAGCACTGGGTTGGGTGCTCATGACCGCCATAGAATGTGAAGAAGAGAAGTTTTTGTTTGCATCAGACGTTCAAGGTCCCATGAACAATTCCACTTCAAAGATTATACTTGCTGAAAAGCCTCAGCTGATCATCATCGGGGGGCCTCCTATCTATTTAGCGGGGTTCAGAGTGAAATATGAACACATAGAGCAGGGTATGAAAAACTTAGAAATCTTAGCGAAAAACATTCCGACAACAATTTTAGAACATCATATCCTTCGAGAGGAGAAGTGGAGAAAGTTTTCACAACCAATTTTTGACGCTGCGGCTAAATCTGGTCATAGCGTGGTTACAGCCGCTGAATTCTCGAAAAACAAAAACAATCTACTAGAATTTCGCAGAAAACAACTTTTTGAAATGGAACCACCAAGTTCCGAGTTTAATGAGTGGATGAAACTGCCACGTCCTAGGAGAAAACTGATTAAACCTCCAATCTGAAACGCGCATGCAAGATGCGGCCGCCGGGATTCGAACCCGGGTCGTCGGCGTGGGAGGCCGATGTCCTAGCCAGGCTAGACTACGGCCGCTCAACTATGTCATCATAGTTTAAGCAAAAAGTGATTCTCTTAAGTTTTATGTGCCTAGTTTTGAAAAGTTTTGTTTTATCAAACCAGTTTTTGTCAACAAGTTGTTTTATGAAAAGGATAGGGGTTTTTCTCCAACGTTCTAAGTATTGCTAGCCCCTTGGTCACGTTTTGCTATAGTTTCGTTGAGTAATTTCTTTTTTCTTCTTTCTTTGCTTGGACACTTCGTTGCCTGAACACTTTGAGTTTTTGAAGGATTCCAACCTCAAAATATCTCAGCCACATTAAACCTAAGAGGAAAATTCCAATCACAGAGCAAATTAACATGTCCAATCCTGTCGGTACAGAATGTAGGCGTAAAGTTGAAACTACAAAAGGTAGAGGTAGAAATTTTGTCCACCACCAATCCCTAGTTAACCAGTATAAAGGACTATTTCCTGAGAGAATTTCTATGAAAGATTGTGACATAGCGTCACCTAATCCAGAAGCTGAGATTATGAGAAAAGTGAAAACCAAAGGTAGAAATGCACGCCATTCTTTTGGTCGTTTGACGTCCCTTTCAGTATCATTTCCTAAAATAAAAGCAAATACACCTACGCTTATCAACACCATAAACAATATCGGGTTAATCTTCCACCAAATTGGTCCTTCTACAACTAGTTCGTGAAAATCTTCTGTACGCTCTGAAGGCATGCTGGTTGGAAAGTTCACTGCAACTAAAGCGTCAATAAATGTGAAAATCATACTTGCACTTACCAGTAGCATAGTCAATATTCCAATTTTCTTTTTCTTTTCCACGCTAATCATATCTCATCGCCATGCTGTTATGTCCCATGAATGGGGTACATTAAATCTCTCGGTTTTTACACTCAATTTTAGAATTGGTATCTTCATGTATAAAATTGGAACATTTATTTTTTTTACAATAGAATGTGCTAACCCATAAATTTTAATCATATTTACAACTCCTCTCGGTTCAATTTGCCATAAGTGTTCATTAGATTGTTCTTTTAATCTTAACATCGACTTAAAGTTTTTGGCTATACGGTTGATCTGATACAGGTCTACATTTTGTAACAAGCTTTTAATGAATATTATACCACTGTTTGAGTTTGTTGGAACTTGAATTCTGACCTTAACCGAAACTCGGCACCATTCTTTCAAAGCTTTTTTCCAATTTCTTATATGCTCCAACACATGAAATGCTCTCAACTCAGAAAAACATTTATCTATAAACGGTAGATGTTGCGCGTCAGCTATTAAATTTGCAGATGATTCTCCCGTCAAATAATATTCTTTTGGTCTCTTAGCATAATCTAATCTAATGTCTCCCCAAGTGTCTGAGCCACATCCGACGTTTATTGTCATCACTCTTTCTCACTATCTTTTCTTCGAATTTACCTTATCTTTTTGTTATGTTAATTTAAGTTTTTGTTCTCTCCGACAATTAACTATCCCGTACTGCCACGCATTTGCAACTAGAACCACGATTCTTTTGGTAAGAGTCTCGTGAGTTAAGTGGCTGAAAGGGCTTGTTCCCTCCCACCTAATTCTATAAAGAAAAATAGAGGGGTAGATAGACAAATACTCTCCACCTATTCTATTATCGTTCCAACTCTTTCTCCTCTCACAGCCAACATAACATTCTCCGGTTTAAAGCCGTTCACCACTATAGTTTTCGTTCTTTCTTTTTGAAGAATTCGAACCGCTTCAGGGTCCAGAATCTGATGTATCCCTGCCTTATGCTTGTTTTGTTCAAAAAGCTGAACCAAATCGTCAAAACTTAACACGTCAATCTTTTCCGCATCAGGATGCTTCTTTGGGTCTTTAGTGTATATCCCCTCCTGATCAGTGGCCTTCACCAATAATTTAGCTCCAATTCTTTCGGCAACCATCGCAGCCACGGCGTCTGTGGTCATTCCAGGTCTTATTCCACCCATAGCTACAATTTTTCTTCTCTTTAATCCTTCAGCAGCCTCATCCACAGTTGTGGGAACTGTCTTCAGTCCGAAGTCGCCAAGCTTCATAGCTAATAGTTGAGCAAACAGTCTCGAAATATTTATGGCAATTTTGTCTTGGTCAGATTCGTTTAAGCCCATAGTCTTAGCAACTTTTATGAAGTCTCTGGCTAAGGAACCGCCTCCAACCACAACCATGAGCTCATGATCTTTCTTCTTTAATTTTTTCAGTAAATCAGCGTATTTGCCTATTATTTTCGGGTTAGGCGGTGAAGCCACAACTGAACCGCCGATGCGAATTACCACCTTCAACGGGATATCCCCTTTTATAGTGTTTGTTTCACGCTTAAAATAATAAAGCTCATAGTTTATTTCTTCGAACCTTGATATATTTAAATGAGTAAACATTATCGTGCTCCTTCAAACCTTTTTCAGGTGACAAGTATGGCTGGAATTCAACTGATCTTCGTGGGAACCGGAGGTGGAAGATTTGCTACGCTTACTCAAAAACGCAGAACAGGAGGAATACGGGTTGTCTCCGAGAATCTTCACATCCACTTGGATCCGGGACCAGGGGCTTTGATCTATTCTCTAAACATGAAGTTAGATCCACAAAAGGTCAAAGCCATACTCGTGTCTCACTGCCACCCAGACCATTATTCCGATGCTGAAATCTTTGTTGAAGCAATGACTCGTGGGATGATAAGGAGAAGAGGGATTCTCGCTGCGCCTCGAAGCGTGTTGCGGGGCAACGAAGGTTGTGGACCTGCCATTTCCAAATATCACCAACAGATACCTGAAAAAGTAGTAGAGATGAAGCCGGGTGTTTCCTTCAGCATTGATGATATGCAGGTTCTAGCTGGTAAGGCTAAACACACCGACTTGGACGCGGTGGGGTATCGACTTAAAACCCGAGACGTTGGAGACATAGGCTACACTTCTGACACTGAATATTTCGAGGGAATTGGAAAACCGTATGAAGGAGTTAGAGTTCTTCTGCTCTGTCTCATGAGACCTTCAGGAGAGCCATGGAAAGGGCACATGACTCCTGAGGATGCTGTTAAGATTGTGGAGGAGGTTGGTCCGGAGATGGCAGTTGCAACTCACTTCGGGATGAAAATGATTTTTAGAGGTCCAGCTCGCGAAGTTAAGCTGATTGAAGAGAAAACTGGAGTTCCTACCTTAGCGGCTTCTGATGGAATGCAGATTAACATGGGAGAGGAGATTCAGGTTAAAAGGTTGGGTAAAAAACAGCGAGAGTTAGGTGAATTCATGAAAGGCGGTTTAGGAAATAGTAGTTTTGTGTGAGGCATCCCCAGAAAAGATGTTTTTGCATTGTAAATCAAGACGAAGGTTCACTGATTTTTGGAATATGGTCTCCGCATAGGCTCTACCATGTCTGATTATTGAAACGTGTTTCGGTAGTCTTATCTAGGTCAACTAGACAGTTATTCCTCGAAAAGGTGAAAATTTTGGAGTCTTCATCTCTTCCTTTCGAAAAAAGGCTTTCTCCTACAACCAAGAAGTACCTCGAGTTTTATAGAGAATCAATCAGGGATCCCGAGAGTTTCTGGGACGAGGAAGCTAGAAAACTCGAATGGTTCAGAACATGGAATAAAGTTTTGGAGTGGAAGCCGCCTTTTGCCAAATGGTTCGTCGGCGGTCTCCTCAATGCCTCTTACCTCTGTCTCGATAGGCACGTCAAGACTTGGCGGAGGAGTAAGGTAGCAATTTATTGGGAAGATGAGGCTGGTAATGCGAGAACTTGGAGCTACTCCCAGCTCTATACGGAGGTAAATCGCTTCGCTTCTATTCTAAGGAAACTGGGGGTTAAGAAAGGAGATAGAGTAGCTATGTATCTGCCACTAATACCTGAGCTACCAATAACTATGCTAGCCACTGCAAGAATAGGCGCAATTCACACCGTTGTATTCTCCGGCTTTAGCGCCCAAGCCTTAGCCGATAGGATTAACGATACCCAAGCCAC
>CAYFTS010000019.1:0-7070 GCA_964346135.1 uncultured Candidatus Bathyarchaeia archaeon | reverse complement strand
CTCATCGTCTGTTCCTTGTAGGGTGAATTATGAAGTTAAAAACTTGGGTAAAAAATGGGGAGTTTGCGGGAGACATCTCCAGCAATAGGTGGGTTCAAATCCCACACCCCGCATCACATGGAACATTTCTCCTTAAATCATTAATGCAACTTGAAATGATATAATAGTGTTGTGAAGAATTGAAAAGGATGCATTGAAAAATATGCTTTCGCAACGGATTATTCTAATCTTGATATCTCTGGTTTTGCTTGGGAGCACGATTTTTCAGGCTTGTCAATCCGTTGGCACAAGTGTAGTAGTTTATGATGTGCAATTTGACACAGTGATTTTTGCAACAACCAATGCAAATCACCATCAAAACGTGACATATGAAGGGGACTTACTCGTTATCAATAACGAGACGTTTACTATCCAAGATTCAGAATTTTATGTGATCGGTAAAATTACCGTGAAAGACACTTCAACATTAATTATTCAGAATTCAAAGCTCACAGCGATTCCAACATATGCTTCATCACCGGATGGTGAAAGCATTATATTAGAAGATCAAGCTAATCTCATTATAACAAACGCCACATTGATTTCCAGACGTCAATTTTTTCCAGAGTTTGATTGTAAGATTCTTGTTCAAGATGATGCTGAGGTAAACATAACTCACTCAGCATTGGAAAAACGATGGGAGATAGTGGCGTATAATAGCTCCGTGATTAATGTGAATAATACAACCACGCAAATGATTTTTTATGGCGCAGACACTGCAAGCCTCAATGGGGTAATAACCTATGACACTTCTACAGCTGAGATAGAAAACTCAACTATAGAGAGCATCTTTGTTTCGGACAACTCTACGGTTTCCATAAGGAATTCGGTTGTGAAACAAGTGCGAATGGAGGGCAGGAGAAGCGGGAGCGCACACGCAGACAATGCAACTGTGGATATCATATGTTCTACCGTCGAGTATATTAACGCGATGAAAGGTATGCCCATACTTTATGTTGAGGATTCAACAGTAACGTGGCGTGCTAACTTTCTTGCCAGTTCTTCTGTTCAGTTTACACGTAGTTCAATAGCTGAGCTCATTGCTCAGAAGAACACAAACATCATACTCATTGATTGTTATGCCGAAAGCATAGAGACACGTAACAATTCCAACGTCTTTGTCGGTTGGCATCTACCCTTGTTTGGGCTTGTAACTATGCACTACACATTGGTTCCTATCGTACAGACGATCATTACAATAGCTATCGTTGTGATGATAATTGCCGTTTTGGTGTTCTTATACAGAAAAAGAGCAAGGCGAGTTCAGAGAGAATACGATTATCAACCAAGTTGAAGTAAACACTACTCAACTTCGTTTTATTAATTATGAGAAAAATCTCTTCCTTAAATTATTAATTGCACTTGAAATGATAGAGGAGAGTAGAAGGTGATAAAATGAGTGAATCAACTTTAACCATTAAGAAGGTAATCCCAATAATCGGTGTAGCTTGGATTCTGTCCCTGGTTACTACCCTAGCTTTTGTTTACTTTGCACCAAACATTATACCTAGAACTTGGCATGAGGTAGCAAAATTTTCGGGAACCTTTCAAGAGTTAGAACGCGAGACAACAGACAGTTTCCGTATCTCGAGTGACCAATGGCGAATATACTGGTCTGTTGAGTGCAAAGAACCCCCGCCTGAAGATGTAGAGTTTCGATTGTTCGTGCTTGGTTCATCAAAGCGTGATGGTTTTGTGTTACGAAGGCTGACATTGACAGATTTTAGGGGGTCTATAGGACACGGTGTGGAGTGGCTTACCGCTGAATGGGGAACTGAATACATCACAGGCTCAGGTGAGTTCTCTTTATGGCTTGTTGGCGCTAGATTAGATTGGGAAATAATTGTTGAGGCATATTACTGAAAAACAGAATTTCAAGCAAGATGAAATAGACACTAAAGGCTTATGCTGTTGGAAGTAAGAGGACAAAACATGAGGTTGAAATGTAGATGTAAGAAATGTGGATATGTATATGAGCTTGTTGTCATCTATCCTGTACCTACATCTTGTCCGAGATGTGGAGCAAGTGAACCAGAAATTTTGGAGCAGTCTCTATAGAACGTTTCTCCTTAAATTATTAATGATAGGAAAAATCCTATATTAATAAATTCGAGCAAGAAATGAAAGAACTAATAGAATTTGGAAAGAAACATCAGAGTTAGATATACGTAACAGAAAAAAGGGAAACCGTTAATTCGAACGTTATGTCCTTAGGATAATGAGGGGAAAGAAAATTGACTATGGACCAGATATTTCTAAGTTGGAGAGATTTTTTCAAGTTTTTGTTAGAGATGGTTAGCTTTGTATTTGCAATTGGTCCATTGATAGTATTTCTACGAACTAACAGTTTTGCAGATACGGTGTTGGCTACTTTAGTTTTTTTACCGCTATTAGTCATCTCGCTTGTCACAATACGGATTGTCGAGAAAAAAATGTATGAAATACTAAGAGGGATAAGAAGTGGAAAAATTTGGCTCAAGCGTCGGTGAACTCCCAGATACATGCTGTCATGAGTTAACATGTATTTAGAACATTTTTCCTTAAATTTTTAAGCACACACACTTAGGTGATAACTATTAAATGTCAAAAAGAGATAATTGGGATTGATAGTAAAGGAGGGATGATGTTCGATGTCATTAGAGGAGAATAAGGCTATTATTCGTAAGGGGATTGAAGCAGCTAACAAGCGAAACCTAGCCATGTTAGACGAGGTAATAGTACCCGACTTTGTTGATAATTTCCTTCAAGTACGGAGTCTGGAAAGTTTCAAAGAATTTTTGACTGAATTATTCAAGGGCTTTCCAGATTTCCATATTACTATTGAAGATATTGTCGCTGAAGGGGACAAGGTGTGTGTTTATGTCACAGAGACGATGACACACACGGGCGAGTTTGAGGGTATTGCTCCAACTGGAAAGAAGATTACCTACCCGTCCATTTGGATAATTCGAATAGCTGATGGCAAGATGGTAGAGAGAGAAGGAATCGATAACGACTTGGATTACTACAAACAACTAGGTGTTATCGAATACACGGAAAAAGGAAAGAAACTCTTTCCAGAGGATGCCAAGTAACTGGCTTCAACCTACATTTCAGCAATCCACATATATATCGAGTAAGTGGCAAAGCATTGTATACGAATATCAACCAAGATGAAGTAAACACTACTCAACATTTCGTAGAGTATATCCTTTTTCTAAAAGGGATATACTTTAGAAAACCCCTTTGAATTTCTACTTGATATGCCCTACTGACAGCCAACTCAATCCTACCATTTGCACCTTTGACTGTCTTTTTTTTCTGAGGTGCAAATGCAGTAGAACTGCACACCGCAGTGTGCCACTCTACGCTGAAGCCTGCTCTCTACAATCAGCTCAGGCTTCAGCTAAGCACGAAGTGCTTTTTTTTGTGTGTGCGTTAAATTTTAATCTTTTTCTTCTTCTTCTTCTCCCCCCTCCCCCTCTCTCAATTCATAAAAAAATACACACATAACCCCCCCTACATCACATAGATGTAAATACACAAAGACACACAAACAGACCTGTAAAAAAGCTATCTAAAAACACTTGTAATAAACTAACTGCATGGATAGAGAAAATCCAATCAAGAGGATATCGACTCTGCACGTCTAAAAACTTTTGCGTAAGAAAAAACAAACAGCCCAAGGAAAAAAGCCCAAAGTGCAATCTGACCAATCGCAAAGGTCTTGGCTAGAGATATTGACATCACAGCCCACTGTGGGTCATAGTTGACGAGCGCCCCGCTTGTTGAAATATTACTATAGGGACTGACTTGCAATAAGAGCAGAAGAATTGAAATCATCGGAAAAAAAGCTAAGAATGACTTAGACCTGTCGTCCTCGCTCACTGGTTTTTCCAGCACATAGATTGAAAAGAAAGACGTCAACATGCCCAGCAAAGCTGTAGCAAATAGAAGAAGAAGCATGTTTTCTTCGATATAATAAAGAGTATGACCCAGCAAATTTAGATCAACCCCATTTTTTTCTGCATTAAGAACAAGCAAGAAGAGTGAACAGGACCCGAATATGAGCGCTACCAACAACCCGCAGATGCTTACACCACATATAATTGATAAGGTACTGGTAATTTTCAACAAAGTCACCAATGACTATGACATTACTAAGAAAAATCCAGAATTTATGCTTAACGTCTTGCATGCATGCATTCATTAATTCGATTGATCTGGGATTTCATCACGCAGTAACTTTTCTTATCAACTCATGAGAACTGCAGGCGTGCATTCACTGAATCCAAAACTAGGAAATAACAGCTCAATTTGAGTATGTTTTCTTTGATAAATATCACTAATATAGGGGAAACTTTTTATACCCTATAACAAGATAGCTACGGTCTTCAGAGATAGAATGGAGTTAAAGAACGTGTACAAAGAATTTCGAGGTAAAGCTATACGAGATCGGTCAAAATTCCTACTTGCATTTGGACTATTGATACTGGGACTAGCTTTTGCTGGAGCATTACTGGCCAGAACAACTTGGGCTGAACAAACTCCTTCAAGTATGACGTTTTCTTTAGGAATCTCAGACGATGACGATGCAGACAAGAATGGAGCCTCTCTTCTAACCCTCAAATTTGAAACAGGCACCCCAAGCGCAACATTGATCGTCGCAAAAAACGGGACTCCAACAATCGACGGTCAAGATGGTGACGCTGGATGGGGTTCAGCCTCAACAGTTGCGTTATCCGCAGCTGGTGCTGGAGGCGGTCCCTCACAGGCAACAGTCAAATCTGCCTATGACAGCGAAAACATCTATTTCCTCGTGACATGGACGGATCCAACAGGGACGGAGAGCATCCACAAGAAGATGTGGACGTACAATGCTACTAGTGATACATGGAGTCAGTCAGGAAACGAGGACAGAGTCTACTTCTTGTGGAACATTAATGCGCCAGACTTTGAAAACGGCTGCGCCATTTATTGCCATGTTGGAGTGCCTGCATGGGAGAATTCGACACAGATGGGAACGAATGAGGAGGGAACCACAATTGACGTCTGGCATTGGAAGGCGGCACGAACACACCCAGTGAATAATGCAGAAGACAAGTATTGGGTAGATCTCACAGAAGCTACAGAAATAATTTACGAAGGCGGGATCGAACTGAGGACTCGCTTACCCGACTTGGGTGGAGGGTTCACCAGTGATAACAAAGAAGGAAGTCTACCAAAATATATGGATCCCTCGGATCCAGCAGCAAACGCCGACTTTCTAATCCAAGGAAACACCATAGACTTTGATCCTAACGCAACTTGGACGGATGGTGACACAATTCCAGGTTATGTAGTGAAGGAAGGAACTGGAAGCAGAGCCGATGTTGAGGCTGTTGGAGTATACTCGAATGGCGTTTGGACAGTTGAATTCAAAAGGGCCTTGCACACAGGCAACCCTGACGATGTCAGTTTCGCACCTCTATACGCAAATGTCCTTGAAGGTGAAGTCAGCGATCAGCAAGGTACTATATCAACCTTGGAAGGACAAGTGACCAACTTGGAAGAGCAAGTGACAGACTTGGAAGGAAGAGTATCTAGCATCGAATCAACAAACTACGTATACTTGGTCGGCGGAATAATTGGCGGTCTAGTTGTAGGGGTAATCATCGTATACGTCATAAAGAAGTAGTCCAAAAATACCCTCAAATTCTCCTTTTTTTGCCTGCGCACAGTGAGTAGTTGATTACTACTTGTTTTCTGTGCTGCCTTTTAAGTCTAGAAGGCAGACTTGTGCGCGTCCTTTGGCCTTTACCTCCCGGTATATTTTCTTCACGTGTGTGTGGGGTTAAATTTTAACCTTTTTCTTCTTCTTTCTTTCTCTCTCCCTCTCACCCTCCTCTCTTCCTTCGCCTTCCTTCGCCCTCGCGCCCTTTAAAAATACATTAAACATGCATAACACTTTGTTACAGTTATGATGTTGTATTCTCTCAAATTCCTTTGTAGGAAATCGACACATGTAAATGAATAGGGTATGCTTGTTGTCAGAAGATTGGAAATTTCTGTTTGAAAGAGTGAAAAAGACAGTAGAGACTTTCAACGAATTGACTGGAAAGTGCGAGACTACACTCAGGACTATGTGGCTGATAGAAGATGAAATAATGAAATTGGCAAAAGAAAGAGGTAAGGTTCTTACAGCTCAAAAAACATTTGTCTTAGCCTATTTCAGGAGAAACACAATCTATTTGCAAGCTTCATACGTCATTAGCGCTATGGCTTTTTCCTCGCCCAGTGTGAATGTTCAAAGAACCGTATATGAGACTATTCTCCGAGGTTACCTTTTCATAATTATCCCCGCAGAAGCACGTCTTTATTATGATAATCTGGGGACTGTAAAAGAAGAGGATTTCTTAAAAAGTAGAAGATTCTATGCACATACACAAAATGAGCTAATCAGGATATGTCGCCCTCTGGCGAGGGCAAGGGGGGTTGGTTGGATAGAATTTCTATTTCTTTAAAAAAGCGTGGGTGGGTGCGCGCGTTCCTTCGTCCGGATGTTTGTGCTTGCCCGCGTTCTTTCCAACACTCACTGGCCGGCTGTAACTGCCCGGAAGTGCGCGCTTTTATCACCAGTTTGGCGCAGGCAACCCGTGTGGGTTGTGTCCCAAATGCAGGTAGCCTAGGCACCAACCATGATTTACGCTCTTGGGAAATCCTTCCACGAAACCTTGTCCTGGTGGGTCACAAAGAGGATCGAACAAAGCCTGATTCCCTGGCGTAAGGGGATCATCATCGGTCTGACACAGAGGGCAACCGCAATAGCCGAGTTGCCAAGGGCGTCCCTGCGCAAACTCTGATGCGTTTTCGCTCCCCGCTGAAACTGTGCCTATTGCCAGAAACATCGCTAAGATTGCGAAGGTGGCTATCATGGGTATCTTTCTCAATGGTCTATAACCTCCTTTCTCATCTCTCTTCAATTTCTCTCATTTTTATAATATTAAGGGAAATAAAAGTCTTGCTCATTTTCTTTCTCCCTTTTTCACTGATTCATAAACGCATGCATGCAT
>CAYFTS010000018.1:0-5599 GCA_964346135.1 uncultured Candidatus Bathyarchaeia archaeon | reverse complement strand
TGATCAGCTACTTTAAATGCTTCATTTAACGGAAGCTGAGGCACGAAATCCAAAAGCTTGTTGTTGTCGATAACCACGATGGTGTCGCACTCCCTTCTCATATCGTTTAATCCTTTAATTGCACACTTAACTCGTCCCTTCTCAATTCTGAAAGGCGTTGTAACAACTCCGACCACTATTGCCCCGCTGCGATGGGCAATCTCCGCCACCACGGGAGCCGCGCCTGTTCCAGTTCCTCCGCCTAACCCGGTTGTGATAAATGCTATGTCTGTATCGGTGAGGATGCTTTCCAGCTTCTCCCTTGACTCTTCAACTGCCGCCTTGCCAACCTCTGGGTTTCCGCCTGCTCCTAAACCGCGTGTGGTTTTTTCTCCAATCAATACTTTTTGAGTTGCATGGGTGGCGTTGAGGTGTTGTATGTCGGTGTTGACAGCTATGCATTCGGCGCCGTCAACACTTATTTCTGTCAGTCGGCTTATGGTGTTGTTTCCCGCGCCTCCAACCCCTAGCACCATGATGCGGCATTGTCTTGGCTCTCGGAATCCATCATGAGCTGTTTTGTTCCACGTAAATTGTAGAGCTCTGTTGACTGGTTTTGTCACCGCTTAACCTCTCCCACACCTCCACGCTTAGAAGGTCTCTTATTGCCACTCGAATGGCTTCCGCTCTGTTTGGGTAATAACGCTCGTTTATTAACCGATCTAATGCCTTGAGGTACGGCTCAGGGATGTAGAGCGTAATTAGTTTCATGTGTTCCCCTCCTGCAAAAGATTTTCTGCAAGACGATAGAAGCATCAATGGGAATTATATTTCTATATGTTAAGATTGAAATATGTTACAAATAATAAGAGTCTTTCGCTTATAAACATATTCATCTATTCGTTTAAATTATTACGATTTTATGTAAAATAGAAACATTTCATAATCTTTATGTTTTTCTGATACAATTAAAACCGTAGCACTTTCATACATCCGTTAATTCTGGTCTTATGAATAATGCGCTGTAAATAAGTGGGCAAAACTGATGACAGAAAAGTCTAGACGAGTGTACGTTAAGAGCTTTGGGTGTCCAACAAATCTAGCAGATGGAGAGCTTATGGCTGGTTGCTTGTCAGAAGCTGGCTATAACATCGTAGAACGAATTGAAGATGCTGACTTTATTATCTACAACACTTGTGCAGTGAAGACACCCACTGAAAACCGAATGATGGAAATTTTGAGAAAGGCTCCAAGCGATAAAAGACTCATCGTAACCGGTTGTTTGCCTTTAATAAACTTTGAAAGAATAAACACTGAAGTAAAATTTGACGGAGTGTTAGGACCAGCCCCAGGATCGAAAATCCTCGAAGTTATGCACAAAGTAGAGCGTGGAGAACGAGTCGTCTTAATGGAAGCTGGTCTTAAACCAGACTTGAGCCTTCCAAAGATTTCAACAAACAAAGTTGTAGGAATTATACCGATAAACTACGGTTGTTTAGGGTCGTGCTCATATTGTTGCGTGATCTTCGCTAGAGGACGTTTGAGAAGCTATCAGATCGACGAGGTGGTTGAGCGGGTTAAACGCGATTTGACTTCGGGAGTTAAGGAGATCTGGTTTACCTCTCAAGACACGGCTTGTTACGGAAAAGACATTGGAGTGAGCCTCGCAGATTTGCTGATGGAAACTTGCAAGGTTGAGGGAGAATTTTTCATTCGTGTTGGGATGATGACTCCTAACTATACGTTGGAGATATTAGATGATTTGATTCAAGCTTACAAAAACGAGAAAGTTTTCAAGTTTTTACACTTGCCAGTTCAAAGCGGAGACAACGAGGTTTTGAGGCGTATGAACCGTTTCTATTCTGTGGAAGACTTTAGAAAGATTATCCGTTCTTTCAAAAAAGAAATCCCCGAAATCACTATAGCTACAGATGTTATCTGCGGTTTTCCAGGTGAAAGTCAAGAAGCTTTTGAAAGGACTGTACAGCTTATTAAAGAGGTTCAGCCTGATGTTGTTAACATCTCCAAGTTTTTTCCGAGACCGAACACGCCCGCGAGGAAAATGAACTCGTGTGTTTATCCTAGGGAAGTGAAGAAGAGAAGCAAAAGGATGGCCGAACTTTCGAAGAAAATATCGTTTGAGAAAAACAAAGGTTGGATGAACTGGAAGGGGAAAATACTCATTGATGAAGAAGGGAAGAAGTCTTCCTCTTGGATAGGCAGAAACCTTGCTTATAAGCCGATGGTGATAAAGACTGACAAATCTTTGCTTGGAAAATTCTTGGATGCCTACGTGGTGGGTGTGTTTCCAACGTATTTAGAGGCTGAAATCCTGTGATGATGGTTTGGGTTTCTTAGCGTCGTGTCCTTATTTGATGTTTGACAATGCTATCCAATAAACTTATATAAGCGTCAATAGATATCAATATTGGCTAATGATGATAGTTGCTCTGACTATAAAAGCAGATGACTTTAAATTAACTCAGGTGCTCGATAAGTTCTCGAAACAATATAACGTAAGTTATAGACTTGAAAGAAAAAACGAACACTTCATCCTTCGCCTAAAAACAAACAATCTCGGCGAACTTGTCAGGCGCCTGAACCACATCAAGGGGTGTGCCTTCAAAATTCAAGAGCTGTACGAGAGTCGTCCGTTTACAGGTATGATTAACGTGAACTTGAAGAAAACAAACATCGATGCTCTAATTGGCAAATCCACAGTAGCCCAAACCAACATCGCCCCGATTGACGGTGGGTTAATCAAGCTAATTGGCGAACTATGGTTCTGCCGGCCAAAATACGACAAGGTCATAAAAAAGGGCGCGCAAGTTACGATTGTTGGAGTAGAAGGAGTTAGTCTAATAGTGGAAGAGGTGAAGTGAAAAATTGATTGTGGAAATAGGCTTAGCCTTGCTGATTATCACAATAGCAGCACTTGCGATATTCAGCATGGGAATCAAAAAAGTGAATCAGTACGAAAGAGGCATAGTGGAGAGGTGGAACGCGTATGAGAAAACCGTTGAACCCGGACTGCGATATATCATACCGTTTGTCCAGAGGATTCTGCGAGTTAACATGAGAGAACAAGTTATTGATGTCCCACCACAAGAAATTATCACAGAGGATAACGTCGTTGTTACGATTGACGCTATTGTCTACTACCAAATAATGGATCCAAAAAGGGCATTATATGAGATAGAGGATTTCGAATTGGCAATCGTTAAACTTGCCCAAACCACTCTCCGCAACATAGTTGGCGAAATGTCTCTCGATACATGTCTGACTTCTAGGGACAAGATAAACTTGGAATTAAGGAAGGTTCTTGACGAAGCAACGGACAAGTGGGGAACCAAGGTGAATCGCATTGAAGTTCAGAGAATTGACCCACCAAGTGACATTCAAGGAGCTATGCACAAACAGAAGACGGCTGAACAAGAGAGAAGACAAATTCGTCTATTGGCAACTGGAAGAAAAGAGGCTGCTTTACAGGACAGAGAAGGAGCTATACTTAAGGCAGAAGGAGAGGCAAAAGCGATCGAACTCGTCGCCACAGCACAAGCAAAAGCGGTGAAGGTTGTTTCGGAAGCGGCTAACAAGTATTTCTTAGAAAATGCCCAATTGAACAAAAAACTGGATGTTATTCGAGACACGTTTTCCCAGCAAACAAAGATAGTTGTTCCTTCATCAGCTGACATACTGAGCGTTATCGGTTTGGAAGGCGGTGGAATTCTTCCAATAAGACAAGGCTCCAGCAAAGAAAAGTAGAAGGAACCAGATGATGAGTCTTAGAGATATCTTGTTCGCGTTGCTGATTACAGAGGTCACAATAATCATTCTGTGGAAGATCGGAAGAGAATTGAAAAGGGTGAGTAGAAGCAGAACACATGAAACAGATTTAAGGCTTACATACAAAAGATATAAGGAAATCTACCCAAACTCAACCATAAGCTACCCTGAATACAAAAAACTGCAAACTCGAAGAGCATACAAAAAAGCAGTAAGCTCAATGAAAATAGAGAGAATGGTAAGATAGAACTGTAAAGATTTCAACATTCTTTAGTTTCTCAACAACAAATCAGTGCGAAAAGCGAGTTGAGAATATTTAGCCTCCACCTACTGGAGGGATGATCGCAACACGGTCTCCTTCCTTCAGCTTCGTCTTAAGACCTTCCCGCGTTGTTATGCTTCTTCCATTTACTAGAAACTGCAGATAACTTTGTACGTTTCCTTTTTTATCATATATGTACTCCATGAATCTACGACCATGTTTTTTCGAGAGCTGCTCCAACAGTTCACCAACTGTGAGGTCGTTTGAGAATTTGATTTCTTCTTCTCTTTTATCCGTTATTTCTCGTAGTGTAGTGAAGAACTTTACTGTTACCTTCATTTTGCAGATTCCTCACGCTAACCTTATTTCATATTCCACTATTTTTTCACTTCAGCTCTGAAAAATAGGGTGTGTTCATCCTAATAAATTGTAGGCTATGCGAAGTTTTTGACAAGTTTTCTTTCAATAATAACATTAAACATTTAAACGGGCGGACGCTCACATTAAAAGTAGAGAGTTACATGGGACGTTAACAATGAGCACGAACTACAAAGAAATGTTGAAACGCGCACGTGCACAGCTTCCACAAGAAATGTTTGAGCACAAACGCTTTGAGCTTATTAAGCCTCATGGCTCCACAATTGGCATGCGAACCATTATTCACAACTATAAAGAAATTTGTGACGCACTTAACCGGGACCCACGCCACATGTTGAAGTTTCTGTCTAGAGAAATGGCAACTGCTGGAACCACGGATGGAACGCGAGCGGTTTTTCAAGGAAAGTTTCGCCGTGACACTCTTGAGCATTTGATAAAAAGGTATGTGGACGCGTTCGTTATGTGCCCTGTCTGTAAGCGACCAGACACAAAAATTGTAAAAGAAAGACGTTTATCATTCTTAATATGTGAGGCCTGTGGAGCACGATCATCAGTAAGATCTGTGTAAAAGTGCTGGACTTTGGAAGTCTATGTGAACATGCGGAAATGGGGTCATCACGTGCTTCTCGCGGCATGTGACGCTGACTTACTGGGAAGAGTTCTGCGGGAAGGCAAAATTGTTTTTGAGGTGCGAGAAGAATTCTATAAAGGACCGAAAATGAGTGTAGATGAGGCCATCGGCCTTATGGAAAAATCCACTGTGGTCAACATGATTGGAAACTGCATAGTGCAGAAGGCTATAGAGAAGGGATTAATTCATCCCGAGGCAGTTTTAAACATTTCAGGGATTCTCCACGCGCAGATCGTCAAGATGTGAAAAAGAATGTTTTTAAACGTATTTAAATACACAGATTTGAATATACATAAACATTTAAATTTGGCATCGAGAATGTTGATTTTGATGCATACAACAAAAAATATGCGCGCGCATTTTAGCAATATCTTTTAATTGCAAAGTATAACTTTGATTTGGTCATATTGTCTTCTCAATGGCACGCGATGGAAGAAGAAGAGATCATACGCAGTCTAGAATCTAGCCTGAAGGGTTTGACCGCAGAAGAAGCCAAGCAGAGACTGACCGAGTTCGGATACAACGAGTTGAAGAAACATAAGAAAGCATCCTCGTTGCAGATT
>CAYFTS010000017.1:0-9267 GCA_964346135.1 uncultured Candidatus Bathyarchaeia archaeon | reverse complement strand
AGCTCTATACGTTGCAAGGGTGAAAACTCCAAATAATATGTTAAGTCGATCGTACTTTGGTGCTTTAGGAGCCAGCTCGTCGAAGTTGCGCCAAGCCTGTTCGAGGATGAAATCCACGTCGACACGAGTGAGTCTGCCCTTCTCAAGCTGGTGGCGGTCTCGGTTTCTGCCTACCAGAACTTGACGTACAATATCATCAATGTCTTTCCTTTTTGATTTCAAAAGTTCATCTGGATCTACGGAAGCTAGGATCTTAGTCCATAATTCTACAGCTGCCTCATGGAGCTTTGTGTTTTCAGGATAAAGGAAGCATTTTATCCGAAAGTTGAGGAACGCGAAAAATGTAGATATTTTCATAGAAATCTTATCTTCATGAGACACATTTATGTTTTGCGCGCGCAAATCAAGGATTTAAACGTATTTTGTGTAGTTTGGCGCCGGGGATTAGATCCAAACCTTCGTTTAAATCCTTGTTTTTTGCACAAACCTGAAAGTTCGATTGCGCGCGTCTTTTGAGAAAAATGTTTTATGTTAGGCGATGCATGCATGAACTTCCAAAGATGCGCATGCATGCATGCCGATTCTTTCACGCGTGCGCTAATTAGTAGGCAAAATTTATACACTTCGGAGATATGTTTTGTGACTTCTTCAAATGTCATTTCCTCTGGTTTCTTCACTTCTCGCACCTTCATTATCTTTTTTGACAATGACCTCTCATTTCATTTCAAGTTGCATTAATGGTTTGTGAAGAAATGTTCTATTTATCGTCATCTGCATACATGCATGCATCAAGCAAGAGATGATCCACAATGAGGCCAGTATGTGTAATTGCCTGATGGTAGTTCTTTATTGCATGTCGGGCATGTTAGTGTTTCAGCGTCTGCGAGTTTGACTGCGCGCATGCAAAAGAAGCCTTACTGACAAAGATTCTGTATTAATAAACCCACGTGAAAAGGAAACAGTGTCACATGCCTAGTCCATAGTACAAAGCGAATATGCCGAAGTCAAACCAATCAACATCCCCATCCAAATCTAAGTCGCACAGCTCGTTATAGTTTGAGTCTCCAACACTGCTTCCATAAGCCTGAGCGAAATCGCCGAAGTCAAACCAGTCAACGTCACCGTCCAAATCCATGTCACCTGCTAATAATTTTGTGAGGATTATGTCAGAGGTTAAAATTTATCCCCCACACACATGCACCTGATTAACTTATGAGATATGGTAGTCTCATTTTGATTGCCTTCTTAGGGCACTCTATTTCGCAGCTTCCACAATACCAACACTCATCGTACTTCTTATACGCTTTATTATCTTTGTCCAGCCTTAGGCAGTCAAGCGGACAGATTTCGACGCATATGTTGCAACCATTACATTTTTTTCTGTCAACAACTATTGTCCGATCATTTATCTCCATTTTCCTCGCCTCCACAAGGTATATCTTCAACTTCCGATGTTTCTCGCCTCGGTAGCTGATACCTACGGATTTTCATATTACCCGTCTTCGTATCCCTTTTGATAATGAGTTGTGAGCCGATTCTTTTCTCAAGCGAGGCATGTGCAGCTATCTCCGCGCAATCTAATATGAAACCTGCTTCTATCGCTCTTACTAACTCGTGGAAATCTCTTGCAACTAGACGAGGCAAATCCTCTCTCCTGAATCTCCAAATCCATTTGAGAGCCAACTTTGATTTTTTCTCGTTTGTTGGCGAGGTTATGTAGTCCCGTATCTTCGTTCTTAGTTTAAACTCAAAAACAGACGGTAGCAACCCTTCCTTTCTCCTGTAAGGTTCAAAGAGTTTTTCCTTGTATTGCTCGACTTCTTTCTTGTTAACTTCGACGTGTTTGTTTCTTAATGCGTATTTTGATGCTGAAATGCCTGCAATGCCTCCGAACACAAAGGCTCCCGATAAGTATTGTATGCCAACTGCTGCTACATCACCGGCTGCATACAATCCCTCAACAGTCGTCCTAGCATTCTCGTCTGTAACGAGGCCTGAGATCCCATGCCCCCCACAAATAGCAAGGGGGCTTTGCTTTAGTTCTATCAAATCTTGACCCAATTTTAGTCCACGGTCTTCCAAATACTGTTTTATGGCAATCTTTCGTTCACTTGTAAACATGACATTTTCAAGAATCTTGATTTCAGGTTTCTTGAGATGAGAAGCATCTAGGAACAGTGGTACTTTGCCCGTCGGCTGATCGCCTTCCACTGTTGGACGGGCGAATCTATCAGTCTCCTTTTCCTCAGAATCTACTGTTTTCATTCTGTTCTCCATTGGAAGGAGGTAGAACTTTCCCATAGGAACGTGTAGATCCTTTACTGTGTAATAATGATATTTCAAATATTCAAAATTGGTGAGCTCAGCCCCTACTTTGTACGCCATTGCGAATCCGTCTCCAGCGTTACCCGGGAAATCAAATGTTCCAAACATATATCCTGATGATGGGAGGCCAAATCTACTACAGCCTCCAGTTGTGAGAATGATCGACTTAGCCTGAATTATTGAAAAGGTTCCATCCCTAATATTCAAAGCTGTTGCACCGTGGACTTTTTGAGAATTTGAAAGTAGAGATGTTATCATAGTGTGATTGGTTGCTTGTACGCCTCTTTTTGCAACTTGAGCTGCTAGTGTAACTTTAAGGTCTTGCGAATCTAATATTTCTAAAAATTGGTTTTTCACATGATACCTACCATCTACCTTTGCAAACTTTACTCCCCAATCTTCCAAGTCCTTTACAACGCTATAACTTTTATTTGCCAGAATAGAATGAAGTTTTTCGTCTAAATAATCACGTGCTTCGACCCACTCTCCCTGTTCCATATACTTTTCAGGCGGATATTCGCTGTCAGGAATACATGTGACATTCAAACAATCCATTCCAGTAGCGAGTGAGCCACTACGTCGAATATGGGCTTTCTCAACAATGGTAATATCCAAGTTTGGGGTTTCATCTTTCGCTTTGATAGCTGCAAGACAGCCTGCGCTTCCTCCTCCAATAATCAGAATATCGGTTTTCAGAATTTCCAACTTTATTTATCTCCATGCGCGCGCAAATTCTTCATGCATGCAATGACGCGAGCTGGAGCTCCTTCAACTCCAACCAGCTTCAGAGGTAAGGCAACTATAGTGAAAGGTTTTTGAATCAACTTGTGCAGGTTTGTTACGTATTCTATATTATATACGTTGTGGGAAAGAAGTATTTCATGAATTGGATCAAGGGCTAAACTATCTATCGAGAAGTCAAACACGTTTGTCTTCACTGCATGCATGCATCAGCTCCTATGTGCTTCGCAGCTCTCATTATCCTTGTTGCCAACAATCAAACACACATCAGTTTCTTGCCTTTCAGAAAAAAAGGGATTGCGCGGGAGATATCTCCACTTAACGTGGAAATACAGATTACAAGTCTTTTTTCCACATTTCCAGTTCATTTTCACTTTCGCTTTCTAAAGAACAGCAAACCACGAATCTTGAAGCTGAGCAAAAAATGCAGAGTCATGCTTAAACACTTAAAGAGAACAAGCGAAAAAGTGTTTGGAAACGTAGCGCCGAACACAAGAAGATGTATCATTGCCCACTCAAGGAAAGTTTTGGCTAAGAAACTGAATAACCCAAGATTGCTGCAAGTAACGTTTCACACCCTCCGCCATTGGAAAGCAACCATGCTCTATCACCGAACAAAAGATGTCTTATACGTCAAGGAATTTCTAGGCCATAAAAGCGTCAATTCAACGCTTATCTACATTCAGCTCGAGCAAGCATTATTCGACGAAGACGCCGACTCATTCACGTGTAGAGTGGCAAAGACACCTGAAGAAATCAAACTGTTCATAGAAGCAGGTTTCGAATACGTCACCGAGAAAGACGCATTGATCTACTTTCGCAAACGAAAATAGCTTAGAACATATAAAGTTCCCTAAAATAAACCTATAGTTCAGATAAAGCCTTTATGATTTTTATTGATTGGAAAGTTTTTGTTGATAAGGGTCTAAAAATATCTCTTTGAAAATGTCGAAAGTTTTTCTCAATTCCTTAACTGGATTTGGGTGTTGATCCACTTTAAGATCAACGAAAGGGCGATGCTCTTTATGTTCTCTGTTAGTCACAACCAGTGCGGCGGATGTTTTCCCTCTTTTGTCGCCTCCAGCCTCTTGGCCAGCCTCTAAAGTTTTCATCAACCTCTCAGCTAGTTTGCCTTCTGAGTCTTCGAATGTTTGAGCCATGGCTTTAATAACTCTGCTTCCGACGAGCATGTTGCCAGCGACTGCATATTTTTCACCGATGATATGTCCTTTCCAGTTAATGGTTTCTTTGCCAGTGAAGGCGGCAGTTCTTCCCTGAGTGTCTATGATAATCACTTGTCTAGTTTCTCTGTCAGGGTCTTCTGTCAGCAAGGTTTCTAGAGTTGTCTGTGGGAAGAAGCCTTTCTTCAATAGGTTTAAGCCATTTATTCCATAAAGGGGGTTGGTTTTGGCCTGAGTGGCTATAGCGCCGATTCCAGCTTCAATGTGAGGAACTCGGCTTCTAACTGCTGGGGCTGCACTGGAGGTGCATACGCCTAACGAGAAGGTTTTTGGGCATCTGGCTACCATGGAAAAAGTTGCGAAAACATTCAAAGTAGCATCCTCATTTATCTTGTGCACGTGAACGTTTGACCCGTGCTGGAAGCAGAAAAGATAGCAAAAACGCTGCGAAGGAAAACAACGTCATAACGTAAAGAGCTGATTCCAAGCTGTATCTGTCGGCAAAAATACCGGCTATGATCGTGGAGACGGAGCCTAGTCCAAAGGAAAAGAAAAACAGGAGGCCGAAGACTGTCGCTCTCAGGTTATTTGGCGTGATTAACCCTGCGAGGGAGTTGAATGCAGGTTGATGTCCATAAAAAGAAAATCCGTAAACTAGGATAAAGAGCAAGATACCAATTACGGGCATAGGTACAGCTAGAAGACATAGTAAGCCGAGTGACGTTCCAACAGACGTGGCAATCAACATATTTTTAGAACTCCACATGTCTGATGCCTTACCACTCATCCACTGTCCTAAGATTCCAATTCCAAGTATGCCTGAAAACGCTAGACCTCTATATTCTGAAAATCCTCTTTCTTCCAAGAATGCTGGGAAAAAAGTGTCCACTCCCTTATAAAATAGACCGATCGCGATGTTAAAAATTATGAGGCTCCACAGTTTAGGGATACCAATGATATTCCTGATTTTGGTTTCCGTGCGTGTTTCTTTCACAAATAGTGGAGACCATTTAAAGACAAAGATTGAAACTATTATAGAGAGGATTCCGAAGAAAAGGAAGGAGATTCGCCATCCCCACACGGTTCCCAGCGCAAACGCAATAATTGGGGCGAACATGTAGCCGATGTTTCCTCCAGTTCCATGGATTCCCATGGCTTCTGCCATATTTGTTTGAAAAACTTTTGATATGAAACTATTTGCGATTGCATGGTATACACTTGTGAAGGTGGCCATGAGAAGCAGTACGATGGTGAACATGGTTAAGTCGTTTGCAATCAGAAAGAGGAGGGTGGAGGCGCCTGACAGTGCTAAACCAGTAGTAAGTGTCTTAGTTTCTCCGAATCTGTCGGATAATCGACCTCCAAATATGCCGCCTGCTCCGTAAATGAAGTAGCTTGTACCTAACACAAACCCGATTATCTCAAAGGAAGTTCCAAACTCTCCTGTGATGGTGCGTAAAAATATGGATAAAACTACAAAGAGAGAGTGGTTTAATGAGTGGGCGGCTCCAAGCAACACCAATAGTATACGTTTACTTCCACCACTCAAAATTCATACCTTCTACTGCTTCTTTTAGAGAAGATGCTAAAAGACTTAACGCTATCAAAAAGAGGAGAATAACCTAGAAATTAAGAAAAATGGGGTTTATGCTTCTGGAGACTTGCTTGCGTATGCCCAAACCAACATTATGCAGAGGGTTAGAATAGCGCCGGCAAGCCCTGACAAAACCCACTCAACACTGAAGATTTCTGGAAAGATTGCAAAGATCACTGGCAACACGTAGTGGTAAGTGAAGTTGGCTATGACTCCCGCTACGAATCCCAATATCGCAAATATTCCCAGTATTCTTATTCTTTCACTCATCTGGATCACCTTTGCTTACCATTTAAAATTTCGTGCTTTTGAGTTTAACTTACACGATTTTGTCTATTGTGGCAAATGCGGTCAGCTTCTATTTGCATGTGGAATTTAAAGGTCAGAACACGAAGCAAAGCTGAATATACTGTTAGATATATACTAAAATGTTTTGAGCATATTAAAAATGTAATAATACCTTAAAAAACCCCTTCACTTCAGTAGAGGAATCAAATTGTCCGCAAAATTCGCTAAAAAATGGGGAAAAGGATACGATGAACAGGCTTTAACAGAAAGAATTAAGGAGGCTGTTCGTCCTCCTGGTCCATTGAAGCCACGCCTAGACTTCGCTATCAGACGTATTGAACTACAGACTCAAAGGCTAGACAAAGCAGCTGACCGTTTCACGGAACGCGACAAATCCATCTTCGATAGAATCGTTAAAGCATACTCAAAACACGACATGCCACGAGCCAACGTTTTCGCTAATGAACTTGCCGAGATACGCAAAATGGAAAAAATGATTATGCACGCGAGACTTGCATTAGAACAGATTGCCCTCAGATTAAGCACGGTTTCAGAACTTGGCGACGTAGTCACCACCCTCGCTCCGGCTGTGGGAGTATTGCGCAGCGTCAGAAATGGAATGTCTGCTATCTTTCCAGAGGCTGAGAGAGAACTTGGACAAATCGGAAACCTGCTTAGCGGGATAATCGTTGATGCGGGCCAGAGCACAGGGCTAAACATAAACTTTGAGACGGCAAATGAGGATGCACAGAAGATTCTAACAGAAGCAGCTACAGTTGCAGAGCAAAAAATTAAAGAGAAATTCCCAGAGTTACCTGCTGGCATACCAACCATTGGCGAGAAGACTCCAACTGAAGCCTGAAGAATCTCAACAAACCCACAGATACATAATAACACGGAGATGACACTATGTCAAAACCATCCCCCAATCTCTATCTATTTATTGGCAAACCAGTTAGAGACGAGTATGGACGACAAATTGGTCGAATCGTATCTTTCGCAACTAACCCAAACGGGCGTATTAACAGAGTTTTTATGCAACACGAGAATGGGGGGTTCCTCCGACATCCTGGTGACCAATTCAAAATACTCGGCGACAATATTGTGTTTTTGTCACTAATCAAGTTGAGGGTGAAAGCGCTCTCTAATAAAATACCCTTGATATGGCGGAAAAACCAAGCATTACAAGAACTCTTAGAAAAGAAGAAAATTTCAAAAGAAATGTTTAACGATCTTCACAACAACTTTGAATCCGCGTTAAATCAGATGAAAAAAGAGGTCGAGAGCACTCTAAAAGATATAGAACAACAGATCTCTAAGTGCACTCAACAAGTCAAAGAACTCAATTCAGCACTGATGCATTTGGAGATCGAACGTGAAATCGGCAAGATCAACGGCGAATCATATGAAATGGCTATGGAAATGATAGAGGCGAGTTTGAAACAGGCAAAAGCCGAAAGCAGCGACCTACAAGCGATGAAAAGTAAGTTATCCAATCTATTTCTTGGAGAAACAACTGCAAGTGTGACAAAAACGGATAAAGAAAAAGAAGAGGCTGCTCCCGTTTCAGCTCTTCCGACACCCCCATCGCTTCCAGAACCTCCAATTCTGGTTCACATGAAAAACTCAGATAAACAGGATTCTTAAACCTCAAGGTAGGCGGTGGACAGTGGTCAAGAACTTCTTTCGTTCTAATCCACCGCTTAAAGACACAATTTATCAAACGATGGGTAAACTGAAGTTACAACGTGTAAAACTGGAACAGGCTACTTTCCGATTGCGCCAGAGAGACAAAATTCTCTTCGCTAAATGTGTTACAGCGATTAGAGCGAAACATAAAGAACGTGCAACGATCTTCGCTAATGAGCTGTCTGAAGTAAGAAAAGTTCTAAATATGCTCCTCCAGACCCAACTTGCTATGGAACGCATCATTTTGAGACTTGAGACCATCAAAGAATTAAGCGACGTAATGGTAGACCTGCTTCCTGCTCTTCGAAATCTAAGAAGCGTTACAGAAAGTCTAGCCAAAGTCATGCCTAATATGGCATGGGAACTGGAAAAAATAAATGACAGTATTAGCGAGACCCTAAGCCTAACCCAAATCAAAACACCCCAACCAATCACACCATTCGAAAAGACGACTCCAGCTGGCGAGGAGATACTAAACGAAGTCTCCACGTTATTGGAAGATAGATTAACGGAAACCCTTCCTGAACCGCCCACCCCCATAGTCTCCCCAGAGAAGATTAAATCAACAGAAAAGGTGAGACAGATGGTTGCCCTCACAGCTAGTTGCCAAGAGATTCATAAACCAACTGAACATGAAACTCAAGGATATTTCTCTTACAAAGATATGGAACTGCAAAAAGTTTCTCTCACAATTAAACAATCAACATCGCTGGAAAACACTTTGCTAGAATACGCCAAGAAAACCAAAGGCGAAATTAACGTCTTCCAGTGTGCGAACGAATTAAACGTTCCATTAGAGGATGTGAGAGAAACACTTGATAAGTTGGGTCAAAAGGGGAAAATAAAGATCATACGGTGACCAGTTATGAGTGCGTCTCAAGAACTTGAAAAAACAGCAACAAGCTATGCGCTTGAAGCCGTTCGACTTGACAAACAGGGTTCTCGAGGAATGGCCATAACGATGTATCAAAAGGCAATTGAAACCCTTCTAAAACTCGTCCAGTTATATCCTGAATACGGCCTAAATAAAGTCTACATTCAAAGGGCAATGGCGTATCAACAAAGAATACAGATGTTGCAGGGCCTTGGACCTACAGAGACACGACTGGAAAAACAACCTTCAGACATAACCGCACCTTCAGAGACAGAACAAGCCAGTTTCGATGAATTAGTACTTCAAGAAAAACCTGACGTGAAATGGGATGAAGTTATAGGACTAGAGCAGGCAAAGAAAGCCATCAAGGAAGCCATTGTCTATCCAGTTCAAAGACCAGACCTGTTTCCATTAGGGTGGCCTCGAGGAATCCTTTTGTTTGGACCACCAGGATGTGGAAAAACTCTGCTGGCTGCTGCTGTAGCCACCGAAATTGACGCAACATTTGTTTCAGTAGACGCCGCATCTATCATGTCCAAATGGCTCGGAGAAGCTGAACAAAACGTTGCTCAACT
>CAYFTS010000016.1:0-5240 GCA_964346135.1 uncultured Candidatus Bathyarchaeia archaeon | reverse complement strand
TGAAGGACGATTTTGTGGACGTATGTTTCAGGATACTTGATGGAAACTTAAAACGAGTTGAAATTGAAAAAAGAGCAACTGTCGTAACTTACATGGCACCGCCGAACTACGGCGGGTTCCAGGATGTCTTTCCTGAACGTGTAAATCCAGATCAAGTCGATGAGCCAGTGGACTTGAGCGAAGCATACGGTTTAACTAAAAAGTATGAAGAGAAGCTTAGAATCTATCCGGGTTCAATGGAACTGAGAGATGATGGACAAACCTATGCCCTCGGCTCTAGAACAGTGTGTGCTGTTGGCATCGGAGAGAACATTGAAAACGCTAGAGAAAAATCGTTAGAGGGTCTTAGAGCTGTTAAAGGCGGAGCATTATGGTTCAGAACGGATATTGCCTCGAGAGAACACATAGCAAGAAGCATAGACCACATGAAGAGACTGAGGAACCAGTGGTGAGTGCAAAAGCATCCAAACAGAGGAGACTATTTATTTCCGATTGTGAAGGCCCAATATCAAAAAACGACAACGCTTATGAATTGAGTGAACACTTCATTCCAAAAGGAGCCTCATTCTTCGCCTTAATTAGCAAATACGACGACGTTCAAGCAGACGTTGTTAAGAGGCCGGGATACAAGGCTGGAGACACTCTGCGACTGATACTGCCCTTTCTAAAAGCATACGGAGTAACTAACGAAAAAATAAAAAAATTCTCCATGGAACACATTTTGTTGGTTCCTGGAGCTAGACACACGCTTCGTTTTGTCAATAACCTTATGCCTTCTTTTATTGTGAGCACTAGCTATGAACAGTACATACACGCATTATGCAGTTGGGTGGATTTTCCATGCGAGAACGTTTACTGCACTGCACTGGACCTAGACAGATACCAAGTCAGCAAGGAAGAAGTTGAACGGTTGAGACAGTTAAGAGAAGAGATAACAGGTATGGACCTGATTGAAATTCCAGACGGTGCAGTTTCAGTTAACGACTTTTCCGTAAGAGACAAGAAAACAATCAGAAGACTGGATGATATATTTTGGAAAGAAATCGGAGAGATGGAATCTGACAGGATGTTGAAAGAAGTTAATCCTGTGGGAGGAATTGAAAAGTCACGTGCTATTAAAGATATAGTGGATAAGATTGGAGGTCGCCTCTCAGACGTGATGTATGTGGGAGACAGCATTACAGACGTTCAGTCGTTTCAGTCAGTGAGACAGAACGATGGGCTAACGGTTTCCTTCAATGGCAATCGCTATGCTGTACGTGAAGCTGAAGTCGCCGTGCTTTCCAACAACACAACAGTAACATCGGTTCTAGCGGATGTCTTCAGCAGATTTGGCAAAAGTCGTGTGGTTAAGTTAGTTGAAGAATGGAGTTATTCCGAGTTAAAACGCTATAGTGTTGCCCCTGCACTACTAAACCGTATGATTAAATTATATCCTACTATTCTTCCTCAAGTTGAGATGATAACTTCTGAAAACAAGGAGAGATTGACGAAGGAAAGCAGTGTTTTCAGGAAAACAGTTCGAGGAGAAGCTATAGGAAGGTTAGGATAAAAATTAAAATTGGGATGACTTTATGGCTGTTGAAATCGAAGACACTTATGCAGAAGCCTTTGAAGGCTTGTACTCTCGAGTTATAATCACCGCTGATGACGAGGAAGTGTTGAGAAAAGCCGCTGAAGACGCCACAGCCAATCCATCAATTGTCATTGGCAGAATCGAAGGAGGCATAGAAAAATGGCTAAGCGAGAACGAAACGCCGGATGGGCGCAAAGGTGCAATCATACAGTTTTGGGGAGACATAGATGAAAGAAAACCCTTTAACGATTCAATCAAGAAGTTTGAAATTGAAATGTCCTACTCCATACGCCAAAACATACTCGTCAAACCCTTCACCGCTATTTTCGACGCCCTTCCCGATCCAACTGGAAAAATCGACACTATGAAACATGTAGGACATTGTGGAGACGGATTTGAGTGGGAAGAAAAACTCTACGGACGTAACATTATTACAATCCCGTTGATGGTCTCCAACTTCCATATAGAACGTTATCTAGGTTATGGACGCGGGGTGATGGGTGGCAACTTCTGGTACATGTGTGAAACCAAGCAGGCAGTGATGGAAGCTGGAAAGAAAGCGCTAAGAGCCATAAATGAAGTAGAAGGCGTAATCACACCATTCGACATCTGCTCGGCTGGTTCAAAACCTGAAACTAATTTTCCGTGGATAGGACCCACCACAAATCATCCCTACTCTCCAACGCTTAAAGAGAAACTGGGGAAGCAGTCAAAAGTTCCAGAAGGCATCAAATACATTCCAGAAATCGTGATCAATGGGGTATCCATAGACGCAGTTAAGAGAGCGATGAGAGCTGGTATCCGCGCAGCCATGAGCGTAGATGGAGTGGCAAGAATCTCTGCTGGAAATTACGGAGGAAAACTGGGAAAGTATCGTATATATCTGCGAGAGTTGATTCAATGAGTCTAGATGTTATCTGCTTCGGCGCCTTAAACATGGACAAACTATACCGAGTGAACAGGATAGCGAAGGAAGAGGAAGAAAGCGTTATCATCGGCTTCAAAGAGTCTCCGGGAGGCTCTGCCGCAAACACAGCAGTTGGCTTAGCGAGATTGGGAATAAAAACTGGTTATATAGGGAAAGTTTCCAACGATCGTGAAGGCAGACTTCTCCTAGATAACTTCAAAATGGAAGGTGTTGATACACGTGGAATAATGGTTTCAAAAGAGGGAAGAAGCGGAGTTGTCATCGGCTTTGTTGATGTAAAAGGTGAAAGGGCGCTCTACGTGAGTCCGAGTGTAAACGACACGATTGAATTCAAAGAAATTGATTTAGAGTATGCTAGGTCAGCCAAAATTCTACATTTAACGTCGTTTGAAGATAAACCGTTCAAAGCTCAACAAACACTTGTGAAAACACTTCCAAAAATCGAAGTAAGCCTTGACCCAGGAGAACTCTACGCGAGAAAAGGACTCACAACGTTAAAACCCCTAATAAAGAGAAGTTTTGTTGTGCTTCTAAATGAAAATGAAATAAAACTACTCACAGGAGAGAACTACAGGGAAGGTGCAAAGACTCTGGTGAACGAAGGCGTAAGCATAGTTGCGGCTAAGCTAGGCAAAAGAGGATGCTACGTTACAGATGGCAAAGAAACTCATCTGATTGAACCATACAAAGTGAAGGTTGTGGACACTACAGGCGCAGGTGACGCTTTCTGCGCTGGCTTCCTATACGGTCTAATTAAAAACAAAAGTTTACATGAATGTGGAAGATTGGGAAATTTTGTTTCGTCTCGCTGCATAAGAGAGGCTGGAGCCAGAGAAGGACTGCCTAGACTTTCAGATTTGGAGGATATGTAGCAATAAAAACTTCTTTCAAAAGATAGAATTATTTCTTTTTGTGTGCAGAATTTAGACCCTTTGCAGGACACTTTCCATTTCAGTTATCACTAAAATCCTTTCAAGCCTAAGTTCTTCAATCAATTGAGAAGATACTTTTTCCTCTCCATGAGCCATCGCTGTTAAAATGTGGTCCACATGCCTGATCTTTTTCACGAGAACATCAAAACCTCTTGTGTTCAGTTCAGCCAAATGAGACACCTAAAAGAAGAAAGAGTGTATTATATCTTAATATACGTTATTATCTGCTATAAAACATTGCTGAAACCGACATATGACCAAAAAGAGACATATTCACAACACATCAATAACCATAAAACTGGGCAGAACAGCCCTAAAATTTCTTTTTCAAATATTCAACCACAGACTCAAGAATTAACCGCCCATCACCATACGTTGGTATTTTCTCCCTCCTCGTCCAGTCAGGCAACTGCCAACCATAATACGCTCTTTCAGGATGAGGCATCAACCCGAAAACCGTTCCAGCAGGGTTACAGATACCAGCGATGTCATGAAAGGTGCCATTCGGATTTGCAGGATACTCTCCATCTGCGGGTTCACCGTTTTCAGCGCAGTATCTAAAGACAAGCTGATCGTTGTCATACAACTTTTTTAAGTAACGATCCTCATTCTCTTTTGGAAAGACAAATCTTCCCTCAGAATGGGCTATAGGTATTCTCAACACCTTCCCCTTCGCAACTTTCCGAGTGAAAACACATTTGCCAGAGTTTTCATGGCGTACGTAAACCCAACTGCACCGATACCCTATTGGAGTGTTAGTGGCTAAAGCCGCTTCTGGATACTCAGTGATTCCTTCAAAAGCAGGCAACAAACCGATTTCCACCAGCACTTGAAATCCGTTACAAATCCCCAAAATAGGTCTCTCCTCCTCAACAAACGTTTTCAAATCATCGCCAATCTTAGCAAAAGCTGCTTTAGCCCAGATGGCTCCAGCTCTAACGTAATCGCCGTGAGAGAAACCGCCTGGAAATATGAGGGCACTGTAGTCAAGGAGGTTTCTTTTTTTAACTATTTCGTTGGAATGAACAACCTTAGCTTTTACACCTGAATCGTCAAATGCTCTTTTGGTTTCTGCGTCGCAGTTGGTTCCAGCGACCCTCATTATGCAAATGTTAATGTCTTCTTTTTTCATTTTTAACCTCCAAAAGTGCCTTTCCAAGTATTTCTTAATCTGCTTAAACTGGTGTTGACCACTTGTTCACCGTTTAGACCATAGACAGAAAGGCGCCTATCCTTTTCAACTCGACCAACTGCTGAATAACTATTCTTTTCCATCAACGCTTCGAAATCTTCTCTGCATTTTTCTGGAACTTCCACTAAGAATCTGCTGTTGGATTCCGAAAAGAGGATATAGTCGTTTCTTTTCATATCCCTAGCTCTCGGAACATTTCTCAGATCCAGTTGTATTCCATGTCCACCGCTGAAAGCCATTTCAGCAGCTGCTACCGCTAAGCCTCCTTCAGAAAGGTCATGACATGACTTTACATATCCAGAATCAACTGCTTCAACAATCGAGTTTATGGTTCGTTTCGCTTGGACTGCCCTAACCTTTGGAACAGTTTTCCCTGTAAAACCTCTCAGCTGGTAATATTCGGAGCCGCCCAGCTCACGATGTGTCTGACCAACTAGGTAGATTAGATTTCCCGGAGTTTTCACATCCATTGAAACCGTTTTTCTTATATCTTGGAGGATTCCAATTGCTGTGATTAAGAGAGTTGGAGTGACTGGAATCGAAATGTCTGGTCCAATTCGCAATTCGTTGTAAAGACTGTCTTTGCCAGAGATGAACGGAGTCTCAAATGCC
>CAYFTS010000015.1:0-2244 GCA_964346135.1 uncultured Candidatus Bathyarchaeia archaeon | reverse complement strand
AAACCAAAATCAGAAGGGTTTAAGGTGGGAAGATACAAGCCAACCGCTAAAAAACGCAGATTAGCAAAAGCCGGCAAAGAGAGCAAGCCGGTTCCAACATGGGTTATTGCTAAGACAGGTAGTCGCGTGAGAAGTAGCCCAAAGGGACAGAGGAGATGGCGACGAAGAAAAATAAAGGCTTGAGGGTGAACGTGGATGGAGGAAACCGTTGAGGAACTTGAAGAAAGCGAGGAAGTTGTGAAGGCAACAGAAGAAGCAGTTGAAACTGAAAAAAAAGAGGAACCCGTAGAAATTGCAGAAGAAAAGGAAGAGGTTCCCATAGAAGATGAACTCGCAGAGGAAGCTGTTGAAGAAGTCGAGGAAATCGAAGAAAAGAAAAAAGTCAAAAAACCAAAGGAAAAAGAAATAGAAGAAATCGTTGAGGAAAAGATTTACACGATACCATTAGGCAGAGCATGGATTTCTCCACGGAGAAAACGGGCGCCGAGAGCCATACGCCTCATTAAAAGCTTCGTTCAGAGACACATGAAGATCAAAACCGAAGTTGAAGAAATGGCGGAGGAGGAGGCTGAAAGACTAGTGATCAGCAATGAAGTGAACGAGAAAGTCTGGAGCAGAGGAATCGAGAAACCGCCACGGAAAATTAGAGTTCGAGCAGCTAAGGACAAGGAAGGTGTCATAACCGTTTACTTGGCTGAGGGATGATTGATTTTTGGCTATCTTCCTTTTGGACCTCTTCGGCAACGCAAGCATTGGAGTTTACTCTCTAGCCACCGACAACATGGCGATAATCCCATCACAGCTTTCTGAAACTAAGGCGCGAAAACTTGAAGAGTGGCTGAAAGTGAAAGTTATTCGCACTACAATTGGTGCATCAGTGCTTGTAGGATCTCTTGCTCGAGCAAACTCTAATGGTTTAGTTCTTCCACATTTCATGCGTGAAAAAGAAATCCAAACTATAAAGTCGAATCCGGATCTGAACATCGCAATTATGGAAACAAAGAAAACAGCCTACGGAAACTTGATTTTAGCTAATGACCACGGAGCTATTGTTGATCCGCGACTAAAAAAGAAGGATGTGAAGCAAATAGAAGACACCTTGGGCGTGGAAACTGTTTCCGGCGAAATAGCTGGACTGCCATACGTGGGTTCTCTTGCCACCGCAACCAATAAGGGGGTATTAGTTCATCCATTGTTGAAGGAGGAAGAGCAGAAACTGTTGAAGGATGTGTTGAAGGTTCATGTGGATGTGGGAACCGTTAATTGCGGAATACCTTACGTTGCCACTGGACTGTTAGGGAATAAATATGGGGCTGTGGCTGGACACTTAACTACTGGACCGGAATTATTTATAATTGGACAAGCACTTGATGTGGTGAGAGAAAATGAGTGAGGTTAAAGTTTTCCGAGTTATAGGGGAAATTAAAAAGCCGAATTACCAAACCAACTTTCGAAAAGAGGTTAGGGCGATAAAGCCGGAAGATGCTGTGGAAGCGGTTTACACGGAGATAGGAAGTAAACATCGAGCTAAACGTTTCCAAATAGAAATCATAAATGTAGAAGAAGTGCCTCCAGAAGAAATTGAAAACTTCAATATAAGAAAACTAACGTTAAGAGAAAAAGAACTTGTCGAGTGAAGAAGAAAAATTTCTTAGACTAACTGTAGAACTTAGGCTATTAGAAGGAACAATCGAAACGATACAATCCAGGATAAACATAGTGGACAGCGCTCTAACCGAACTCAATATTGCCAACATGACGCTGGAAGGGGTAGAAAAGGAAAAACAAAACTCATCGCTTTTGGTTCCCATTGGAGGAGGCTCATACATAAAGGCAAAATTGGAGAGCGCCGACACTGTTATCGTAGGGATAGGAGCAGGAGTAGCCACTGAGAGAACAATAAATGAGGCGAAAGAAAACGTTGGAAAACGCATAGCCGATGTGGAGAAAACAAGGGAAGCGCTTCAACAACAATTAACTCAGGTCATACAAAGAATTCAGGAAGGAAGAGAGGAACTTCAGGAACTCACAGCGAAACTAAGCAATAGAGAGGGGAAAACAGAAGGTGTTCGAAAAGCTAAGAAACGGACTTAGCGGACTCGTTGAAAAAATATCAACCACAGAACTGAAAGCTGAAAACCTTCGACCCATCCTCTCAAACTTCAAGTTAAACCTAATCGAAAACGATGTAGCAGTAGAGGTTGCAGACCATGTCTGCAAAGAGTTGGAAAAAAGGTTAGACGG
>CAYFTS010000014.1:0-6478 GCA_964346135.1 uncultured Candidatus Bathyarchaeia archaeon | reverse complement strand
AAGTTGGTGGGGCTGGGAAGATTTGAACTCCCGTCCCGAGCGTCCGAGGCTCAGAGCCTAGACCAAGCTAGCCGACAGCCCCTCCACTAAAACATGTCTTGCAACATGCTTTACATAAGCCTTGCTTCAATCTTACTTTAATTTTTTAAACTAAATCGAACACTAATGACTGTGAGGTTGCGTTTTGTCTCGCCGCCGGTCTAGCGTGAAAGTGCTCAAAGCTGTTTCGTCAGCCATGCGACTGAAAGTTTTAAACCTTCTCTTAGATAGAGGTCCTCTTTCCTACACTGAAATAATGAACATCCTCCGCCTGAATCCCAGCAGAGATGCCGGCAGATTCGCCTACCACTTAAAGTTTCTCCTCAAAACAAACCTCATTGAGCCAGACGTGAAAACCAAGAAGTACCGTCTCACAGAACTAGGAAAAGTGATGGTTAACGTTACTGAAGAGATCAGAGAACGCTTTTTGAAAAGAAGAAAAATGATGGTTCGCGCCTCACGTTTGGCAATGGAAGAGTTTGACAGAAACAAAATCGCAGAATCGCTTGTGAAGGAAGCAAGTGTGCCACTGGAATTGGCGCAGAAAATTGCAAGAGAAACAGAAAAACGGCTGTCAGAATTCAAAACAAAATATTTGACCGCTCCGCTCATACGGGAAATCGTAAATGCTATTTTGATAGAAAAGGGACTTGAGGAATACCGCCACAAACTTACACGTCTAGGACTTCCAGTTCACGACGTAACCCAACTAATACATATGATAGGCACACAGTCTCTGGGAGTTGAAGCTGTCCACAAGGCAGCGGGCGACGCCGTTATGGAAGAATACACTCTTCTGAATGTGCTTCCACGAGACATTGCTGACGCTCATCTGTCAGGCACTCTTTACATCAACAACCTCGGCTACTGGATTCTAAAACCAAATGAATTCATGCACGACCTTCGATTTTTCTTTCAACACGGACTAAACGCTGGGAGAACAGCCTTCACGGCTCCCTCCTATCTTCCACCCAAGAGTTTCGAATCAGCGCTGCTGACAGCATCTAACCTTATCAAACTCGCCGCCACAGAAGTCTCCGGCGAACAAACCATAGACTTCTTCAACGTTTTCCTAGCACCTTTTGCAAAAGGACTATCTAAGGATAAAATAAGAGACAGCTTGCGCTTCTTCATCTCCAACCTAAACCAATCCCTCTCAGGGAAAGGGCTTCCAATAGAAACATCGCTCGGTGTAGAACTCGTTATCCCAGACTTCCTAGAGAAAGGAGACGCTATTGGACCGGGAGGGAAGAAAATAGGTTGCTACGGGGACTTTGCAGAGGAAAGCCGCCTAATTGCAGCTCTACTTCTTGAGTTAATGTTTGAAGACGATCAGCATAAACCCGTTTTCAACCCCAGTCTAATCATAAAGTTGCGGTCAAAAGCGCTCAGAGACAAAGAGTGTGAAGATGTTCTTTTTCTATCCCACAAGCTTGCGGCTGAGACAGGGCTTCCCTACTTCGCTAACCTGTGTCCTAAACAGGAAAAATATACTTCTTACACCGCTACTGGATGCAGATTCTCAACTGACTGGAAAGGAGACTGGGAGTTGGACACTCTGCAAACTGGGAGCCTTGATAGTGTTATAATGAATTTACCTAGAGCCTCATACGACGCTGGAAGAAGCCAAGCAAAATTCTTCAAGTTTTTAGATGAGCAGTTAGAGATGACGTTACGCGCTCTGGAAATAAAATATCGAACAATCAAACATCGCGTAAAGGAGAGGCTGCTTCCTTTCCTAACGCAGGAGGCTGATGGCGACAGTTATTTTCGACTTGAAAACTCCTCTCGCCTCGTCAGCTTTGTTGGATTAAATGAAACAGTTAAGTCATTCTTTGGCAAAGCTTTACATGAAGACCAAGAAGCACTTAGATTTGCTGAAGAAGTTATTAAGAATCTTTCTAAAAGCGTTAAGAGAAGTGCAAAAAAGCCTCGAACTCGTCCAGTGCTCTCTATGGTTTCTAATGCGAACGCTGCGAATAGACTCGCAGAATCGGATGTTGAAAAGTACGGTTGGGCGAAGGTTCAGGTTCAAGGCGCCAAAGACCAACCGTTCTACACTGACATGGTTGCTGTGCCTTTAGACGCTGACATTTCTTGGGAAAACCGTTTGAGTATCGAGCAGAAATTTCACAAGTTGACGCCGGGAAGTCACCTCGCTGTCATTCAACTTGCTGATTCGGAACGAGACCCAAATGAGCTTTTATCCACAACAAAACGTATCACTGAAAAACACGATGTAGGGCTTTACGCCTATAACCGTAATCTCGCTTACTGTGTTCGTTGTCAAGAAGTTTTTTATGGAACAGCATTAAAGTGTCCATCGTGTGGGTCAGTTAATACGCTAATTGGTTTCAGTCGCGTGTCAGCCAAATATTCGCCATCATTTCACCAAGTTCCAGTTTAGCGCGCGCATACTTAATTTGTAGAAGATGACATTCTATTTCAGCCCCATTTTCTGAAAGAGCTTCGTTGTTCTGGAATGTGGAAAGCTTGTTCTTCGGTCAAAATTCTAGTTAAGAGAACGCCACATGAATTAGTTAATATAGTTTTTTGCTTTAGCTGTGTTTACATTTTGGAAATTCCCCCCTATGCCCTTTTTAACCGTTTCATGCACTGTGCTAAGCGGACAGTTTCATACGTGTTAATTTTGAACAAAAATTCATACAGAATTTTATACTATTCATTCTAAAATTATAAATACAAAATGGATGCTTACTTCTAGTTCGCCTTCACCGCACCGAGTGAGAAGGTGGTTCTCATGCGATATAACGAACATAATAAACATAGTGGTAACTCGCTGTCTCAAACAGACAAAATAGTAGTCTACACATCTAACGGATGCCCAAAATGCACCTTGCTAAAAGAGTGGCTGAAAGACCAGAATACGGAGTTCGAAGAGAAAAGCCTAGAAGACATAAACGTTATGACGGAACTGGTTATGAAAAACCTAGTAGTTATGTCCGCGCCAGCTCTAGAGGTTGAGGAAGCATTTTATACAGAGGACCAAATTTTTGACGGAGACAGCTTAGCAGACGCTATAATGTTAGAGATTTTGGGGCGAAAGTAAATTGGAAACAAAGGAACTCGTTTTTCAGAAAACGCACCCGATGGTCAGGAGAAGTGACGGCTTTATTGTACCGTGGAGTCGAGACGCTATTGTAAAACAGCTTTTGACAGAAACTAAACTCGCCAAAGAATTTTACGATATAAAGCCAATAGGTAAGGAAGAAGCTGAACACATAGCCATCGAAGTTGAAGACAAAATCCTAAACTTAGGACTTAAATTCATAAGCGGACCCCTCATAAGAGAACTGGTAAACAACGTCTTGCTGGACAAATCGAAGGAAACACCAGCATTCGCTGTTTATCGCAACATTCTGACCAGAGTAGGAACACCCGTTTACGACGCTTACCTAATAGATGTCGGGTCTGGCTACAAAGCCAAAGAAAACGCGAATCTCCAGCCAAACGCTGAAACCGCTCATAAACGAAAAGCAGACTGGGTTTCCGGAGAAGAATACCTATTATTGATGCCTCCGAAACTAGCTGACTCTCACCTCGCAGGAGACCTACACATACACGATCTAGAATACTTTGGAACCAGACCTTTCTGTCAAGACTGGGACCTTCGCTACTTCTTCTATTACGGACTAATGCCCGACGGCATCGGCACTAGAACCAGCATCGCGGGCTCAGCTAAGCATGCAGAGGTTGCGATTCTCCACACTGCTAAGATTCTTGCTTCTGCACAAACGAATTTTGCTGGCGGTGAAGGCTTTTACAACTTTCTGGTTTTTCTCGCTCCCTACATGAAAGGACTAAGCTACGAAAGGGTTAGACAACTCATGCAGATGATGTTCTTTGAGTACACTCAAGCCTACGTCGCTAGAGGAGGACAACTCGTATTCAGCAACATTCAAGTGCAGCCTGGAGTGCCAGAACTCTGGAGAAACATTCCTATAGTGGCGAGGGGACGGGTTGGACCAGATGTCTACGGTGACTATGAAGATGAAGTTCGCCTCTTATTCAAGGCGCTTTACGAAGTTGCCTATAAAGGCGACTACTGGGGGAAGCCTTTCAATTTTCCGAAACTTGAAAATGCTATAAGCCCTGAGTTTTTCAAGCCAGAATACGATGAGCTTTGGCTGGATGTTCACAAGGCTGTAGCCAAGTTTGGAGCCCCCTACTTCGACAATATGCTACCCGCGTACAGGGGCTACGGCAAAGGCGTGTCCTGTTATCAATGTTGCGCGTACTGTTTTGTGGAAACCCGTGAAGGCAACCCTGAGTTCGAAGACAAACTCTACTTCACCGACGGAAAGCACTTCACCATGGGAGGCTGGCAAGTTATAAGCCTGAACCTTCCGAGAATGGCTTACAAAGCCAATGGAGACGACTCTAAACTCTTTGAAGAAAGTCGCAGACTCATGGATTACGCTGTTGAAATATTCAAAATCAAGAAAAAATGGATGAACATAGTCTTAGAACGCAACAGAATTCCCTTCGCCACCCAACGTCCAATGGACCCCAAAACTGGACAAAGAGGCCCAGCCGCCGTAGACTTCGATGGACTTGTTTTCACAATAGGTTTGGTTGGCGGAAACGAGATGGCTCAGTGGCACACGGGCCGCCAATTTCATGAAGACCCAGAAGCCGTCAAGATACTGGTTAAGTTGATTCTGGAAATGCAGAAATACAGGAAGGAACTTCAGGAAAAGAGTGGACTCAACCTCGCCTTAGCAAGAACCCCCGCTGAATCCACAGCTCAAAGATTCGCAGTAGCCGACCTTCTAAACGATAACTACCGTGATAAAGCTGAACAACTCGTTAAGGGAGATTTAGATGAAGCCAAGTCTGCACTTGCTGATGGAAAAACAGATGTTCCAGTATACTATAACAACGGAACTCACGTCTCTGTCAGCGCTAAGATGAACCTTATTGATAGGATAGACATAGAACAGAAGTTCTTCCCACTTCTGAGTGGCGGAAACATGCTTCATGTATGGCTTGGAGAAAACTCTTCAGACCCTGAGGCGCTATACAAGCTAACTCAAAGAATCGCTACCAAGAGCAACGTTGGCTACTACGCTTACACCAAAGACTTGACAATCTGCAACAGTTGCGGGAAAGTTACGCCAAACATCAACGAAACATGTCCCCACTGCAAATCTTCTGATGTAGAATGGTGGTCCAGAGTAACCGGATACTACCAAGCTGTAAGCGGATGGAACAAGGGAAAAATAAAAGAACTAAAAGACAGATACCGAGCCCCTTTGTAGCCTTTGGAACTGTGAAGCAGACACGCTACATTATACAGTTTAAAAGTCGTTTACAGCCTAAAAGAGATGATTATAAGTCAGTACAGGTTTACCTCCCACTCCACTGACAACAATATTTGGCAATCTTAATTTCTTCAGTCTGCTTGCCACTTCCCCTGCGTACTTGTGGAAAGTGTTGACAAAAACTGAGGGTCCAGTGTCTATGGAATACCACGCTGGAAGTCCTTCCTCCCGCATTTTAATAACCTTCTTAATGGTCAAAACCGTCTCTGGTTCCCAAAGGAGCATACGAGCCTTTCCAGTCATTGTGCTTGCGTGAAGGTTCAAACTGTCTTCTTCAGCGAGACGGCATATGGTTGGGATGTCTCCTTTCTTTATCGCTTTTTTCATCAATTTAATCATGTTTCCGACACTTTTCAATCGGGCTTCAAACAGCGGCGAACTCAGAACTTCAGCGTGAGCTTCATCGGTTTTAACTTTGGAAGGGATGGGCACGATAATCATGGCTAAATCCACGTTTTCAGAGCGGCTCAACTGCTCAGCGTAAGACTTTCCGTCTTTGTCAGCGTACCATATTCCAAAGTTTCCTGCAAGACTTCGAGTGGCAGAGCCCGCTCCCAACCTCACAGCTTCAGAGAGAGTCACATAATCTATAGTAGAGTCCAAGGCGGCGCATGCGGCCACGCCAAGAGCAGCAAAGCCTGAAGCAGAAAAGCCGAGGCCCTTTCCTTTCCTCAAGCTGTTTTCGGAAACAACTTTGAAGTGTCCAGAGTATCCAGTGATGTCTTTAAGCTTCTGAAGAACCACTTCAACTCTTTTCCGATTCTTTCCAGTTAGATTCGCTCCATTGACTATTAGGAAGTCTTTTTTGAAAGAATCATTTGTCTCGACTGTTGTTTTGGTTTGAAGAGCTTGGATACAGACGGAGATGCTGTCGTGAAAGGGAATTCTTAGCGTAGAGTCTTTTAGTCCATGATATTTGATTAAGCCTTGAATAGGATGGGCGACTGCTGTTGCCTTCATAAAGCAGCTCTCGACTGGTTTCTTCTATTTTATTGCGCCTAAGACTAATGCTAAGAGAGCCATCCTTGTCACTACGCCGTTCCAAAACTGCGGAAAATAATTGGAATGAGGTGTTTCATCCACTTCAGCAGCGA
>CAYFTS010000013.1:0-31383 GCA_964346135.1 uncultured Candidatus Bathyarchaeia archaeon | reverse complement strand
GGACTCATAACCTCTAACGTGAAGTCTTCGCTAGCCCAGATAGTCCGCGAACACGGACATGTAGTTGAGCTGAAGGGGCGAGGAAAATCGAGACCCTCCTTTGAATACAGCGAGATAGGCATCATGGGCGACATGTTCGAACTCGGGAGCCTCCTCCTTCTGTGCATGATGACCGAAGCAATCTTCCGAAACCTACAAGTAGACGGAGTGTTTCAACTCTGCGAGGAAGAATTCGCCAAGCTAGGACCCATAATTGACTCGAATGTAGAGTCGGAAAACTACACGCGTCTTGTTGATATACTCGAAAGACGAACCAACGTGTTTCTAGGCGGAAAGGGCACAGCAAACGAAATCGTAAAAATGACTGGTGTAAGACTGTTCCACATCAAAGGTTTCTTGGGAGACAACGTCTACATAGCCAGAGGCGTAAACACTCCACATCCAAGAGCGGGAGATCTCGAGATCTTGGTGTCATTTTCTGGAGAAACCAAACCCGTCATCAACTGGTGTAACGTCTTCAGAAAACTGAATGGAATTGTCTTGGCAATCACGGGAACAAAAAAGTCAACTTTAGCCAAAAAGTCTGATTTCCAAATGACCTTGGAAGAGGAAGTCAAACTAGGCCAACCTAGAAGGTTTTACATGAGAACAACATACGTTCTGAGCCCTTTACCAGTTAAATTGGCTGAAAGATTGAGTGAAAGAGGACTGAAGCTGCCAGAATACATTATGAATTGGTATCACTCTGTTACACAATAAAAACATCGTCACGCGCTTCCTCAGGCTAGGCTTTCAGATTTTTGGTATATTTTCAGCAAGATACCGAAAGGTTTCTTCTTCCTTTTCAGCAATTGCAATTAATTTCTCTTTTGCCTCTCTAATCCTTTCAGCTAGATTTGTAGCTGTTTCTGCATCTTTGAACAATAGACCAAGATCAGAAAAAAGTTTTCCAGATTCAAAAATCATTAAAGCTGCTTTTTCCAATGCTTTGTTTGAGGTAATCGCTGCTGCTTCCCTCAAGAACCGTGAATACATATACCGAAAACATCCTCCTCCTGTGCCTCCGATTTCTATAAAGATGTAGACAGCAAACAGATTCATCCTAAGCTCTTTATCTTTGAAAATATTAGGCCATTTAGTAACTTCATTTGCCGAGCGTCTTATTCCTTTTACGCCGAAGTTGCTGATCGGAGGGTTGAGCATGGAATGAACTGTTTGATTGATAGAGGAATAAATGTCCTTGTCTCTCGGCGGGTGATAAGCACCAAAATCAAATTCAAGATAGGTGTTCTTAGGCGGAAACGGCTTATGTGGTGAATTTCTCGCCTTCCGCAATTGTTCCAAGGTAATAGTGTGATAAAACCCCTTTTTTAGCCCGCTCGCATTTTGATCCGTATCCGATGCTAAGACGCTATTTTTTTCATTATAGCCGCAGACGACAAAGGTATGTCCTCCGAAATGATATCCTTCAGGCAGATCAAACCAAGGTAGACATCCCATGTCACCATAAACCATCACTGGTTCCTTTTTCGAAAGCTTTTCAAGGAGAGTGCTTTCAGCTTTTTTCTCACTTGAGGTAGATTTCACCTTTATCTTAACAGAGACCCTTTTTCCAAGGTCCTGAAAGAAATTCTTCACGTTTCCTCGTCCACCGATGAATGGAGGGATTCCTTTTTGATACCAATAGATGAACCCCATACCTGATCCAAGCCCCAACAGCATATCTTCTGAGAGAGGACACTTGTGGAAATAGAATATTTTCGCCAGAGAATTGGTCTGACAATGGTAACCATCCAGTGCAGGACAATTGTCAAATGGCGTGATATCATTCTTTTTCATTTGATCCACCATTTTTCGTCTATAACACTTTAGATGGGGCATGAAAAATAAATAACTACTGTAACTCGGTGGAGTCAATATTGCAGGCGCGCGCTCTTAGCTGAACTTGAGCAACGTAGCTGTTGCTATAACAGTTAGAACGATGAGAAAGAGATTCGCTGGTACATATGATTCAATGACTTGCTAAAGCTTATATGGAATGAAACGGCTTTTCCTACTCAACTGAGGAGTTTCCTAAAGAGGTAAGTGTGTTTGAAATGAGTGTATCCCGTGTATCCATAAAGTTGGTGATTGAAGGAATTGGAGAGGCTGAGGGAGAACTTGTGCGTCATCTTGCCCCTAGAACAGTGGAGGCAATAATGAGGAAACTTCCAATCGAGGGACGGGCAGCCCTATGGAAAAAAGAGGTTTATTTTGAAATTCCAGTGAAGATGGGAAATGAAAAAGCGAAACCTACAGTAGAAACAGGTGCCATTGCGTTTTGGCCCATGGGAAATGCCTTGTGCATTTTCTACGGTGAAACTCAGCCCTACAGTCCAGTCAACATAGTTGGTCATGTGACAAAGAACTTGGAACTGTTTGGACAGGTGAAGAGTGGAGCCAAAATCAGAGTGGAAAAGACTTCGTGAAAAATGGGATGCACGCGGAAGACTGCGTGATTAACAAGACATACAAAATATAATATTTTAACGAGTTTACGTATAAAGCCATGAAGCTCCCAAAACCTTTGCCAGCTCTTGCTCTTTTTCTGCTGTCGCCTGCCATTGGAGAACTGCTTTCAGGCTCTGCTCCGCCAGTGGAGTTCTTTAATCCTTTCGGCTTTGTTATACTTGTATCACTTTACGGCAGCGGCGCAGTAATTGTCAGGGAGCTGGGAGTTCGGTGGAAGAAAGGCATAGGCTCCGTGTTGTTGCTCGGCGCTGCATATGGCATTTTGGAGGAAGGGCTAATGGTCTGCAGCTTCTTCAATCCTAATTGGCGTGACTTGGGGCAGCTGGCTGTGTATGGTAGATGGCTTGACATTAACTGGGTTTGGGCGCAGATGCTTACAATTTATCATGCCGTCTACAGTATCACTATACCTATTGTGTTGGTGGAGCTGGCATACCCTCAACATCGCCGTGAAAATTGGTTGGGCAACAGAATGTTCAAGACCGTTTTTGTGCTTCTTGTAAGCGTCGTCGTTCTTGGCTTCATTTTTTTTGCTTCGTTATCTAGCTTTTGGCCTCCACTTCCCCAATACTTGCTTACAGTTTTGGCGATGATACTATTTGGCTATGCCGCCCACAAGCTTCCTGCGAAATGGGGAAGCGGTGGTAAAAAGCCTTTATCCAGATTATCTTTAATGTGGATGATCGGCACTGTTGGAACGTTTGTCTTCTTTTTTGGATTTTGGCTAGTACCTGCCTTATTTCCATCATGGCCTATAGGGTTGCTCTTCGGTCCTGTGCTTATTTTGCTCTATACGAGGTTGCTCAAAAGTTATGATTGGGAAGAATCCAGCGAAAAACATCGCTTTGCCCTCGTAAGCGGAGCACTAGCCTTCTTCATAGTTTTTGCGCCTTTACAAGAATTAGATGCAAGCAGAACTGACAATCCTGTTGGAATGGGTTTTGTGGGTTTGGCTTTCCTAGTTGGGTTGGTTTTGTTAGGAAGGCGTATTTGGACGGCATCCAAAGAAGCTTCTAACGCATACGCATATCGCCAACAGTCATAGTTTTGTATGGAAAAGAGGAAAACATCATCCTTCATAAATGGACTATGGGAACGTGGTTTCAGCCCATCTTTTCAAAAGTTCTTCACACCTCTTCTTCACAACATGACTGTTAGTCTTCTCTTTCAGAGTTTCTAAGAATTCAATGCGTTTTTTAACCGCCCCCAGCTCTGCCATTTCATAATAGAGCTTGCCATCTATGTAATCCTTCATTTGCTGCGTCTTCTGTACAAAAAGACTCGCTGCATCAACTGGATCAGTTACCGTGTATTTACTTGCCCATATGGCGACCTCAGACTCGCGAAGCTGAGTTAAACCTTCGATCTCAACGATTTTTTTGATGTAGGTTCTTAGGAAATCGTAGTAGCCAGCTGTTTTGATCAGATTTAAAACTTCTTCCACTTTCTGCTTGAAATCTGGATTTCCTTCTATGGTTACGCTGTGTTTGTAGCCATGTTCTATTAGCTCTCTAGCCTGTTGTAACTCTTCAACTGTGTAAACTCTCTCTGGAAAATTCACTTCTGTAAGCCCTCACATTTTTGGTGAGATCATTTTTTAATAAATCTTATGGAAATCTTAAAAACTAGCTGAAAAGAGGCTGGTTTTAGTCTGCGGGTTTGTATATCTTGGTGTTTTTGCTTCCAGAGATAAACTTGACAATGCCCTGTTTCTCGAGCTCCTTGAGAAAGTTTTTTGCCACACTTAAACGCAGATCAAAACGTGTAGCCACTGTATAAGGTGTGAGAACTTTCATCTTTTTAAGTTTATCAGTTACATCTTTTCTTTTTGGGTCAGGTGGAACTATTCCCACAACTTTTTTTTCGGTGGTAGCTCCTTTAGATTTACTTTCTTTTCGCTCTTTTTTCGCCTCTCTTTTTTCCGTCTGTTTAAGAGTTGGTTTTTTCTTTCCGCCGCCCATGTTCCTCATCTAAAGGTGGAGAGAGAAAGCGGTTCCTTATAGATTTTCCTCTGCATGGTCCCGTAGCGTTTGTTGGAAGTGCTGTTTTGTTTATAATTGTGAGCTTGGAATTGTCAGAATATTTAAATGACGCACATATTCTAATGGAGAAAAGCCGGGTCGGCCATGAGCAACTCTGTCCATAAGATCACTCTTGAACTTAGAACCCTGCTCGAAAAAGCCGTGAAAAAGAATTTAGCACAAGGAATTCTATTTTCAGGCGGTTTGGACACCAGTGTTTTAGCGGTTATTGCGTCAAAGTTCGTTTCGCTAAAAGCCTTCACTGTTGCATTGCAAGGGGCTCCAGCCCCAGACGTAAAGTATGCCACTTTAATGACTAAACGTTTAAAACTCAAACATTTAGTTCACGACTTAGGCGAAAACGAACTATACGATGGCATTAAGAAGGTTGTTGAGACGATGAAGTCGTTTGATCCAATGGAAATACGCAACAGCGTAGTAGTTTATGTTGGTTTGAAGGTGGCGAAGGAGAATGGAGTAAGCGCTGTCATGACAGGTGATGGGTGTGATGAACTGTTTGTTGGGTACAGCTTCCTATTCAATTTGGAAAAAGAACTGTTGGACTTGGAGCTTCGGAAACTATGGGAGGTGATGTCATTCTCGTCTGTTCCACTTGGGAAAGCTATTGGAATTGAAGCTAAACTTCCATTCCTCGATTCAGATTTCAAAGCGTTTGCCATGAAGCTTGATTCGCAATATAAAATCCAGAGTGAAGAAGGACGGCTAATGGGCAAATGGATTATTCGCAAGGCTTACGAAGATTTATTACCCAAAGAATTAGTGTGGAGAGTTAAAACACCTATTGAACAGGGCTCAGGAACTACAATGCTTCCAAGCATGTTCAGTCACAAAATAAGTGATGTTGAATTCGAGGAGAAAAGAAGCAAATATCTTAACGAAGACAAAGTAACAATCCGAGACAAGGAACAGCTTTTCTATTACGAAATTTACCGATCAGCTGTAGGAGTGCCGCGTCCTACTGAGCTAGAAGGCAAGTTATGTCCTCAATGCAACTCGAATGTTGCTGAGAAGTCAACTTTCTGCCGAACGTGCGGCGCTTATCCCATCTGAAAATTGCGCGCGTAGACTTCTTTCTTAACTATGAATAAAAGAACTAATAGAATTTGGAAGAAACATCAGAGTTAGAAAATATTCTATGTGCTTAGTCATACTGATTTTCCATAGTTTGCAGCAAAATCACCAAAGTCCAACCAATCAACATCGTCATCCAAGTCAAAGTCACACTGATCGTTATAGTTGGGATCTCCAATACTGCTTCCAAAAGCCTGAGCGAAAATACCGAAATCAAACCAATCAACATCACCATCAGCATCAATATCACCAACAACAATTGTGAAATATGCGGATAAACCCCATCCTTGTGTATCCCTAACAACATACATCCCAGGGTCCACAGGGCTGTTGGTAAATGCGTTGTGTTGGTTCCATGTAATAGTGTCATTCTCCCCAGGCTCCAATGACCAAGCCCAAAACGTATAGTAACTGGGATAAACAAAAGATTCTGCTGGATAAGTATATATTCCCCAAGCTGGATATCCCCCAATACTCTCGGTCTCATTACCGATGTTTTTGAGCATAATCGTAACATTTTCACCCAAAAAGTAAGTGTCTTTATCGGTTTCTAATAGCATCTGAGCGGTAGAGGCTGTGAAAGATACGCTTCTAACATCGATGCCCCAAGCTTTGAATGTAAAAGTGTAGTATCCATCTAAACGTCCCAAATCATAGGTGTGAGACACTGTTGTTATCACAAAAAGACTATACCCTGTCCAGTCCCAAATCTCAGAATCAACCCAAATTTCACCTCCGTCTCTTACAACTGTTCCCCAATCTGAAATCATATAGCCACTATCAGGAAAGGTTATAGTGACATTGATGTGTGAAGTTCCATTTAACATCCAGAATTTTAAATCAATCATTTGGGAAGACGGTACGTAAGGAACCCATTCTTCAATAATATCACTTTGAGTCTCGTTGATGTTTATGCTTAATGCGCCAATTAGAAACAGCATCAGCATTATTCCAAGAGCGATTTTCCTTTTCAATTATTTTCTTCTCCTTCTTCAATTATTATTGTGTTTCAACGTCTAAAAAAGAGACTCAACACACTTCAAGAGTGGTTATAATCAAAATTTAAATCTTGTGAAACAATCTACCAAAAGTACAAAGATAGGAAACATAGGTAGAATAACACAGATGATCTCACCGTTTTTTCTTTCTTATTCTTTTAGTCTTGATTTTCTTAACTACATCTACTTGTTCTGTTGGAAAATAATGGGGCATAGTATCATATGAACTTGGAGGCATTCTCTTCTTCTTTTTTCTTTTTGGCATAGACTCTCAATCAAGATAGAACATTTATCCTTAAATTATTAAGGATAGGAAGAAATCCAATGTCAATAAACTCTCTGAAGCTTAAAGAGATTCACATGCGCACGTATAAAAAAGGTGGGAGGCGTTAGCGTTTTCTTAAGTCTCTATGTTGAAGGGCAAGGCAGCATATGCGTGGACGCTAGATTCGTCGATAATTTCGTAGCCCAGTAGCAGGTAAATGCGAAGTCCTTCTTTGTCGATCACATTTCCTCTCAACGCCTTAACAGTTATGTTTTCGCCTACACTCAAGTAGCCACTTTCAAAGAGTTCTCCTCTCATCACTAGTTCTTCGCCAACAGTCCATTCTTGTGGCAAATGAACTCGTATCTGCCCTTCAGCAGTATTCACCACAAGCATACCTTTGACCAGAGTTACAGCGGCTCCTTCTACTTCCACTGGCTCTGAGTGATTGAGAAACCACCAACCCAGCCTAGCTCTGACCCAAGGTTTACACCTACCAGCGCGCTCACCTTCCACGTCAGTAGCCTCAGACCGAAGTGCGCTGGTTAACGGCATATACAACAACGCGCTTGCAACAGCAACCGTTGCTAATGCTACAGCGAGAACCTTCTGTTTTGTCTTCATGTTTCCTTCACCTCCTTTCTTGCTAAGTGAATAATCCTTTGATTTTCTCTTAATAAAGGCAGACGCACTCCTAATGTGCACCAAAAATTAGTGGACAAAGGCTATTCGGAATGGTTTTGCTCAAGTTTCTTGCTGAGCAACTCCTCTTCAAGGTGTAAAAGAAGCCCAACGCGGCGCTCCCACCTGTTAAAGAATTGATACTGTGCCAAGAGGGCGTATATGCTGTAAATTAGGAACACTATAATGAATATCGAGAAAGCGATATCAACAAAATTCCATCGCGGTGCTCTAATAGCCAGAAGCAGACGCGGAACAAAAAACACTAGCAAAACACCAGAAGCAATCATACCTATTAAAGATCCCGTTCTAAACTTGACCCATTCCTTATCTAGTTCTGAGAGAAAGTCATGTAACGACCTTACTAGATACGGTCTTTCAGGTTCTTCTTCAGTCATGTTCCTTTTCTCCATACAACCTTCTATTAAAGATGTTGATAAGGATGGTTCACCAAAAATGAACAAGACCTAAAGTATGGAGGGCAAAGACTTCCGCAATTCATCATAGAGTCTCCTTCCCTTAGTCGTCAACAGACAGCAACCATCATCAGTTTCCTTTACGAGTTCCTTCTCCTTAAGGTAAGATAGATGTTTCAAGAAATCGTCGTAAGAAAGAGTTGTGGCTTTTCGCCAAACATGAGTACGAAGTTGGGGCCCACTGTTGTAGAACAAGAATTCCAAAATTTCAAATCTGATTTGCGCTGCACCCTTCCGTATGCGAACCATTTGTGGGCCTCATTAAACAATTACGTACAATAATAAAAAGTATAAAAGCTTCGTAAGTATTGTGGAGCGCCCACTGATTTTTCAAAAATGAGTAACCAAAAAGGAAAGTTTAGGATTTTTTGCCCCTGTAGGATTTAACCATCAAATCTGCCAAGTCATAGACTTTAATCTGCTCATAGCCTAGCTGTTTCAGGATATCACGTATTTGGATGTAGCAGAATGGACATTGAGTGATGCAAGCTTCAGCGTCAGAGTTTATGATGAATTCTCCCTTCCGTCGAGCCATCATCATTGATATGGGGCGTTCGCCGGCACGCACTCCACCACCAGCACCGCAGCATCTGTCTGCGTCTTCCATTTCAACTAGTTTAACGCCGGCTATTTGGTTCATTACGTTTTTAATATCGTCAGGCGCATCTAGGCCTCTGTTTAAGTGGCAAGGATTATGAATTGTAGCTTTGACGTTGACTGGCGTCATGTCTTTTACGTTTAGGTCTACGTTTCTAGCTAAGTATTGAGAGACATGAATTGTTTCAAATCCAAGTTCTCTTCCGATTAGTTCAGGATAATTTCGTTTTATTGTCATGGCACAGCCAGGGCAACCTGTAACAACGGTTTTAACTCCCAAGTCTTCAAGGATTTTTACGTTTTTAGGTAAAAGGTTTTCCTTTGCTTCATCAACTAAACCGGCTCTTAGAAGGGGTGAACCGCAGCAGGTGAATTCGGAAGGAACAATGACTTCAATGTTGTTTTTTGTTAGAATCTCTATGATGGCTTTGCCAATCTCTTGAAGTCGATAGTCAGTTAGGCAGCCAGGGAAATATCCCACCGTGTCTTTTGGGTTCTTCACTCTTGCAGCAAAGCCTGTTTGAACCATTTCCAATAGTGAAGTTCCAATTTTATCAACGGTTCTGCCAAATTTGATTGCTCTACTTGTATATTCTTCATGTCCAGGCAAAGGGCCTAGTCCTGTTCTAGCAGCAATTGCTCTCATCTTTTCAATGGCTTTTTCAGGAATCTCAATTTCTTTAGGACATGCTTCCACGCACGCTTTGCATGTAGTGCATTTATACAGTCCTTCAATGAAAGCCATTTTCACACGGTCTTCCACGTCTCTTTCATCAAATTGAAGTCGCGCGAATTTAGCGTGATACATGGGACCTGAAAAGTCTTGCCAAGCCTCTGCAACTGCAGGACACGCCGAGATACATGACCAGCATTCGATGCATTCTCGGAGTTCTTTTATTGGTTCAATTGCTTCTGCAGTCATTATTTCAGGTCTAGGTGCCTTCTTAACTCTCTCCACATAAGGACGCATTCGTTCGATTTTTCGCAGTCCTCTTTCTAAGTCTACAACCAAGTCTTTTACAACTGGAAACTGCAAAAGCGGCGTGATAGTGACATCTTTTTTCAATGCTGTTCGACAAGCTATCTTAGGCTTTCCATTAATGATAACCGCGCAAGAGCCGCATTGTCCTGCTCGACATGACCATCGGTATGCAAGGGTGCCGTCGATGTTTTCGTAAATGTAGTTTAAAGCATCTAATATCATCCATCCTTCAGTGTATGGGACCTTGTAGGTTTCGTAGTGGGGTTCTTTGTCGATGTCTGGGTCATATCGGAAAACTTTTATTTTAACTGTTTCAGCCATTTTCACGCCTCCGGTTTTATCAAAGTCACAACTATTGGAACCTTCTTGAACGTCATCTTGCCATTTTCCTGTTTTATCACAACGTTGACGAACCAGTTTTTGTTGTCGGTTTTTGGGAAGTCTTTTCTGTAGTGGGCACCTCTTGTCTCCGTTCTCATGAGCGCTGCTCTTGTCATCATTTCAGCCGTAAGAAGCATGTTTTCCACTTCAAAAATCTTAACCCACTCATGGTTGTATCGGGTTCCCTTGCCTGTAGCGTAGAGTTTAAGCGAATCCTCCCTTTGCATTCTTTCAATTTCTGATACCGCTTCTTGAAGCTCTTTTCCTGTCCTAAAGATGCCAACTTTATCCCACATTAGGTTGGCAAGTTTGGTTCTCACTTGAACTGGCCTTATTCCTTTCCTTCTTTCCAAGGCGCTTTGTGTATGTTTGACTTCGTTTTCCACCTGTGCCAAATCTATAGACGGCTTTTCCACCTTCTGAGCATGCTTCGCAGCGTTTTCTCCCGCTATTTTTCCAAAAACTTGAGTGCCAGCAAGCGCATTTCCTCCAAGACGATTTCCTCCCTGAATCCCTCCAGTAACCTCTCCTGCAGCCCACAATCCTTTGAGGTCAGTTGCTGCTTGTTCGTTGACCATGAGTCCTCCCATAAGATGATGAGCCGTCGGAGCAACTTCCATGGGTTCTTTTCGGATGTCTACACCTGTGTCCAAAAACTGGTTTAACATTGTTTTAAGACGGTCTTCAATTATGTGAGCATCTATATGCGATATACTGAGGTAAACACCTCCATGGGGCGTTCCTCTTCCTTCAAGAATTTCCGTAGCGTTGGCTCGTGCAACCACGTCTCTACCCGCCAATTCAAGACGCGGGTCATATCTTTTCATGAAACGTTCATTGTTTATGTTGGTAAGTATTCCGCCTTCTCCTCTAACTCCTTCAGTTACCAGTCTTCCACGAGCAGATTCGGGAAAAACCATTCCAGTGGGGTGAAACTGGAACATTTCCATGTCTATGAGGCTGGCTCCAGAGCGGTAGCCCATGGCATATCCGTCACCAGTGTCCTGAGCCGCATTTGATGTTGTCTCGTAAATTCGACCTGTGCCTCCAGCGGCAAGGATTGTTGCTTTGGCTCTGAAAACAAGAAAATCGCCTGTTTTATATTCAATACCGAATGCGCCTACAACTGTATTGTTTGTCTTCAAAAGATTCGTGACAAATATTTCTTCCATCACGTCTATGTCTTGACGCCTAACTTCTTCCACAAGTGTTGCCATGAACTCGTGGCCAGTTCTGTCAGACGCGTAGCATGTTCTGCGGTAGCTTTGTTTTCCGAAGGGTCGTTGGATTATTTTTCCTTCAGGCGTTCGGTCAAACAGTGCACCGTATTCTTCTAGGTCAAGTATCCGTTCTGGAGCTTCCTTCGTCAAGACTTCGACGAGTTTCTGGTTATTAATCCAGGCTCCTCCTTTAACGGTGTCCTTGAAATGAGACTCCCAGCTGTCTTCTGGATCAACGTTTCCGAGGGCAGCGTTGACTCCTCCCTCAGCCATGCAAGTGTGCTCACGCAGTTATTCAATTGCGTTGTGAGCCTTGCCGAGTAGTTCTTTGCTGAGGAGAGTAACGTTGAGGTTATAGTTGGATGCCTCTATCGCAGCTCTGCTTCCAGCTCCTCCTGCTCCTATCACCAAAACATCGGTGTCAATTGTTTCGTAGGACAACTTTTCCATCTTCCTCCAATTATATCATGATTGGAATTCGAATTATACACCAAGCCTTTCATAAATCTTCTGTTTGCGCCCTTCCACTTCCTTCTTAACATTTTCAAACAAGTTGTTTCCATGCGTGTCAATGGCAACAATTAATGGTCCGAACTCTTCAACATCCAAAATCCACAGCGCCTCAGGCATTCCCAGGTCAAACCATTCTACACCTCTCACATTTTTTATCGCTTTCGCCGCTAAAACAGCTGCACCTCCAGTGAAAGCCCCATAAACAGCACCATATTTTTTCATGCCCTCAGTGGTTCTTTTGCCCATGCCGCCTTTGCCTATCACCACTCGAACTTTGAAAGCTTTGATGAACTCGTCTTCGAAAATGTCCATTCGAGTGCTTGTTGTGGGTCCTGCTGCAACCACTGTCCACTTATCGTCTTCTTTCCTTACTATAGGTCCACAGTGGAAAACCGCTGTTCCCTGTAAGTCTATAGGCAACGGTTTTCCTTCTTTAAAGAACCCCAGCGCTCTTTTATGAGCTGAGTCTCGTGCCGTTACTATAGTTCCAGTTATGAAAATGACATCGTTCATTTTCAGCTTTCGCACGTCTTCCTCCGAAATTGGAGTTTTAAGTTTGTAAATTGCCATTTCTTTTTCACCTCACTTTTTGAGTTAAATATTCAACAGTTCCGTCAGGATGAATTCGCGCTGTGGCTCTCCTCGCAGCCCAGCACTGAGCTGCAACTGCTACTGGATAAGACGCTGGATGTCTATTAGCGTAATCAACGTTTACGCCTAGCACTGTGATCTTGCCGCCGAGTCCCATCGGTCCGATTCCAGTCATGTTTAGAGCTTCGTACAATTCTTTTTCAAGCTTTGCCACTTCTGGATCAGGATTCGGTTGATTTATCGGCCTTAACAATGCAGCCTTTGCAATTTTCATGGCGATGTCTGCTCCCCCTCCAACTCCGACACCTAGTATGTTTGGGGTACATGCCTTGCCACCAGCCTTCAGCATTGTGTCAACGACAAATTTTTTCAGTCCGTTTAATCCATCTCCTGGCCTTATCATTCCCAGTTGGCAAATGTTTTCTGATCCGCCTCCCTTCGGAAAAGCAGTGAGTTCAATAGTATCTCCCGACGTAATTTCCCAGTTTATGTAGGGAACGTGTCTTCCAGTGTTGTCTCCTGTGTTCTTTCGGGTGAATATTCCAACTGAGTTTGGACGCAGAGGTACTTCTTTAGTGGCTCTTCTTGTAGCGTTGATGAGGGCTTCTTTAATTTTGTCCAAACCTTTTGCTTGAGCACCCGCTTTCACGTAGAAAATAATCACTCCAGTGTCTTGGCACATTGGAGTGCTGGTCTTTTCAGCAAACTCAACGTTATTCAGTATTGCTTCTAACTGTGTTTTTCCTACTTCACTTTCTTCTTCACGATGCGCTCGTTGTAGTGCCTCTTTCACGTCTAGCGGCAACTTTGTAACCGCCTGCCGTAAAAGTTCAACTGCAACATTTTCAATAACTGTTTTGATCTCCACCATATCTCACTCCATAGAGAAGATAACAGTTGAAAACTATAACGCTTATAGCTTTTGTGTCGATCATAAGAGGGATTACTATTAGTTTCAGTGTCCACAATATTACTTTCAGTTGAAAATGGTTTAACGTGGTGATATCTCCCGCAAAACTCCCCTTTTTTTATGCCTTTTAGTTTTTACTTTGTTTTCTTCTTGTAGAGGACTACAACATGTATGCTACCATAACTTATCGCTGCGAATGCTTCCCACCCTTTCTCTCCCATCTCTCTCATTTTATTTCTCAGTCTTCCTTCGCCGAGAACAATATCTGTACATGCATAATCCCACCCTGCAATCTCAGTTTCACCCAATTTATCACCTCCCTCATACTGAAACATCTATCAATTGATATTTGGAGTTGCATTAATTATTTATGAAAGAAGGCATGCATGAATGGGTAAAAAATCTTATACCTCGATTGGGCAAAAGTTAACGAAGGGAGCAGATGTTTGATTACAATGTGGACTCTCATTTGGATAGAAGTAATATTGGCTATCATATTGGTCGCAATTATTGTACATGAAGAAGACCAGAACAAACAAATAAAAAAACTTGAGGAAAGAGTAAAACAGTTGGAAACTCACATGCATGCTAATCTTGGATAGTATGGGTGATTTGTGCAACACCATAAACTGCGGATAACCGGCAGAGCTATCGTAATCAGAGAGGGATGGCCCGCATTGGGAGCGACAATGCTTCTAAGCTTTTTCAATTGAACAAGAGAATAGGTATAGCAATCGCTGGTTTAGCTTTTTTATTTGGAAACGAGGTGCCGAAAAATATCAGTAAGTTTGTAGAACGATTCAAAAGAGAGAACGATATTGAAAAGTTAGATGTAAAGAATGCAGCAGAAAAATTACATGGTCTTTTTAACGAAAAATACAACTGGAAAGAACAAATAGAGAAAATGTCAGAGAAAATTAAAACAGACCTTCAACGGCAAGGGTGTGAAATTTTAGAAATGAAACAAGAGCAATACCAGATTAAGTTTCGGTTTAAAGACCCCCAAGGAGATACAAAAACTGGTGTTGGCGAAGTTGAAACGATAAGTATCTTAGTTGCAGGTTATAATGAAGATGGCTCGCATGAAGTTTACGTTGCCTACATTCTTGGAGAAAACCAGAAAAAACGCGATAGCAAGGAAAGAGGTAAAGAATATGGGGCTTCTTGGATTGGACAAAACGATGTTTGTATCTCGAATCGTTTTAGGATTCGATGGGCGGATTGGAAACTTGAATTTTCTCCAAGAATCAACTAAAAAATATGGACAGCAAGAGATAAAGAAGCAACTTGCCGATTTGGAATACGTAATTCAATGGGGAACAATGACATTGCAAGATGCTGTTGATTTCTGTACGTTAATGATTCAAACTACCTCAGCCATACAACGGTTTTCTGACGGAATTGTAGCTGACCCTGGGGGTATGCCTGGAGTCGGAGGTTCTGTCGATGTTGCCGTAATTACGCCAGACAAGGGATTTGTTTGGGTAAATAAAAAGAAGCTAAAGATTGGCGAAGTAGAGGTAGACCTAAACAAATAAATGGATTGCGTATACTACCCCTAGGCTTTTTCAGGTTGAAAAGCGCCCGCATTCTATTAAAAGAAGCAAACCCCATTTTTTTCTAATAATCCTTATGCATGCATGCATCTATGCAATGTACTTCGCAGATATAAGTGGATATGGAGTTGCTTTCTAGAGCATTGTTACAGCCATCTCTTCTTCCGAAAATAAAGGATCATCAATATTCCAACGCAAAGCATGATAAGTAAAACGAGTGGATATCCCACAGCCATTTCAAGCTCTGGCATGAATCTGAAATTCATTCCATAAATGCCTGATATCAAGGTCAACGGAATGAATAGTGTAGCAATAATCGTGAGTACTTTCATGACCTCGTTCATTCTGTTGCTGACACTCGAAAGGTAAATGTCAAGCATTCCAGAGAGAACATCCCTGAATGTTTCGATTGAGTCAATGACTTGAATAGTGTGATCATAAAGGTCTCTCAGATATATGCTTGTAGACTTTTTGATTAGCGATGACTCCCATCTTTCTAAACGATTAATCACCTCTCTCAATGGCCATACCGACTTTCGAAGGAAAATCATCTCCCTCTTCAAATGGTGGATAGCCTGCAAGGTTTCCGGTGTTGGATTGACCACCAGTTCTTCTTCCGTATCCTCAATTCCCTCGCCAAGTTTCTCAAGAATCGTGAAGTAGTTGTCAACAACTGCATCCATCAAAGCATAAGCTAGATAGTCAGCTCCCATCTTTCTAATTCGCCCTTTGTCAGCTCTAATTCGCTCTCTAATTGGGTCAAAAACATCTCCTTCGCTTTCCTGGAATGAAATGACAAAGTTTGAGCCAAGAATCATGCTGACCTGTTCTGTCTTTGCTTCCTTTTCATCTTCAGAGTAACGAAGCATTTTCAAAGTCAGAAAGATATAATCAACAAAATCCTCCATTTTTGGACGTTGACCTGTATTCACAATATCCTCCAAAACAAGCGGATGGATGTTGAAGTGTTCACCGATTTTTTCAATAATTTCCAACTGATGAACACCATCTATGTTAATCCAAGTCACAGTAGATTTTTCTTTAAATGGGAAACATTCTTCAACATCTTTGGCTTCCTTCTCTTCGAAATGGCGTTCATCATAATCAATGATCTTTATCCTTGCTTTACCAACTTTCATTTCCCCCACATGAACAAGAGTACCTGGTGGAAGGCCAGCTTTTTTTCCTCTCCTCTTGATAGTTCGAGGCAAGATAATCCTACTCCTAAGCAGGTTTTCCCGAGAGAACTAATAAGCTTTCGAATGTGGTTTCATTGAAACTATGGATCAGCGTTGTTCAGTCTACTCTACGGAGTAGTTGTGGTGTGCCGATGTCTATTTCATGATGTTTACATGTTTCTAAGACCGCTCTCTTAAGGTCAGCATCGATTTTTCGGAGTCTTCTTATCTGGTTAACAAACACGTATAGGGTGTATTCGATTGCGTAAGCACCGAATTCGGTGATCCAGACACATGGTTTTGGGTCTTTCAACACTCCCTCCACTTTGCTTGCGGCTTCTAGCAGAGCAGTTTCCACACTTTTTGGGTCCAATTCATATCCAGCTGTGATTGCGCAGCTTCTTCTCACATTTGTCTTCTTGCCGTAGTTATCGATTTCCGACTTGAGTATTCCTGATTTGGAACAGAAACCATCAAAGTCAATCATTAAGTTTCTCGAAAAGACACATGCCGGAAAAGGCCTCTACTTGGTTTGTACACTTCTTCCGGTCTTGTCGCAGGAAGTTTCCAAACTGTTCCGTTTATTGTTTTAAGATGGACATCTGGTAAATTCTCTTTTATTGCGTTGATTAGTTGAGATGTTCGTATTCCTTGGGGTGTACTTTTGAGAAGCTCAATTGCTTTTGCCTCAATCAGTTCGCGCTTTGTTGTCATAATTTGTGAAATATAAATTGTTACATTTAACCTTGATGAAAAAAGGCGAGACTCGCGCGCGCCCATCCCAAACCCAAACTAACTTGGTTGGTTGGATTAAATTCTAACCTTTTCCCCCCCGTGTCTGTGTTCCCGTGTTCGTCCGTGCCCGTGCGTGTGCCCGTATATTCCCCCTGTCTGTCAGTCTGTCTCTCTGTTTCACCCTATATGAATACATAGAAGACGCACGCGCATATGCGCGTAACATTAAAATAGTGAGAGCTTGTATTGGCTTGAGGCGATTGTAGTGTGTAAGAACAAGAAGGATTACTCAGAGTATGTAGAGTATAGGTCAGATATCGGGGAGATCCAAAGTCTCTTTGCAGGTTTCACATGCATGCATGCTGGTTCCCGTTCCTTTATTGATCTTCTAACTGCTTCTAGCATGCATGTTAAAATTTAAGGTCCCTACTCACACCAATGTTCTAACCCAAAACTAAAAAATATGTTTAGTTTATCATATATTGTGATCAAAATGAATTTAAAAGGTTCAAGAACGGAGAAGAACCTGCTGAAAGCATTCGCTGGTGAGAGTCAAGCAAGGACCAGATATACATTTTTTGCAGGTGTAGCGAAGAAAGAAGGATTCGAGCAAATTTCAGCGATATTCAGAGAGACTGCAGATAATGAAAAAGAGCACGCAGAAGTTTTCTTTAAGCATCTTGAAGGTGGGGAAGTTGAGATTGAGGCAAGATATCCTGCTGGAAAGATCGGTAGTACAGCGGAGAATCTTCTGGCGGCTGCTGAAGGTGAAAGGATGGAGTGGGGCACTCTGTACCCAGATTTTGAAGAAGTAGCCAGAGAAGAAGGTTTTGAAGAAGTTGTGGAGTCGTTCAAGGAGATTGCGGAAGTTGAAGAACAGCATGAGAAGAGATATAGAAAACTTCTGGAAAATGTTAAGAATGGTACAGTATTCAAAAAAAACAGTGAAGTCAAATGGAAATGCAGGAACTGTGGCTACGTCCACTCAGCAAAAGGAGCCCCAAAAACTTGCCCTGCCTGTAAACATGCCCAAAGCTACTATGAGTTACTCGCTGAAAATTACTAGTGCACACGCGACAATTCTCTAACTCCTAATCTCCTATGTGTCCAATGCAGAGAGAGTATGAGAAGAAAGGCATGCATGAAGAAGAAGCGTTAAATTTTAACCCAACCAACCAGAATCTTTTAGATTACCCGTTACAAGACCCCCAATGTACTCGGTATAAGCAGACAGCCCCAAGGCGACCAGAAAATAGACCCTTGCTGAATTGATTACTTGATCAAGATCATTATACATAAACCCGAATATTCTTTCTCGCATGCATGTTACGCGGTGGGCGATATCGCCAATGTTAACAAAAATACATCACCTCGAATGCATGCTCTCGAAGGTACTCACATATCCCATAGATTTTGTAATTCCTCGTCTTCAAGCCACGTCTGACTCGTCTTTTCCACCTGCGAACTTATGACAATGCGCTCCAACTAAGCCAAATCTTTCTCTCAGTACAGAGACGTCGGAGCATGCATGTAATGGTACCATTTCCATATTCTCTCCCCTCCCATACCCCAAATTCATAAAGCCATAAAACTTAATGGTAAATCTATCATGAAAAATGGCGTTTCAACATCTCAGTAATAAAATCGGAGTTTTATTATTTAAACTTAAAGTTATATATATATGGACAACTGAATACTAGATACCACACGACTGTAAAGGAGGTGATGTCTTCCGAAAAATGGGAAGAGTAGGAGTAAAAGACCTACATGAAGAAAAATGTAACATCAAAAAGAAGCAAAGTTCAGATTGCAGTTTTGAACAAAAAAATAGCTCAAGCGAGCAAGTCCAAACTAGGATATGGAAATTTTCGGGAACGAAATCTGAAAGAGTGTATGAATTATCAAGTAAGCGAAAAAGAACGGATTCTACGAAAAACCGTGACTTACGAATACTGTGAGAAACCATCTCAACGCTTCACCTATGACCGCAGGCATGCATGCCACACAAGATGTCAAAGGAAAAATCGTTGAATACAGCTTCGGATGCTACAACAAGGCTACGCGGAATCAACAATCGAGAACAGAAGAAGATTCATGGAAACACTCATGAGGAGCTCATCTTTTCGATCCTGAAAGCGTTAAAGAGGTTATCGCTAAACAGAAAACGTGGTCAGACAACACGAAATCTATGGTAGTGGATGCCTACAACAAGTTTGCTACACTCAACAATTTGACATGGGTTCCACCAGTCTACCACAAAACAGAATCGTTACCTTTCATTCCCATGGAAAAAGAAATCGACCAACTCATAGCTGGTTGCGGAAAGAAAGTGGCTGCGTACCTTCAAACTTTGAAAGAAACAGCCATGAGACCAGGAGAAGCGTGGAGACTCAAATGGGTAGATGTTGACGGCGAAAGGCGTTTAGTGTCTCTAAACAAGCCTGAGAAGAACAGCAACCCAAGAATGTGGAAGGTGTCGGAAAAACTGATCACCTTACTTAACCGACTTCCCAAAAAGTCTAAGTATGTTTTCGCAACCAATTGCCAAAGATCGTTTAAACAGAACTTCAGAGCCAGCGGAAGAGCATAGCACAGAAACTTGTGAACCCAAGAATACTTCAGGTAACCATGTACACATTGAGGCATTGGAAAGCAACCATTCTCTATCACCAAACAAAAGACATCCTCTACGTCATGAAGTTTTTGGGCCACAAAAATATTAGAGACACGTTGATATACGTCACGATAGAATCTACAATCTTCGGCTTGGAAGACAGTGATGAATTCACGGTTAAAGTTGCTGAAACGTTGAAGGATGCTTGTGACCTCTTAGAAGCTGGTTTCGAGTTTGTTACCGACATGGACGGCAAGAAACTATTTGCAAGCGAAAATAGTGTGAGTTTCATCAAAAACGATATTACTTTCAGTTGGTACTCTCACAGAATTTTTTATACCTTTCCTCGTCTAATTTAAATACACTCAACTCTATTAAACTTCACTGGAGGCAACAAAATGACAGAAGAATCGCCTTCAACAGAAAAAAAATATGAAGCTATCGGAGACCTACCCGGCATCGGACCTGTAACAGCACAGAAACTCCGCGAACTCGGATTTCACACAATAGAATCTCTAGCCACCGCTACAGCAAAAGAACTTGAAATAGCAGGGGTAGGCGAGAAAAAAGCGCTTGAAGTCATCCGCGCAGCGCGGTCAACCATGAACATTTCTTTTATTCGAGCGGATGAATTACTGAAAATGCGACAGAACGTCTTGCGCTTGGCAACCGGAAGTAAGATGATTGACGAGCTTTTGGGAGGTGGATTGGAAACTCAAACGATAACAGAGTTTTACGGTGAATATGGAAGTGGCAAAAGCCAACTGTGCCACCAGTTGTGTGTGAACGTGCAGTTACCCCCTGAACAAGGCGGGTTAGGTGGTGGAACCCTCTACATCGACACAGAGAACACTTTCAGAACAGAACGCATCGTTCAGATGGCGAAACATTTAGGGTTAGACCCAGAAGAAGTGAGTAAAAACATCATCTATGCTGACGCATACACATCAGATCACCAGATATTTCTTCTTGAAAACGCAGACAAGGTAATTAAAGAAAACGGTATCCGCATGATTATTATAGATTCCTTGACATCCCACTTCAGAAGCGAGTATCTTGGTAGAGAAATGTTAGCGGAGAGACAACAGAAGCTTAACAAACACATGCACAAACTTATTCGACTGGCTCGAGCTTTCAACATTGTCGCAGTAGTGACAAACCAAGTGATGTCCAAGCCAGATGTTTTCTTTGGCAACGCTGTTCATCCTATTGGAGGCCATATTGTTGCGCACACAAGCCACACCCGTGTATATCTCCGCAAATCTGCGCGGGGGCGCGTGAGAATTGCACGTCTTGTTTCTAGCCCCTATCTGCCTGAAGGAGAGCGAGTTTTTAGGATCACTGAAAATGGAGTGGAGGACGTAACGGAAGAGGAGCAGAAGAGATGAGGAATGGATGCCCATCTCACCAGCGTTTGTGACTCGTTTCTTTCAACTTGTGACAAGTAGACAGTTTGCTGAGGCAGAACGGGAATTAGAGCGGTTGAGGAAAAGTAAAGTAAAGAAAAACGAGTTTGATAAGGGGTTTTTCTCAGCTCTTGACGGCATGATTTTAGCTCAGAAATCGAGTGATGACCAGTAGGCGTTTCTTCCAAACGTGGATTTCAAGGATAAAAAAAAGTTGCAGGGATATCGACGGGAGTTTACTGCACATCAGAAAAATAAGCTTCACTCAGATTTTGATCGCGGTTTCTTCAAAGCTTGGGGTGACTACATGCGGGTTTTAATAAAAACTGTGGAACCCACTAAACCCAAGAAGATTGTACAAACTAGATTAGAATAGTTGTGCAACTGTCTTTTTGAACAAAAGTTACAGGTATTTTACTTCTTAATTAACTCAACGGGTTCATCAATGTGAAGAACAGCGCCCAAGCAACAATCCATGTGAAAAAGTAGGCGCCTATCCCTGTTGTAACTACCTTAGATGGTTTTTTCACCTTGGTGATGAACAGCAATTTGTAAACGTAATAGGTTATGACGTAAATGATTATAGCCATAGATAGCCCTTCCATGAAATTACTGAATAAGCCGGCTAATGTCCAACCAACAGCACATATCAAGCCTGCAAGGATGCCCAAGCAAACTCTGGTCCAGTAAATGATATTTAAACGCCTCAATTGCATCACATATGTTTCCTTTAAGGAGTTCAGTAGAGTGATGTTAGTATTTGTCATTTTCGCTTTCTAAAGATTTTCTGTCCATCCCTGTCGGTAACAAACTCGAAACAACACTCCACTAGACGACATGCTTAACCCAAAAAAAAACTTTTCATATTTCACGATTTATGCGTGCGTGCTGCTGTGGCGAATCTTGGCAGCCACCCTCTGCGCTTTAATAGCATCTTCAACTGTTATTGTAGGTTTCTTTCCCTGCATTATACATTCTATGAAGTAAGAATCGATTTGAGAGTGTCCCCAAACTTTTGGGCCTTTCTCTCTAAACATCCATTCTTGCTTTGCATCTTCTTCAGCCAATGTTAAATGGTTGTTCCAATTCGCTTTTAGACTCTTTGTGTTGCTTCCTAAGATTTCAAGTCTGCTAGACCCCTCTCCAACAGCGACCGTCGCACAATAATGTAAAACACCTACGGCGCCGCTTGAAAACCTGATCAGACCCATAGTGTTATATCCAATGAAATTGGCAATTCCCGCTAATGAAGAATAATTTGATACCCATTGCGTATCTTCTATGTCCGACTCAAGTAGCCACTGAACAAGATCAATGGACCAAACGGAGAGAGTGAAATCAGGATATCCACCGCTTTTTTCTACGTTCCAAGCCCATGAGTTAGATGGCCATTGGGCAGCTAAATCTTTCGCTGGGATAAATTCGCTGAAAGTTACTGCTAAGGGCTTTCCGATGGCGTCTTGCTTTATCAATTCTTTGGCCTTAACGTAGTTAGGAGTGAAGCGGAAGTTAAGATCAGGCATCAGTATGACTCCTGCTTTCTTTGCTTTTTCACCTAACTTTTCAGACTCAACAACGGTGGGGGTCAAAGGCATTTCACAGAGTACATGCTTTCCGCTGGCTATAGCTTCAGAAACTAGTTTATAATGAAAAGGCGTTGGCACAGCCACAACAACAGCATCAATCTCAGGGTTTTTGATGGCTTCATTGTAATCTAGATAATAATTAACATCATGCTTCGTCGATATTTTTCTGGCTTTTTCTTCATCCACATCAATCACAGCAACCAGCTTGGCGCTGGGAATTTTCTTAAAAGCACGAACATGAGTTCCTCCTCCCACAAACCCGAGACCTACAACGGCAACTCCGATTTTCTTATCTGACAACCACTCTTCACCATTCTAATCTGAGAATTAATTAGATCTGTTCAACCGCACACAATGGAAGAAACATTAAAGGTTTGTAATAAGAATTATGTTAGGAGGATTGAAACGAAATGTCTCTGTTAGAGGTGATTTTTAGGAGAAGAAGCATTAGACGTTACAGAAGGGAACAGATTCCAGATGACGTATTGAAGAACATTTTGGAAGCAGGGAGATTGGCTCCTTCTGCAGACAACGCGCAGCCTTGGCACTTCATTGTAGTTACTGAACCAGAAATTAAAAAGAAACTTTCAATGGGTATATGGAACCGTTTCATAAAGGATTCCGCATTTACAATAGTCGGTTGTGGATACGCAAATAATGAATGGTCAACAATAGATGTAACGATAGCATTAGAAAACATGGTCATAGCAGCTGAGGCTCAAGAAGTTGGATCATGCTGGATAGGAGATTTTAAGGAAGAAGAAGTAAAAAAGTTATTGGGCATCCCAGATAACCTCAAAGTTGTCGCCCTTATATCATTTGGCTATCCAGCGGAAAAACCAAGTCCATCCCACAAAAAAAGCCTTGAAACAATTGTACATTACAACAAATTTTAGAATAGCGCACATGCGTAACCTAACATTTGCGTGCACACGTAACTTCCCATTACTGAGCGACGTATCCGCCGTCAACGGAGAGTGCTGTTCCAGTAATAAATGAAGAATCGTTGGATGCAAGGAATAGCACGGCTTTTGCAACCTCTTCTGGATCTCCTATTCTTCTTATTGGATGAAGCTCCGCTATTTCCTTGAAATACTTCTCTCTAGCCGGCCCGTTTTTGGGTGTATCTTGTTCGAGCATACGTGTCATTATAGCTCCAGGGCAAACACAGTTCACTCGAATTCCTTCTTTAGCGTGGTCAAGTGCCATAGCTTTAGTTAACAAGACAACGCCTCCTTTGGAGGCACAATACGCTATGCTTTCTTGTTCAGCCACTAAACCGTCACATGAGGCAATGTTCACTATTGCTCCCTTAGTTTTCTTCAGATAAGGCAAAGCAAATTTGGAGCAAAGGAAAGTTCCTTTTAAGTTCACATCGATGACGCTGTCCCAATCGGCTTCAGACGTCGTTTCCGCAGTTCCCTCGATATAAATTCCCGCGTTGTTGACCAGAATGTCTAGCTGACCGAACTGCTTCATCGCGACTTCAACCATCTTCTTGGTGTCAGTCGATTTGGAGACATCACCTTGAATGAAAATCACATCCTTGAATCCTTCTTTATTCAGTTTGTCGATTGCCTCTTTTCCTTGTCTTTCAGATCTCCCAGTGATCGCAACTTTTGCTCCTTCCTTAAGAAACAGTAAGGCTGTTGCATACCCGATTCCTCGAGTTCCTCCAGTGATAAGAGCAACTTTTCTATTCAACTTCGCCAAGCATTATTCCTCCAAATATTCATCCAAAAATATGGTTGTCACAACTTAAGTTTTTACACAATCTTTTCAGAAAAAAGGTTTACGGAGGAGTAAGAAGATAGCTCCACTTATTGCTTCAATTACAACGCTTTAATGTCCTCATGTTAGGATAAGTATTTTTTCACTTCTTCATGTACTATTACGCCTTTCTTAGCCAAGTTGGCTAGAAACGAGTCAGGTTCCAAACACTCTGGAGGAATAACTCCTTTTACTCTTATTTCATCCTTCACCAACATTGTAGCTCCGACTGCTGGAGGCGCCCCTACCAGAATAGACTCGGGGGTTCCACCCGGCAATACTTCTTTTGTTTGACGAAGATCTACGGGACAGCTAAGCGTATAGTGGATTTTCACGCCTGCCTTCTCACCTTCCACATCTACTACACAACAAGAATACGCATCCTCCACCTCACCAGCTTCGATTTTTTCAGGTAACTCTGCTGGTGGCGGAATAACTGCTAGAAGAACATCTATTGGAGCCACTTCAACATTCTTAACCTTTATCGGTTCATCGCTTCCAAACAATTTTGCCAAAGTTTTGAAAACAGGTGCCCTATGAGAACCGTGCTTGAATTCCACATATCTTACGCCTTTAATGAAGCGTGGAAGTGTCCAAATTTCTTCGTGATCGGCGAAGTAAGTGGGACATGGTCCGAGAGGGTCGCCGGGAAACTCATATATTTCCTCTCCGCTAAGTGGAGGAACCTCCCTGAACTTACCATCCTCATACACCAATCCAGGCCCCATCCATCCCATCACTGCATAGCGTGGCCACCACATTACGAGAAAATCTTTGCTAATAACGTCGAGAGACGTTTTTATGCATATCTTATCCACTTTATCAAGTCTCTCGGCAACGTGTCTTGCAAGCACGTTTGTGATGCCTGGAGTTTTTCCTAAATCAAATATGGCAGTTAATCCAGCGTCTCTCCATTTGTCGCTAAGCTTTAGCATCTGTTCTTCTTCTTCGCGAAATGCTGTGGCAACGTCTATGTAGTGTGCTCCGTTCTCAAAAGCTGCATCCATCACGTTTAATGTTGGGGACAAATGCTTACCATTGATAACCTTGGAGGCTGCTATGATATTTACTACGACATCTACTCCTTTCGCGGCTTTCAATAACTCATCGCGTTTAAAGGCGTCGACACGCTGAACTGAAATCTTATCACTTGCAATCTTTTTTGCAACTTGTTTGGCTCTCTCTAAATTTATGTCAGCAACTCTTAATTCAGACACTGCTGGATCTTTGGCTAGATACATTATGGTAGCTGTTCCTTGGGCCCCGACGCCTAAAACCATTATTTTTGACATAAACATCCCACTTGATGTACATTCATGTCATACTTAAGTTTGTCAGTTCTAATCGCCTTCATTTGCACACGGTCATTTAGCAAGAACTAAAGAAGTCTCTCTCTGTTCAGAGTCTTAGTTTGCCATGAATACCCTCTGATTTTTGTAGACGCCCCATAACCACAAGCCGTGCACCGTTTTTTCTTAACATTATACGCCCTTCTGCCGCATCGTCTGCAATGGATGTGAAGCGTTTTTCTCATGCGCCTTCCAAAAGACGAAGTTCCTTTACTCGTTTTTCCCAAAGAGATTTCACCTAGGTGGTGGAGAAATAAGGATGACGTTGTCTCCACGAACGATGATGACTCCCAATTTTTTCACATCATCTGCGCTCGTTGTGTCTTCTGTTTCTTCCAGCACCAAATTAAGGTGCTGATCAAAACCTTTCAGTTTTCCTCGCAAACTCTTTCCACCTCTTAGTCGTACAAGAACGGTTTTTCCAAGGCTTTCTTCCAGAATTTGAGTTGTCATCTCGCTCATATGCTGCGCCCTCGCTTGGTTTTTTTTATCTCCGTGCTTTTATAGGTGCCGACGCTCATAATTTAAAGTTATTGCATTGAAAGAGTATATGGCGGTGTCTGAAACGGCTGTCAAGCGATATTTTCTAAAAGAAAAAGCGACGCGACAACTTCTCCTCGAACTTTCCCAAAAGTTTAAGGTAGACACTGAACAGTTGTTTGGACCTAAACCCCACATTGAGTTAGCTGAGACACAGGTTGCTGAAATCCTCCTTGTTAACAGAAAACCCTTGTTTGCAAGAGTTGATGAAAATATTTTACCTACTCTCGTCTTTAGTGAGGTTTCCTCCCTTCTCCCCAAAATAGTGGTGGATATGGGCGCTGTTCCGCATGTTTGCAACGGCGCAGACTTGATGATTCCCGGCGTCGTTCAGATCAACGGAGATTTCAACACAAACGATTTTGTCCTCATTGTGGACGAGCGACACGGCAAACCGTTGGCGATAGGTGTCGCCCTATTCGATTCACATACCATGAGAAAAATGAAACGCGGAAAAATCGTGAAGAATGTCCATTACGTGGGCGACAAGCTTTGGAAAGTATTGAAAAAGATATAGGGAATCTATCGCCCTAAACAATTAGGACGATACCAGTCCAGCTGAGTTTTTCTGGTGAAGCCATCTTAAGTTTCAGCCCGACGTTTCTATAAGTGCTGAATACGTCTATTCCACTCGCTTCCACTGAAGGTCTAGCTGCATATGGGTACTTACACGGTGACTTTGTGTCACAAGACTCAAAAGGATTAGCTGGATTCCAACACAAATAACAGGTTGAAGCTACATATCCAGTTGCAAAGAAGTAACCTCGATTGTGTGCTTGGCGTTCAACTTCCATCACGATGTCGTGTAGTTTCATCCATAGGGGATATTGGGTTTTGTGTTCCCATTCGGTATACGCTGGCTCTTGACGCCATTTCCACAAAGGTATGCCTTCACGTTGAATTATATCCCAGTATTCCTTTGGTAGGGTCATAGCCGCTTCTAGAAGAATCGCTCGTTCATATTTCGAGACGACTTTCTTGGTCTCTTCCGCAGTGGGAGAGAACGGTGGACACATGTGGCATTGTCCATACATTTCGCAGGGAGGAATCGTGCATTTCAGTGTCACCCTCTCGTCAACAGCTATTTTTGATGCTTCAATGAGTTTGGCGAGGCTTGCACCCTTCTTAATAGCGGTGTCGCAGATTTCTTTCATATCCTTTTCAAAACCTTTCATATCCTCTTGAACGATCTCCCATGTGTGCTTAGGATAAACAGGTTTGTATCTAGTCATTTCATATCAACCTCTTCTCTCCATAGCTAACTCAATTTTTTCATATAAATCTGGCGACAGAAGCTTGACTTATCTATTTTGTATTAATAGGCTTTTTCAAACAACTCTCTCAACTGTTTTTTTGAAACCTCTCGGGGATTCCCAGATTCATTCGCCCATTTGAAAGCCATCTCCACCATTGCAGGGATATCCTCCCTTTTTACGCCAACTTCTCTCAGAGTCTGAGGCAACCTTATGTCTCTAGACAATTCCTTTACAGCTGACACAGACTTCTTTGAGGCTGCGTCTACATCTAAACCTTTTACATCCTCTCCCATGAACTCTGCTATTTTTGCAAATTTCTCCACATTGGCGCTCAAGTTGAATTCCATAACGTGTGGTAGCATCAAAGTATTTGTTATGCCATGGGGTATTCTGTAAAATCCTCCCAAGGTTTCTGCCATAGTGTGCACTATTCCTAAAGATGAGTTAGAGAATGCTGATCCAGCCATGAAGCTCGCCAAAATCATGTTTGCCCTTGCCTTCATGTTTTCGCCATCTTCTACAGCGATTCTCAAATTTTCGGCAATAAGTTTTATCGCTTGAATAGAAAAAGCATCAGTTATTGGATTCGCATAAATACAAACATAAGCTTCTATTGCATGAGTGAGCGCATCCATCCCCGTGGCTGCTGTCAAAGCTGGCGGCATAGTCTCGGTCATTTTTGGATCGAGTATAGCAACATCTGGAATCAATTCGGGGTCTGCAGCACCAGTCTTCAACTTTCTTTTTGTATCTGTAAACACCGCCCACATGGAAGCTTCACTTCCTGTGCCCGCTGTTGTCGGCACAGCAACGAGTGGAAGAAGTTTCCGCATTGGTCTGGGTTTTTCTTGATCTTCTTCATAATCTAATATGGATCCCCCATTCATCGCCACTATATTCACGCATTTTGCTGTATCTATGACACTTCCACCTCCCACAGCAATTAGAAGGTCGACGCCACCAATTTTTCCCAGACTTTCCGCAGCGTTTTCAACAGATTCCACGGCTGGTTCAGGTTCAACTTCATCAAAAATGGAAGTTTTTACTGCCGTTGAACGTAGTTCCTTCATGAGAGTATCTACTAAACCAGCGTTGATTACCCATTTATCAGTGATGATTAATGCATTGGAGACTCTGAGGTCTTTGACTGCTTCTCTTACTTTTTCTACAGCTCCAATGCCAAAATATGTTTTCTTAGGCATCCTTAATGCAGAAATAGCTTGATTCATTAATGAACACCATGCATTGTTCTAATTTTAGAAGCTAAATAAATCTTGTTGGAAACTATCGGAGGCTTTGCATAAAACTTCTAAAGAAGAAAAAACGATGGATAAACGGCAAATGACATGATGCTGCTTGGGTGATTTTCAGGCATTTTAGACATTTTTATATAAATTTAGAAAGACCAAAAATTACGAACAAACTAGTTCATTCACGCCTACTACCCATCTGCCCGACTCTTCTCCGCAAAATTTGGCAAGTTGCATGTTATGTAGAAATATCTCTGGTACACAAAACTTAAAGTTCAATGGATGGGTAGGGTTAGTCGAGGAGAATGACAGCTTGTCAAAGCTAGGGAAGAAAATTGGAAAAGCAATCCAAAAGGCTAAGAAAGGTGAAAAACCAGAGATAACTGAAGAAAAGCTGCCCTCCACCCGTCCTCCAGCTAAGGCTTATTTAAAAGCTCTACCTTTGCGCGACCTTGAAGACGTAGATGTGATCAAACGCGAAGTGAAATCAGGAAACATACTTATTTTGAGAGTTGGTCCTCTTGCAAGAAAAAGTGTTGAAGACGTTAAACGGGCTGTAAGTGAGTTATATGAGTTCACCCAACTAGTTGGAGGGGATATTGCCCGTTTGGGTGAAGAGCGGGTGGTTATCACACCGTCCTTCATTCGAATCTGGCGAGAGAAAAACGTCGCGTCTAACCAGGAAATGCCTACCGCAGCCTGATTGTTTCTAGGACATCGGGCACGTTTGTTCTAATTTTAAATTTTCTTTGAAAGATGTTTGCTACGTTTAGACACTTCAGTTTTTCACCGTGACAAACGATTAATCTCTCAAGTTTTGGTGTGACCCGACGGATGTAACTGATGATTTGTTTTCTATCTGAATGCCCAGAAAAACCCTCAATTGATTCAACTCTTAAGTTAACTTTAACAATCTCAATTTTTCCATTACTGTTTATCATAGGGGTTTCCGCTAAGCCCTTCTGTACCCTAGAGCCCATTGTACCTTCAATCTGATAGCTAACAAAGACTATCAGGTTGTTTTTGTCTGATGCTAAATACTTGAAGTAATCAACTGCAGGTCCACCTTCCAACATGCCGGAAGTCGCCATAATAATGCATGGTTCGCCCTCCACAATTTCTTCCCTTGCACTTGGATGCTCCACTAAAGTGAAAAAATCCGATTGAAATGGATTAATTCCCTCGTGTAGAATGCGATTTCGCACCTGCCTTGACAAATATTCTGGATAAGCCGTGTGGATGGCAGTTGCCTCAGAAATCATGCCTTCAATGAACACTGGCGCCTCCTTCAACAGTCCCTGCCGAATATACCCATCGATAATTAACATTATTTCCTGGGCTCTGCCAACCGCTGGAACTGGAATTAAAACTTTGCCTCCTTGATCCAAAGTTTCATTAATCACTGATGAAAGTCTTTCTTCTGCCTCAATTCTAGACGGCATTGTATCTCTTGGAGCTCCGTATGTGCTCTCGGTTATTATGGTTTCCACTCTTGGAAACTCTGTGGTAGCAGGCTCGAGAAGCATGGTTTTTGCGTATTTATAATCGCCTGTATATACGATGTTGTGCAGTCCCTCACCGATGTGTAAGTGCGTCACAGATGACCCAAGAATGTGTCCTGCGTTGTGCAGGGTTAGACGAACGTCAGGTGCTATGTCGGTCACAACGCCATAACGCAACGGAATTGTGTGCAACACGGTTTCTCGTACATCTTTTTGGTCGTAGGGCGGCATCGCTCCTTGCTTGCTCAAGACATCAAGATAGTCCAGTTGGAGTAAAGTCATGAGGCTAGCTGTGGGAGCTGAACAATAAACAGGACCATCATAGCCATATTTAAACAAGAACGGAAGAAAGCCACAATGGTCTAGATGCGAATGACTTATGATTACTGCGTCCAACAAATCTACATCAAATTGAGGGGCATCAAGTCGAGGAAAAGCTTCAAGTGAATTTCTAGAACCAGGGTTGATGCCACAGTCAAACAACACTTGGCTTTCCCTCGTTTGTACAAGAATAGCAGACCTTCCAACTTCTTGGGCTCCGCCTAAAACGGTGACTCGGACATCTCCAACTCCGTAGACCATGGGTCTAAATATTCTTTCACCAACAGTGCGAAGTATTCTATCGCGCTCTTTGCTTTCAGCATGAAGATAATGACGTATGTGCGCCATAATTTTGGACGGTATTGGAGGGCTCCTCAAAATGCGGGGTCTCCAACGTGTCTGTTTTATGATCTCTTGCAAAAATGTTCCGTTTTTTCCGATAACTAAACCAGGTTTTTTGGCTTCGATGATGATCTCGCCGAGGCTAGGGTCGAAACCTATGTTGGTGACTTCTGCTTCTCGAGGAACGATCTCGTGTATAATTCTTTCCGCATCTTTCTCTGATGATCTTACGGATGGATCAGAACGCACAACAATCCTTTTTCTAATCAGGTTGACGATGTCTGCAACTATGTAACTTTGTTCAATAAGAATCTCGGGCTTTTTTGTGTAAACCGCCAGAGCTGGACCTTCAAATTCAATGCGGGTAATTTCTGCCTCTTTGGGAACATGTTCAAAGATTGTTTGACTAATCTCAACCTTTGTTTTATCGAAGGACGCCACGTTTTCTTCTGCTCCTCGCTAGTTTCCTAGGATACCTCTTTTTTCAGTGGTGTTTAATTCACGATATCCCTTCTTATCTATAATCACAACATCATAGCTGTCTCCGCTTGCAATGTCTCGTTTCATAGCAGAGTTAACGGCTCGCACGATTATGGATAGAAGGTCATCAACTGTTGTGTTCTCTTTGTATTTGTCTTCCAACACGCCGTAGGCTATTGGAGAACCTGAACCTGTGGCGACGCATTTTTCTTCTGTGAGACTTCCAAATGGGTCGAGGGAAAATACGTGTGGTCCTGTGT
>CAYFTS010000012.1:0-3143 GCA_964346135.1 uncultured Candidatus Bathyarchaeia archaeon | reverse complement strand
ATACTAAGCAACCCATTGTCTATGCACTCGCGCATTCATCAGATGCTTCTGCCGTAGTTTGCAGCGAAATCGCCGAAATCGAACCAGTCAACGTCGCCGTCTGCGTCAAGGTCAGCTAACGGGTTGTAGTTTGGTTGTCCTATACTGCTTCCGTAAGCAGCAGCAAAATCGCCAAAATCAAACCAATCCACATCACCGTCGCCATCCAGGTCGCCAGCAATTGTCACAATTATAGTTAAAGAAGCTGTGTTCCACAAGTCATCTGCATCTTTTCTTCCATCACCATTGGCTGAGAGACTTGCCACATACACAGTGACATTTCCGTAAGTTGAAGGCGTTGTCCAATCAAATGACCAACTTGTTTGAGATGCCCCAACGCTAGTTTGTGTGACTTCTCCGCTCAGCAACAGAGTGTTTGTTGAATCCGTAACGACAAGTGTGCCATTGGTAACTGAAACATCAAAGCCTGCGAGTGCTAGCGGTCCTCCAGTCACGGTGACGGTGTAAGTGTATGTTGCATTTGGTATTACGACAGTTTGTCCAGAGATGAAAACACTTACACTTGGGCTGGGGTTTGCCGAGTGGCAGGTGCATCCTGTCGTGGAGTACCCTGAGATTCCTCCGCTCTTACTCTGAACCATGGTGTAAATCGTCATAAGCGGAAGTGATACAAACAGGACTATAAACGCCAAAATGAGAACTTGAGATTTATTCAGGTTACTCCCTCCACAACCGTTTTATTTTTGAGAGTTTTATTATGTTTATTATCATTTATATAAGATTTACCAGATATTCTTCTAGAAAAAAGGTCTATTCACAAAAATAACCTTCTGTAATTTTGGCAGCAAACAAATACCAGGGCATGTAGGCGTAGAATAGAAAATAAAAAGAGAAAACTTTGCAGAAGTCATCGTCATCCATATATATTTGTGAATAAACGTTAAAGGCAGAACTCATAAACTTTAGTGGCACGAGATGAACAAAATGCCTATCAAAAAAGGAGACTTCATCCTCATAGACTACATAGCTAAGGTCAAAGAAACCAGCGAAGTCTTTGACACCACCACTGAAGAAGTGGCGAAAAAGGAGAAACTATACAAAGAAGGTGAAATCTACGAGTCAAAACTTGTAGTTGTCGGAGAAGGATGGGTGCTGAAGACACTAGACGAAAGCTTTCCAACCTTTAAACTGAAAAAACCAGCTTCCATAGAAATATCGCCGGAAAAAGCTTTTGGACCCCGAGACCCAGAAAAAGTGAGACTAGTCCCTCTCAGGCGACTTACTTCCCGTGGAATCACTCCTAAAATAGGTATGCGCATAGAACTTGATGGAAAATTTGCCACAGTGAGAACCATGGGGTCTGGAAGGGTTCAGCTAGACTTTAACCCTCCACTGGCAGGTAAAACTCTAACTTACGAAGTTACTGTTCAGAAAAAGCTTGAAACAAAGCTGGAGAAGGTCACTGCCCTCATTCATCGAAGAATGCCAGCAGTTGATGTTGAAAAGTTTAATTTGAAACTGAGCAAAAAGAGCGTAGTGGTAAATGTGCCTGAAGAAGCTTTCTACGTAGAAGGACTACAACTCGCGAAGAGAGGCATCACCACCGACATACAAAAGTTCTTTCCAGAAATCACAACCGTGAAGTTTGTCGAAGTGTTTGGAAAGAAAAAACCTGACAAAGAACAGTCGACAAAAAAGAATAAGAACTAACTTTACTCTATCACGCCAGTGGCCCTTGCGAGTTTTTCAGCTGCCTCATAACTCAACTTTCTTTCATCTAAAATGGTGTACCGTTCAGGTCGAATTGTACACGCCAGCGTTAACGCCTTTATAATATGGTCAGGCTCTACTCCCAACTCTTCCGCTGTGGTTGGGGCACCTACGCTCTCCAGCGTCTCTTTGACACGTTTCCAATCCGATCCATGGAGACGCGCCATCATTATCGTCCCCACGCCACACTGTTCACCATGCATAGCTGGCTTTGGCGATATAACATCAAGAGCGTGACTGAACAGGTGCTCCGAGCCGCTACAAGGTCGACTGCTTCCGGCAATGCTCATAGCCACACCACAACTTATTAACGCTTCCAAGAGAACTCGCACGCCCTCTTCAATCTCGGGCTGAATTATGTCTGCGTGTTCAGCAACCAGCCTCGCACCCATCAATGACAAACTTGCTGCGTATTCACCGTAATACTCGTTTTTTGCGTTGTGAGCTAACTCCCAGTCGCGAACCGCAGTAAATTTAGCTAAAACATCTCCACATCCACTTGCCGCAAATCGATGGGACGCTTGGATGATAACGCTGGTGTCAACAACAATAGCCATGGGAGACTGTGCCACTCTAGAATAAGGTTTATTCAATCCTCTAAGAGAGACAACAGAGCTTGCAATTCCGTCATGAGATGCAGTGGTCGGAATACTTATGAACGGAACTTCTTGACGCGCAGAACCAAGCTTTGCAACGTCGATCTTGGTGCCGCCGCCTATTCCAAGCACTACCTGTGGTTTTGATTCCCTTATTTTTTCCTCAACGGTCTTAACGTCCTTTACGGTAAGGGAGGACACGATTAGCTGGTCAACATTAATTCCAGTGTCATCGAGGATGTCGATGACTTTTTTACCTGCAATATGATGCGTTTGCGGACCTGTTACCACAAGTGCGGATTTAGAAAAGCCGAGCTTTTTGCAAATTTTTCCTATGAGTTCCAAGGTTTCGTTTCCCACAACTATTTCTCTGGGAAGTTGCATGTGGTGTAGTTTCAATAGAGATCACATTTTGATGTGGTTCAACCGATATTAATGGACTAAAAAGACTTTTAAATGCGTCGGTTGCGGATGCTTAGCTTGAAATTTGTGTTCTAGTTTATGTTATTTAACTTTCTTCTAAAGTAGAATTATACAAAACACTTATTACCAACATCTCCATCTCTACATCTCGCTAACTTCTTCCGAGAAGTTATTATGATGCATTTGATTATTTAGGAGAAAATTAAAGATGCACGAAACATTTGATCATCCAACTTTGAAAGGAACGACAACAATTGGCGTAGTTTGCAAAGATGGAGTTATTCTAGCCTCTGACACGCGTGTTACAATGGGAACCTTTGTAGCTCACAAGAAAGGAAAAAAAGTGTACAAGAT
>CAYFTS010000011.1:0-1806 GCA_964346135.1 uncultured Candidatus Bathyarchaeia archaeon | reverse complement strand
CAAGCTTGAGAAAGTTTTTGCCCCTTAATGGGTTCATTAGCTGCCCACTTAACCAAAAACCATCTCTCATACGATTTTTCTATAGATTTTGGCAGTGTTTCTTTATGTGTGTGGTTAAAATTTAAGCCCCAAACCCAAACCCAAACGTTCGTACTCGTGTTTACGCGTGTGTATATATCCCCTCATACGTACGTGCGCGTGCGCGGACAACAAAAAGCGCGCGCATGACAAAACTAAACTCTACTTGTTTCTGCATTCCAGCATTTTTTTGCAAGTTAAGCATTCTTGCGAGAGCTTTGCGTTCTTGGCTCGGCTTGCTAGATATCCAAAATGATGAGAACACTCTGGGAACCCTTTTCTTTTCTTCGAGGTTGATCTAACTGAAGTCTTCTTTTGAGGTTTACCCGAAAAAGCGACTTTAATCTTTTTTAGCAACGAACCCCAAGGCAATCCAATCTCACCGCGACATTATGGTTTGTTTGCTGCATATAGATTTAATGAAAGTAGAATATGGAGTACGAGTATTTTCATGTGCGCGCGCATGACAGAGCGGGTTTTATGTCGTCTATGTTGATGGTGTTAATATTCTAACCTAAAAGGTTTTTATTTCCTTTGAAAGAATGCGTGTGTGAATGTCTTTCATTTTTTCAATAATGGGCTGTGATATAATTTAATGCGCGTGCGAAACATGACGGGACAACCTCGCGCTCTTCAAGTTCTCATACATTTCCAGTGCGGTCGTAGGTTTCTCTTCACTTTTTGGACGATTTTTTTCGTGTCTTCAAGCATCTGATCTTTTCTTATCATTATTGGAAATGGTTCCTCAAGCCCAATTTCGATATCAGTTAGACCCGAAATCAACGCTGACCATGCTCTTGGCAGAACAGTTAGGTTGTATCCAGAGCAAATGAGATCGACCTCTTTACCGTTGCATATCTTTGCAATTTTCCTGACGTTTGCGCCTATGTTTCTGAACCCCTCTAGAGTTAATCCTAGCTGAGTTATCTCATCGCTAGGGTGTGGATCAGAACCACCGTTTCTAATAATAAACTGGGGACTGTACTCTTCAGCTAAGGGAAAAACTATTTCGTTAAATACATATTTGTAAGCTTCATCACCTGCATATGCAAGTAGTGGCACATTTACTGTGAAACCTTTGCCTTTACCTTCTCCAATTTCCTCTGCATAACCTGTTCCTGGGTAGATATTCTTCTGATGAATATCAATAAAAAGCACTTTTGAGCTTGAGTAGAAAGCTTCGCAAGTTCCATTTCCAGCGTGTGCGTCTGTGTCTACAATCAAAATCCGGTCTAAACCGTATTTTCTAATCAGATGCTTTGCTGATATCACAACATCGTTATACACGCAAAACCCTTCCCCATATCTTGGTCTAGCGTGGTGCAACCCACCTCCTATTGATATTGCCTTTTCATATTTACCTTCTTGAACGATCTCGCAAGCAAGCATACCATTTCTGATCACTACTCTGGCTGCTTCTTCTATGCCTTTTGGAAATTTTCCAGTGTTAGGATTTACGTTGTCTCCGCTTATGAATCTCCCTAAACTCGGCACAGCTTTGCCAATAGACGCATTTCGGATGGATTGAATGTAGTCTTTCGTGTGCCAAAGTAACAAGTCTCCCTCACTTGCGAGTTCGTCATTCATTATCAGCTCGAAAATCCCACTTTTTTTGAGTTCTCTTCGGAAGCATTTCATAAAACTTTTAAATCTATTCGATCTGAAAGGGTGTCCAAGACCAAAATCGTAGTTCTTCAACTTATCACTGTACACTAGGGCTATTTTCTG
>CAYFTS010000010.1:0-1583 GCA_964346135.1 uncultured Candidatus Bathyarchaeia archaeon | reverse complement strand
AACGTGGAAGACATACGTGTATCCACCGACCCATCAGAATTTGTTAAAGCCCACAACGTCAGCGGTGGTCCTTCACCAAAACAAGTGAAGAAAATGCTTAAAACTCGAAAACAGTGGGTTGCCCTGTCAAAGTCTAGGTTGTCAGATGAAAAATCTAAGTTGAATAAGGCGGAAAATACGTTGGAATCAGTGATAAAATCCTATCTGAACTCAGACAACTCGAAGAGCGCAAAGCTTAAAAGCGAAAATGGCTAGGTAGGATAGGGCTTTGGAAGCAGAGTTTAATACTCCGAAACCCGAAAAGGCGATATTAGTTTTAGAAGATGGTTCCCACTTCGTTGGTCAAGGCTTTGGAGCAGTAAAGAAAGTTTCAGGCGAGGTTGTGTTCTCAACTTCAATGGTTGGATACCCTGAGGCTCTGACAGACCCATCCTACAAAGGACAGATTTTAACATTAACCTACCCTCTAATCGGCAACTACGGTGTTCCACCGCTTGATACCGAATTGGGCATCCCAATATTCTTCGAATCTGACGGCATCAAAGCAACAGGTCTTGTTATTCACGAGTTATGCGAGAAACCCAATCACTGGGCATCAACCAAAACTTTGGATACATGGCTTAAAAACGAAAACGTTCCAGGAATATGTGGAATCGATACGCGAAAACTCACAAAGAAACTTAGAATTAAAGGCGTCATGCTCGGAATTTTGCAGATATATGAAGAAGGAGAAGAGCCTAACATTGAAAAACTTCTGAAAGAGGCAGAGAAGATTCCAGACCCAAACTTGAAAGATTTGGTTGGAGAAGTGACGATTAAAGAGCCGTTTCGTCATGAGGCTGGAGGAAACAAAGTAGTTGTTTTGATAGATTGCGGCACTAAATACGGTATATTGCGGAGCCTCTTGAAACGTGGAATCAACGTTGTAAGAGTGCCCTACAATTTTTCATCAAAGGAAATCATGGAGTACAATCCAAGCGGAGTTGTAATAAGCAATGGGCCGGGTGACCCGAAAAAATGCGTGAAAACAATAGAGTGCGTCCGAGAGTTGATTGAGGAAGGCGTTCCAATCATGGGCATATGCCTTGGGACTCAAATATTGACGTTGGCTTTGGGTGGAGACACTTACAAGATGAGGTATGGACACAGATCGCAGAATCAGCCAGTAATTAACTTAGCGACAAGTAGTTGTCACATTACAACACAAAACCATGGGTACGCTGTAAACTTAGACTCCGTTTATGGAACAGGCTTAAAAGTATGGTTCATGAACGCAAATGACAAGACAGTTGAAGGAGTAAAACACAAAAGTAAACCAGCCTTCGCCTTCCAATGGCACCCTGAAGCATCCCCGGGCCCATACGACACAGAGTTCCTTTTCGACGAATTTCTAAAACTCACAGGGAGATAGAAATGACAAAGTTTGAACAACTACGTAAAGTGCTGGTGCTAGGTAGCGGAGCAATAAAAATTGGAGAAGCCGCAGAGTTCGACTATTCAGGAAGCCAGTGCCTCAAAGCACTGCAAGAAAAAGGCATAGAAACAGTTCTGATCAATCCTAACATCGCAACGATACAGACAGA
>CAYFTS010000009.1:0-16365 GCA_964346135.1 uncultured Candidatus Bathyarchaeia archaeon | reverse complement strand
TGGACAGCTCATTGACGCCAAAGTGAATCATTAAAGACTTCCTTCCTTTCCCTTCTTTTCTATCTCTGCACTTTAGAACAAAAAGTAACGTAGGCGAAATAGCGAAGCCACTCTCTATGTTGCCAACTGATAATCCTTGTTAACCTGTGTCAGTTGTTCTTTTATTCTTGACCTAGTTTCCTCCGAGACTGGGCCTAACTTCGAAATCCTTTCGTCAAGAGTACCAAATATATTCAGTATTTTGTTGTATTGAGGAAGGGTTGTTCTAATTGAAAGTAGACGTAAGGATTTAACGCCGTAATTGCGTAGCTCCTTTTTTAGCTGGATGACATGTTCTCTCATTTTTTCTTCCGTGAAAACGCTGTCATCTCCCTCCACGAATATGACGCCGTCGGCCCCATGGGCAAAAGCTTGAAGTACATGTTTGAGACCGACCCTTCCAATGCTTGGCACTCCAATTATCTCAATGTTTGGAGAATAAGACTCTCTCGTTTGCCCAGCCAAGTCTGCAGAGCCGTAAGCCGTGTCTCCTCCTATGAAGGCAACAATCTTTGGCGGGTTTTTGCTCTCACATACTCCGCGAATCTGTGCCATTAACTGAGCTTCAGTGCAGTGGTTCAAGTCAATTGCCCATAGAGGACATGTTGGCACACATATTCCGCATCCCACACATGAGATCGGGTTAACTATTATGCCCTTTAGAGACTTTTCTATTGCCGCAACGGGGCAGACTTCTATACATTCGCCGCAAGTGTTGCATTTATCCTGAATTATGTAAGCCACTTCTGGTGGTATGGAAATTTCGCCCTTGCCCACAAACGTTGCAACCCTAGAAGCTGTAGCCATCGACTCTAAAGTTGTTTCTCTAATATCCTTGGGGCTCACGGCACACCCAGAGATAAAAACTCCGTCGCGTTGGCTGTCCACTGGCCTAAGCTTGTAGTGTCTTTCTAGGAGGAAGCCGTCTGAGCCAACTTGAATCCCCAGTTTTCTAGCCAGCTCGTAACTAGTGGAGTGTGGAAGGATGCCTGTGCTAAGCACAACAAGGTCAAATTCTCCTTCAATGTCTTTTCCAAGCATGGTGTCTTCAGCTCTCACCGACAGGTTTTCTCCGTTTGGGGTGACTTCCGCTACTCTTCCTCTAACGAACCGTACGTTATGATCTTGAGCTGTAGCGTAGAATTCTTCGTAGCCCTTTCCATCAGCTCTTATGTCGGTGTAAAATATCCATGGTTCAGCGTCTGGAACGGATTTTTGAAGCAACATAGCATGTTTAATTGCAGCCATACATCCTATTTTACAGCAGTGTTCAACTCCCCTGTCAGTATTCATCATTCGGCTGCCCACGCAGAGTATGTAAGCCACCTTCTTCGGCACCGTTCCATTAGACGGCTTGTGCATACCCTGCAACATGAGCCGCTCAAACTGAAGGTTGGTTACAATGTCGGGATGTGACCCATAACTAAATTCCTCAAGTCTTCTTGGGTCAAGCTGCTCGAATCCAGTGCAAGCAACAATAGCGCCTACATCTAACTCAATGGTTTTTTCTTTCTGCTCAAAGTCAATGGCATGTGCCGGGCAGAACTTTTCACAAATCTTGCAGACTCCCTTCGTGAAGTATAAGCAGTGCTCAGTGTCTATCACGTATGTTTTGGGAACTGCCTGTCTGAACGGAGTGTAAATGGCTTTCCGCTCCATTAATTCAGCTTCAAACTCGCTTGGAACTTTGACTGGGCACTTCTTTGTGCACTCTCCGCAAGCCGTGCACTTAGACGCGTCCACAAACCTTGGGCGTTGCGTTATTAAAACTCGATAGTTACCCGGCGTTCCTTCAACAACCGCTGGCTCAGCCATACTGATGATCTTAATGTTTGGATTCTGTCCAGCGGACACCATCTTAGGTGTGAGAATACATTGCGAGCAGTCAAGGGTTGGAAAGGTTTTGCTAAGCTGAGCCATGTGACCTCCTATGCTTGGGCTTCTCTCAACCAAGTAAACCTGATAGCCCTTATCTGCCAATTCAAGGGAGGCAATGATGCCTGCGATTCCTCCTCCGATCACAAGAATATCTTGCTTCACTGTCATGCTCTTTGGCTTTAAAGGAGCCAGATAACGGGCTCGTCCCACGGCTCCATGAACAAGATCGATCGCCTTAGCAGTTGCAGTCTCCTTATCATCGTGAACCCAACTGCACTGTTCCCGAATGTTCGCCATATCAAGGAAATATGCGTTCAAACCCGCTGATTTCAACGTTTGTCTAAAAGTTTCAAGGTGCATTCGTGGAGAACACGACGCTACCACAATTCTGTTGAGTCCACGTTCTTTTATCCCATTCATTATCATTTCCTGTCCAGGATCACTGCATACATATTCATATGTTTCCGCAACCTCTACTCCGTTAAATTTGGCGGCGGCTTCCTTCACCTTTTCCACGTCCACCGTGTCGCTGATGTTTCCTCCACAGTGGCAAATGTACACTCCTACTTTAGCTTCTTCTTGCGCCATTTTGCTTCCTCAAATAATCATTTGTTTTTGAAACTTTTGAGAATTTCACTAAAAGGTTATGGAGGTATTAATATGTTTCCAAATCTGAAAGTGTTTTGCTCCAACGGTTTGGCGATATGTCTTAATTTCTAAGTTTGAAACTGGAAAAGAGTTAATTTGTTTTGGCGCTCTTAATTTCTGGTTTTTATCAGATTTTAGCTATAAATTTGATGTTTAATACCAAAAAACTAGGATTACTACCACCTAATGTATCCATAACACATCCTTTCCTTTTCTTGTCCACCACCTGACAAGACAAAAATGAATAATTTATGTACTCATCGTTAGTTTCTTAAATGCAGAAAAAAGAAAACTTAAACAGAGGCATAGCGATGACGAACAACACTACGCTAGACTACCTCAAAAAATGTGTTTTAATCCTCGGCTGCGGCAACATACTCTTCGGCGACGACGGTTTTGGTCCCGCAACCATAGAGTACATGAAACAAAACTGTCAAATCCCCGACGACGTTTACGTTATGGACGTCGGAACTGGAGCGGGCAAAATGCTTCTCACGTTGGATTTAAGCGAAGAAAAACCTCAAAAAATAATTATTCTTGACGCTGTAGATTTGAAGAAGAAGCCCGGAGAAATTTTCCAAATCTCAATAGAAGAGTTGCCGAAAAATAAAGCAGGCGACTTTTCACCACATATATTTCCAACCACGAATTTCCTAAAAAAGATCAGAGACGCTGGCAACATTGAAGTTATCATCCTTGTGTGTCAAGTTGAAAATGTACCAGAGCTTGTCAACCCTGGACTATCTAAGGTTGTTAAGAAATCAGTACCTGAAGCGGCAAGGATGGCGCTGGAGTTGGCAAAAAACTCGAAAAGTTAACAAGGGGAACAACCATCTTTATGTTGTTTAGCCAGTTGAGGAATGATCCGTGTTAAAGAAAGAGTTAGGGGCGGTTAAGTTTCAGGAAATGCAAAACAAAACGTTCAAAGTGATACAGGTCGTCGAGAAATTATGTGAGTTTTGTGACAAACCATTGAGTTTGGAAGAAAAAATGGTGAAGACTATTCGTATATCTAGTCGCAATGATTATAGAAATTTATTCGTGAGAGCAAAAGCTCACGACCGCGTTGAAGTAGATCCGGAAGAAAACAAAATTTACCTTTACGAACATGACTATCCTGGCGACGTACATCCAAATTGTGCGAAAACTATGGCGAAAGACATTAGTGAAATATGAGGAGTTCACTTTACTTCATAGAGGTACTCGTCTTCCTTTTCACCTGCTTCTGAAATTATGCCTTGTTTTCTTAGGGCAAGTATGTGCCGTAATATTTGTTTGGGAGGAATTTTTGTTGCTTCAGAGAGTTTCTTGATGGTTAATGGCCCTCTTTCCTTAATCTCGCCAATGATCATCTGACGGGCCATTTCATCTTTCATTATGGCATCAGTTATGTCGTGATATTTCTTTCCTCCTATTTTAGGACCAACCTGTGATATTCCCAATACCCATCTGAGCCTCTCCGTCTTAAAGGCTTCAATTGTTGCGTCAGTCTTTTTAATGAGACTTTTCTTTTTCTCTTCACTCAACGACAACCACCTTATTCAGCTAACGCCGCATCTATCATGGCGGATATCTGATCTAATGTGAAATGCTTAACATATATTGCTTTAGGTGGACATGTGGCTGCGCAGGCACCACAACCTTTGCACAAAGCATCGTTCACCACTGCGCGTTTCTTCACTTCACCGTTCTCCTTGTAATCCTCAATTTCAATCGCGTTGAATGAACAGGCTTCTGGACACATGGCACATCCGTCACACTTAGCTAATTCTACGTAAGCAACGGTTGGTTCCAATTCAACCTTGCCCTTAGCCAAGAGCGCTGAAGCCTTAGCAGCTGCCGCGCTTCCCATAGACGCACTGTCGGTGATATCTTTGGGACCTTGCGCTGTTCCAGCTAAGAAGATCCCATCTGAAGGCGTGTCTAGTGGCCTTAGTTTTGTATGGGCTTCAGTGAAAAATCCTTCAAGACCTCTCACGATTTTTAATGCAGACTGCACCTCGGAGGCGTCTGCGGGAGGAATCATACTAACATTCAAAACAACTAAGTCAGCAGGTACAACCATGGTTTCGTTGCTTGTTAGCAGGTCTTGAACAGTGACTGAGAGTCCATGAGGATTATTGGAAACCAGTGGTGGCGCCTCAGGATTGTATTTCATGAATAAAACCTGAGATTCGCCAGCTTTTCTATAATATTCTTCGTGACCTCTCCCAAAAGTTCGCACATCTCTGTAAAGATAATACACTCGGGTATTGGGATATCTTTCCTTTATTTCTACGGCGTTGTTAAGCCCAGCCATACAACATACACGAGAACAATATCTATGGAGTTGCTGTTCTTCTTCAACTGGTTTATAAACTCCAGGCTCTTGCCTCGCTCCAACGCAAGAAATGAAAACTACACTTTTGGGTGGAGACCCATTGAACGATAACTGGCCGTTTGTCGGTCCATTTTTGTTCAGGAGTCTTTCTAGTTGCGGCAACGTTATTACGTTACCATACTCTTTGTAGCCGTATTCCCCTTTCGGAGGGTCATATAAGTCGTGGCCCATGGCAACAATGATTGCCCCTACATCTTCCTCTATTTCTTTTGGCTGTTCCTCGAGGTCGATTGCTTCTCTTTTGCAAACTTCTATGCACTTTCCGCATTTGGTGCAGTTTTCCGCGTCAATGATGTATTTTTTGGGCACAGCGTCTGGAAAAGGAATGTATATCGCTTTTCTCTTGCTTAAACCAAAGTCGAATTCATTTGAAACTTCAATGGGACACACGGCTTCACATTCACCGCAAGCATTACATTTTCCATTAACATATCGTGGTTTTAAGTTGATTTTCGCCTTGAAGTTTCCTATGAAGCCTTCTGCGGAGCTTATTTCAGAGTTTGTTAAAAGCTCAATTTTCGGGCTGGAAGCAACCGTGGCCATCATCGGCTTCAACACTTCTAGGGCATACTCAGCCGTCGGATATAGTATGTTAAGTTGCGCCATTCTCCCGCCGATGCTGGGCGCTTTTTCAACAAGGCATACGTCAAAACCTCTTTCAGCCAAGTCTAAGGAGGCTCTTATACCAGCCAAGCCCGCTCCGATTACAAGAGCTTTTACCGTAACGGGCATTTCCCTTTTCTGAAGTGATTCCAGAATTCTAGCCCTAGCAACTGACATTCTAATTAGATCTTTAGCTTTCTTTGTAGCTCTTTCTGGTTCATCTGGGTGAACCCAAGAACAGTGTTCTCGGATGTTTGTCATTTCAAACAGATAGGGGTTTAATCCGCCCTCTTCCACGACTCTCCTAAAAGTAGGTTCATGCATCCGCGGAGAACACGACGCAACAATCACTCTGTCAAGTCCATGTTTCTTGATGTCTTCTTTAATCATTTCTTGAGCGGGAGCAGAGCACATGTAGAGATAATGCTTTGCGACGGTAACGTTAGGTAGTGTCGCCGCATATTTTGCGACCTCTTCAACGTCCACTACACTGGCTATGTTAATGCCGCAATGGCAGATGTACACGCCGATTTTAGGCTCTTCTTCTCCCGACATTTCACTCCTCCTCCTTCAGAAGGATTGAAGCTTTCATAGCTGCGGCGCTAGCTTGAGCAACAGTGTCTGGAATGTCTTTTGGACCCTCTGCTACACCTGCTGTGAACACATCTTCCATTGATGTTGTAACCGGATCGACTTTTGGATTGGCAGTCACAAAAAATCCGTCGTCGCCTATTCGAATTGGCAATGTTTTTTCCAAGTCGTTTGTCACAGCGGGAACTAGACCAGTTGACAAGACCACCATGTCTACTTCTTCTTCAACTGGCTCACCTGATTCAACGTTTTCAGCTCGGATGAAAAGATTTTTAGTCAGCGGGTCTTCGAGGATTTCTGCAACTCGGCCCTTTACATATTTGACTTTAAATTCTTTCTTAGCTCTCTGGTAAAACTCTTCGAAACCCTTGCCGAAGGCTCGGATGTCCATGTAGTAGATAGTTACGTCAGCGCCGTGAACGTGTTCTTTTATCAATTGTGCTTCTTTTGTGGCATACATGCAACAAACTCTGGAGCAATAAAGATTTCCGGTTTTTTCGTCTCTGGACCCCACACACTGTACAAAAGCAATTCTCTTTGGTATCTTTCCGTCAGACGGTCTTATTACATGCCCTCCAGTGGGTCCAGAGGCGCTCAAGAGTCTTTCTAGAGCCAAACCAGTCATCACGTTGTCGTAGACGCCGTATCCGTATTCTTCTTTCTTTCTAGCGTCAAATAGTTCAAAGCCGGTGGTTACAATTATTGCTCCAACTTCTAGTTCGATTTCCTTTGGTTCTTGTTCATGATTAATTGCTTGAGCTTGACACACTTTCTCGCAAAGCCCACAGTCTATGCAGTTGTCTTTATCGATTGTGTATATGAGGGGGACGGCTTGTGGAAATGGAACGTATACTGCTCTTCGCACACCAAGTTCTTCATCGAACTCGTTGGAAACTTCAACTGGACAGTGTTGGCTACACATGCCACAGCCAGTGCATCTTGTTTCGTCTACATACCTAGGTTTTTTGAGAACTTTAACTTTGAAGTTCTTTCCCGACCTAGAAACTTCCTTTACTTCGGAGTATGTAAGCATCTCTATGTTTGGGTGTCTTCCAGCGTCCACCATCTTAGGCGTCATTATACAGGCGGCGCAGTCCATAGTTGGGAAGGTTTTGTCCAGCTTTGCCATCTTGCCGCCTATTGTTGGAGTTTTCTCCACAAGGTACACTTTAAAACCTTGATCAGCTAGGTCGAGGGCTGCTTGAATCCCCGCTATTCCTCCTCCAATCACCAGTCCAGCTTTCACCATTTCTCTCACATCGGTTTGAACGGGCTAGGTCCGAGTTTCTTAAGTTGTTCAGTCATTTCTCGAATAACCTTAGCGAATTTTTCTCCTTCACCGCTGGAGACCCATTCTAGTCGTAAACGTTCAGGTTCAATGCCCATGTCCTCCATCATCACGAACATCGCATCGACACGACGTTCCGTCTTGAGGTTTCCATCTGTGTAATGGCAGTCGCCGGGGTGGCATCCAGCTATTAGCACCCCATCCACTCCTTTCATTAGTGCGTCCATCGCCAGAGCCGGGTGAACCATGCCGGAACACATTACTCGTATTATCCTTACATTTGGTGGATATGGTATTCTAGCAGTTCCTGCCAAGTCTGCTCCAGCGTAAGAACACCAATTACAACAAAAGGCTAGAATCAAAGGCTCAAAGTCGGTTTCTGCCATCAGCTCTACCTCCATTTAATCATGGTTTTAACGGGCTAGGCCCTAACTCCTTAATTCTTTTAGTAGTATCCCGGATCAAAGCTGTGAATTTTTCTCCTTCACCAGCTGAAATCCATTTTAGTCTAAGCCTTTCCGACTCAATTCCAAGGTGGTTAAGAGCATCTTCAACGAACTTGAGTCTCCTTTCCATCATGAAGTTCCCTTTAACGTAGTGACAGTCGCCGGGGTGGCATCCGGTTATAAGCACTCCATCTGCTCCCCACCTGAAAGCTGATAGAATGAATGTAGGGTCTATTCGTCCGCTGCACATAACTCTGATTATCCGTACATTTGTTGGGTATTCAAAGCGACTTGTACCTGCCAAGTCTGCTCCAGCGTAAGAACACCAATTACAACAAAAGGCTATGATTAACGGTTCAAACTCGGTTTTTTCCATAAAACTCACCTTGCCTCCATTTGTGCAGGAATTAACGCCGCCTTTAATTGTGCAAGAATTTGCTGATCTGCGTAGTGAAGCATGTTTATGGCTCTTCTTGGACATTCTGCGGCGCAGGCACCACAGCCTCTACAAAGAGCTTCGATGGTCTTTGACTTGCTCTCTATGATTTGATGCGCACCGTATGGACATATTTCCTCGCAAAGCCCACATCCTATGCACAATTCTTCATCAACAATAGCTGTGAGAGCCTCTGTCTTCATCTTCTTATTAGCCAACAAAATAGACGCCCTGGCAGCAGCAGCCTTAGCTGAGATTATGGATTCTGGGACGTCTTTAGGTCCAGAAGCGGTTCCGGCAAGAAAAATTCCGTCCATCTGAGTGTCGACAGGTCTCAGCTTCAAGTGAGCTTCCATTAGAAAGCCGTCTGGGCTTATCGGTATCTTAAGCATTCGTGCTAAGAGGACCTCGCCCTTGCGCGGTCGCAGAGGTGTTGACAACACAACCCAGTCGCATGGAATCTCCATTTTTTGGGCGGCAAGTGCGTCATAAACCAAGACTTTAAGCTTGTTATCTGGGCCCATGCTGATCTCAGGAGTTGCCTCTTCGATGTGTTTTATGAATTTCACTTCTAAGTCTCGAGCTCTTGAATAGAAATCTTCGTATTCCTTGTACACTCTGATATCGCCGTAAAGAATAATGACGTCGGTTTCGGGATGTTGAGTTTTGATTAGTATGGCGTTTTTGATTGCGTTCATGCAGCAAATCTTAGAGCAGTAGGGCCAACCTTCCTCTTTCTTCGACTTAAGTATTTTCGCCAACAGTGCAGCGGTGTCGGATTTTGGAAACCCTGCGAGATCTAGTGCCCGTATCTCACCTTTCCTAGCTCCAACACATTGTATCATCACAACCCTCTCAGGGGTTCCCAGTTTTCTTTCCTTTAACAATAAGTCCATTTCCATTTGTGTTACAACTCTGTCGTATACTCCATATTGGTACAATCCCTTGGGCGGTTGGTTGTTCAAAGCGCCGCAGGCAACAATAATGACACCAACTTCAAGCGGGATTTTTTCACCGTTTTGGGTGGTTGTAACCTTGAAGTTTCCAACGTATCCCTTAACCTCCGACAACGTTGCAGAGGTCAACAATTCGATGTTCTTGTGTGTCTTCACCGCTTCAACTGTGGGCTGTAAAACCTCTGCCGTATCCTGCATAGTTGGATACAGCTTGTGAAGCTTTCGAAGGTTTCCACCAACCTCAGCTTCTTTCTCAATCAAGTAGACCTTGAATCCCTGGTCAGCCAAGCTAAGAGCAGAAGTCATCCCAGCAATACCTGCACCGATAACCAAGGCTGTGTCCTTAATCTCTACCTCAGGTTCCTCGTGTGGTTGCAGCCATGTGGCCCTTGCTACAGCCATCCTCACAAGGTCTCTCGCCTTTTTCGTTGCTTTCTTTGGTTCGTGTGGATGGACCCATGAACAGTGCTCCCGTATGTTTGCCATCTCAAATAAATAATGATTCAGTCCAGCTTCTCTGCAGGCAGATCTAAACAACGGTTCATGTGTCCTAGGGGTGCATGAAGCCACAACTACTCTGTTCAGACCATGATTCTTTATGGCTTCTTTGATGCTGTCAATTCCAACTTCAGAACAAGTATAGATGTTTCCTTCAGCGTATGCCACGTTTGACAGGGTTTTCGCGTATTCAACAACCTCTGGAACGTTGACTACGCCACCTATATTTATGCCACAGTGGCAGACGAATACTCCAATCTTGGGTTTTTCTTCCATAAATCATTTCCCCGTCAACAATTCAGCAGCTCTAGCTGCTGTCGCGCTGCCTTGCATGATTGAATCTGGAATGTCTCCGGTTTTTGGTCCTAAACAGTAGCCACAAGCGAATATTCCTAGAACTGTTGTTTCTATCGGGTGAGTAATATCCCTTGAGGCTCTGAAAAATCCGTATGGGTCAAGATCTATTCCTAGGGTTTTGGCTAGTTCTTTGGCATCTGCTCGTGGAATCAAGGCCGGACACAGCACTACCAAATCGAACTCCAAGTTTTCGATGTTGCCCGTCACGGTGTTCTCATACCATATTCTGAGGTTTTCTGTTTTTGGATCTTCCATAATTTCACCTGGGCTGCTTCGAACAAATTTTATGCCGTACTCGCTCTTGGCTCTATTTATAAACTCTTGAAAGCCTCTTCCAAATGTTCTGAGGTCTATGTAAAAAATGGAAATGAATGCTTTTGGATGGTGTTCCTTGATTAACACAGCATCCTTCGCCGCGTACTTGCAACAGATGCTGGAGCAGTAAGCGTTCCCGAATCGCCTATCCCTTGACCCTACACATTGGATGAAAGCAATTTTTCTAGGTATTTTTCCATCAGAAGGCCTTATCAAGTGTCCTCCAGTTGGACCTGATGCACAGAGCAAACGTTCCAGTTCCATAGCAGTTATCACATTTTTGTATCGCCCATAGCCATAAATTGTAATTCCAGATGGATCGAAAATATCGAAGCCTATGGCTAAAATGACTGCGCCAACGTTCAAATTGATTTCTTCCGGTGGTTGATCAAGATTCACAGCTTTGGCTTCACATACGGTCTCGCAGAGTCCACAGTTTATGCAGTTAACTTTGTCCACAGTCATGGCTCTAGGCACTGCTTGTGGTAGGGGCATATAGATGGCTTTTCGCATTCCAAGTCCCTCTTCGAATTCGTTGGGAACCTCCACTGGACAGTGGTCGGCACATGTTCCGCAGCCCGTGCATTTCGTTATATCCACATATCTAGGTTTTTTGAGAACTTTCACCGTGAAGTTTCCTGCAGACCCTTTGATTCCTTTTACTTCACAGTATGTAAGCAGTTCAATGTTTTCGTGATGTGAACATTCAATCATCTTTGGCGCGAGAATGCACATTGAACAGTCCATTGTGGGAAAAGTCTTGTCGAGTTGTGCCATTCTGCCACCTAAACTCGGCGACTTTTCCACAAGATATACTTTTATTCCTCTGTTTGCCAAATCCAACGAAGCTTGTATGCCGGATACTCCGCCCCCCACAACTAACACGGCAGGTTCTTTCAATTTCATCCTCTCCTCTATGATCGCCCCTTTAAGATGTTATCTAGCGGAACTCTGTGTGACCGGATTTCCCAATCTTCTAATTTCATTCCCATCGCCAACCTGAGGAGTTCTATAAAATGTAGGACTGGCAAATCATATTTCTCATTAAAAGACCTCTTGATTTCTAGCTGACCTAGATCAAGTTCCAAATAGCAGAAGGGGCAAACTGTAATGATGCATTGTGCCCCCACATTCTTCAGGTGGATAAGCTTTTGTCTTGCAACTTGCTTAGCGAGTTCGTCGTCTATACCTCGTAATGGTCCTCCGCAACACATTTCTTTTCCATGGTAATCAACTGTTTCAGCACCGGTAGCCGTTACGAGCTCGTCTAGTGCGCCAAAACCTCTTATGGTCTCGAAATGTAGCCTTTTAGGTTTGGTTAGATGACATCCAGGCTGTGTTCCAACTTTCAGTCCCGTTAAAGGTTCGCTAACGGCATTTTTGATTTTGTCTACACCCACATCATCGTATAGAACGTCTATCAGGTGTTTCACATCTGTTGTTCCTTTGTACTCTTTACCGACTTCTGAGAGTATCTTGTTCACTTGATTCTTTACTTTCGATTTTTTCTTTAAGATGGTGTCCACCATCAAGAGCGACTCGTAACAGTCGTTGCACAAAGCTAAAATGTCAAGTCCCATCTCCTCTGCAATGCAAAGGTTTCTCGCCGCCAGTGCCAGCCAGCTTGCGTAGTCTAGTGATTGAATGCTAAATGGTGCACAACAGTTGGCTCCTTTCATATCAACTAATTCTAATCCTAAAGCTGGCAAAACCTTTCTAACAGAGATTTCATAGCTGAGTTCTCTTGCGGGAATGAGACATCCCAAAAAAAGAGCGTACTTCAATTTTTCACCAGCTCTACTTGAGACCTGTTTTTTTGTCAAAAGCCGTTATTTTCAAAATCTTTTGAACTTCGTCGAGCCCAGCTGAAGCGATCTTAGCTAATCCTAGTTTCTCTCTTTTGGTGATAATTGTCTTGGCTGGATTTACGACACACCCTGTTTCAAGGAGGCTTTTCGCTTGAGTGAGAATTCCTGCGGGTATATTACCGTCTTTCACTGCAAGATTCCTGATTGCAAACATCACTTCACCGACATCGCCGCCTTGGGGACATCTGTCTAGGCATGTGAAACAGGATAAACAGTACCACGGCAATTTGTTAGGCAAAACTGTTGAGCGGGCTCCTAAAATAATCATTTCCATCAATCGTCTTGGATTGTGTTCGGTGGTTAGTCTAGTGATTGGGCAGCCACTTGTGCATCTTCCACATTGAATGCATAGGAGGATTCCTCTGCCTCTTGGAGTGTTGGCGATTTCGCGCATGAAATTTAAGTCGAGTTCACTCAAATTTTACTCCTTCATATCTTTTAATGCAAATCTTAAACCACTTAATATAGTTTTCAGTTTTAAGGCTAAATCAGCCTTTTTTATCATTTTTAGTATAAATTTAAGCTTAATTCGATGTTTAATGGTGTAAAACGCCATTAAAAGAACTATACCCACCCATCTTATTCTTCCAGTACTGATTATCATCCAAAATTAACCTCCTTACAACGTACTGAACACATTTTGCTTGACTTTTCAAGCGCCCGGTTTATGGCTATTACGGCAATATCCGCGCCGCTATCAGCTATCCTTGTCAACCCAACAGTGACGCATCTTAAGTGTGGGACTTCAGGGAGTTCCCTCATCAACGTTTCCTCTTCTGCTTTGATAGCTTTCCTCATTTCTAGAATGTCGTTAGCGATTTCCATGTCTCCAGTGAAGAAACACTTCATGGCTTTTTGGAATACTGTGTGGGTCAATTCACTTATGTTAGATATTCTCTCTATCACTCGTTTGCTTATTTTGTTTTCATATTTTTGAAGTTCAACGACGTTTTTTGCGATATTCGCTGCATGATCAGCAATCAGTTCAAGATTTCTCAGAGCAAGTCCAATGTACAGAATCTGTAGAGGGTCTTCTAAGCCTATTTTTTTAGCTGTAGAGCGACCTCTTTGCGCAGAAAGGAGTAGTCGCATTGCAAGTCGATATATCATGTCTGCTTCATCTTCTCGGCTAATGGCATCTTTTGCCAATTTTGGATCAAAAATTACCAGTGCCTCTGCTGCTTCAGTGTGTATTGTTGAAGCGATTACACATAATCTTCTCATTAGCATGTCTATCTGAAATTTCACCGGATCTATAGAGCATTGAAGAACGATTTTTCTGGGAGTTTCTTCTACGATGCCTAATCCAATAAGGCTATGCAATATTCTTCGCACTTCTTCGACATGCATGCTTCGTATTCGTTTAGAAGACGCGATGACAAGTACATCTCGACCTAGGATGTAGTTTCCAACAATAATCCTCTCTAACATTCCCTGTTCGTTACATAAATCTGAGTTTATGGTAAATTCGTTAGCCTCTTCTTTATGTTCGGTCAAAGCGTTTGGCACTAGTTTTAAGGAACCATCGTTTTCTGGTAGAAGGTTGATTATGTCGCCTGGTTTAAGGCCTACATTTTTTGCCCAATTGCTGGGCAATGAAACGGTTAGTGTGGAATAGCCGACTCGTTGAACCTTCCGACTCTCCACTCTAATCACCAATTGTATTTATTATAAATACCAATAAGTAAAATATAAGCATTATGTATTTACTTCACTTTTAATCTATATATGATGCAAGGAGGTGACACATTTGCTTGGCTGGGCAACCATAAGCCTACGCAAGCAACTCATAGAGGACGTTAGAGACGTCTTAAAGTCTGGCCGCTACAGAAGCATTTCCGAATTTGTTTCTGAGGCAATTCGACTTCGACTGGAAGAAATTTCACGCAACAAAGGTCACACAAACCTTCTGGAAATACCAAAGGTAAAAGTTGAAAAATACGCAAACACACCCTTGGATCAATTAGAGCAAAATTGGTGGGTCTTAGTCAAACTATTCGAAGATTTAATCAGAAAAAGCGTTGATGTAAGCGTTGAAATTCCTCGTGAACTACGAAATTGCAGAACTCTAATCAATTTTATTCGTGCACACACATGCCCTGAATGTAACAAGGACACGACTGACAAAAAACTGGAGGATTTACAGCTTAGTTTAGAAACAATAAAACATGATTTGATCGCTGAAGCTCTGAGCGTTAGCAAGAACTACGCAAAGGATTGGATAAACAAGATCGACGAAGCCGAACGCGATAAATTTGACACTATAAATTATCCTGCACCCAAATTTGTTCCGGGCTTGCCCAAGGATTTGGACAAAGGATGGATGAGACTAACCCTCACGAAGCCAGTGGATAAAGAGAGTGCATTAGAAATCTCAAAACAGTTCGGTGTAATAACCACATTCAACAACGATTTTCAAATGATCGCCAAAGGCGAGAAGAATCTAGTTAGAAAAGCAGTTCAGATGATTTATCGACTGCAATCTGAGCAAGCTGATCAAAGGAGGAATCAAGTTGAGTGAAACATCAAGAGTTCTTGTTATAGGAGGAGGCATAGCTGGCATTCAAGCAGCCCTAGATGTAGCTGAGCAAGATGTACAAGTTTATCTTGTGGAGAAGAGTCCCACGATAGGTGGTCACATGGCTATGCTGGACAAGACGTTTCCAACGCTGGATTGCTCCGCTTGTATTCTAACTCCGAAGATGGTGGAAGTTGCTAACCATCCAAAAATAAAGCTTCTAACCTACAGTGAAATGCAGAAGGTTAGAAGAAGCAAGTACAGCTTTGAAGTTGAAATCCTTAAGAAACCAAGGTTTGTTGATGAAACATTATGCACCGGCTGTGGAACCTGTGCCAACCACTGCCCAATTGAAGTTCCGAACGAGTTTGATGTAGGATTGGGCATTCGTAAGGCAATATACGTGCCCTTTCCTCAAGCTGTTCCCCTCAAGTACACAATCGACGAAAAACACTGTATAACCACGAGCACGGGGTATAGGTGCGAGTTATGCCGAAAAGTATGTAAAGCTGAAGCCGTTAACTTCAACCAAAAACCCGAGACTATCAGCCTAACGGTTGGAGCCATCATCATCGCAACAGGCTTTGAAATGCTTGACGCTCGGAAAAAAAGCGAGTACGGCTATGGTAGATATCCAAACGTGATAACAAATTTAGAGCTGGAAAGACTGTTGAACGCATCAGGTCCAACTGGGGGTCGCATCTTGAGGTTGTCAGACGGGCGCATTCCTAGAAGAGTTGCATTCATCCAATGCGTGGGATCTAGAGATCACCATCTGGGATACCCCAACTGCTCAGGAGTGTGTTGTTTGTGTTCCATCAAAAATGGCATACTGCTCAAGGAGCATGCCCAAAAAATTGACGTTACGATTTTCTATATGGACATTCGAGCTGGTGGAAAGGGATCCGAGGAGTTTTATCAAAGAGCGAAAAATGAGTTTAACCTTCATTTCGTCCGAGGAAGAGTTAGCAGAGTAATCGAAATCCCGAAAACGAATAATCTATTGATTCGTGCAGAAGACACTGAAACAGGCGAGTTAATTGACAAGGAATTTGACATGGTCATCCTCGCAGTCGGTATGAAGCCATCAAGTGATGTTTTCGAGCTCAGTAAAATTCTCGATGTGCCAGTAGATGAAGATGGGTTCGTGCAAGATAATGGCAAACAGACTAACCCAAGCGCAACGAAAGCTCAGGGAATCTTCGTTGCCGGAGCGGCACATGGTCCCAAAGACATACCAGACAGCGTCATTGAAGCCAGCGCAGTGGCCATGAAGGCGGTAACCTTCTTAAAGAACAATGGTTACAGTTTAAAAAAGACAAATTCGCAAGGGTTATTAGGAACATGTTTTCTTTGACTTATTCTCTTAACTAAGAAATAGGATGAGTTGAAGCTACTAACAGACTGAGGTTAAAAGCAATGCCCGAGAAAACGCAACCAAAAGGAACCGAGCAGGCAAATGTGATCAAAGCCAACGAGATTGATCCCCGCTTCAAATATGAAGTCAGCAAGGTTCCAGGCGCCAAAAAAATCATGATGTGCTT
>CAYFTS010000008.1:0-16776 GCA_964346135.1 uncultured Candidatus Bathyarchaeia archaeon | reverse complement strand
CCGAACTTAGAAGAGTACCGCCTTCAAGATGGAAGGAACCTCTATCTACTAGGTGAAGGAAGACTCATAAATCTCGCCTCAGCCGAAGGACACCCCTCAGAAGTCATGGACATGTCCTTTGCAAATCAAGCATTAAGCGTTGAACATTTGACGAAAAGAAAAAAAATGGAACCAAAAGTCTACAGTGTTCCGAAAGAAATCGACGAGCTTGTGGCGAGTCTGAAGTTAAAGGCGATGAACGTGGCAATCGACGAGCTGACTGAAGAACAGAAAAAATATATTGCTTCATGGGAAGCAGGAACCGTTTAATTATTTCGCTCGGAATAAACGACAAACTTTATAATAGGGTTATTTAATAAACATGGCTACGTTGTAGTGGTGATGACATATGGTTAGTAAAGATCAAGGCATTGGTGGATTGATTTTCATAGTCTGTGTAGTCATTGCAATTGGATACATAGTTACATTGTTCGGTTACGATGCAATAGTTAAACCAATTATTAACGTAGGGACTACATCGCGCGTTCAATTTTGGCTAATCGCTATTCCAGTGCTGGTTGCATTCGTTGTTGTGCTAGCCATCGGAGCTTGGATCGGCTGGACGATGGCTACAACGCCGCCCCCAAAGCCAATTGAGGAATTCGAAACCGAAGAAAAGAAAGAGGCAGAAGAGGAGAAAAAGGAGTAAACGGAAGAGAAACAACACATCTCTCTTCTTTCGGCTTCACAGTCTGTGGGGCTTCTATGAGTAAAATCAAAGGATTAATTCTCTGCGGCGGACCGGGCGTAAGACTCAGACCGATCACATACTATTTTCAGAAAACCATGTTACCCATAGAACAAAGACAAAAGCACCTTCTAGAATACGTAATTCGACACCTCAAATTTCACGAAGTTGAAGACCTAGTTCTTATGGTTGACTACAAGGCAGAACAAATACTGAACTATTTTAATGACGGCTCCAGATTTGACGTGGAAATCTCATATGTCCATGACAAACCGGAGCTGAAGGGAACAGCGGGCTCCGTGCTAAACGCTTACAAACACGGCGCAGTCAACTCAAAAGACACGTTGCTAGTGTATTATGGAGACATCCTCACAAACATAAACCTCAAAGATTTACTGCAGTATCATCGAGACCAGCGGTCTTCAGCAACCGTTGCTTTAGCCTCAGGTTTCACAGTTAGAGTGGGCTTAGCGGATATGGAAGAAAATGGGAAGATCAGAGGGTTCGTGGAAAAGCCAAAATTAGAAAAACCAGTGAGCATAGGAATACTGGTTTTAAAGGGCGAAACCATTAAGGCGATGAATATATTGAAAAAGGAACGACGTAGACCAGATTTGATGGGACACGTAATTCCGCACCTCGTAAAAACAGGCAAGCCAGTTTACGGTTATCTATCAGATGCATTCTGGTATGATGTAGGTAGCACTGAAGCATACGAGAAACTGAGCCCAAAGCTTGTTGAGGAAACTTTCTCCTATCTCTTCTAACGAACTTAACACTCATGTCAGTAGATAAATCATTGAATGTTTTCATGCAGAAGGAATTATAAATCTAAAAGGACACCACTAAATACGAGAGACACTTAAAAGAAAAATGTGTTTTGAAAAGTTGGTGCACACATCCATTGGAAGAGGACACTATGGCAAGTTCACGTATAACATTGCCCTACGTTGTTGAAGACGATGAAAGGAAAAAGCCTTTCACGCAAGACATGGAAACCGCTGCTATTCTCTGCCTAGCAGAAGCAAAAAGGAAAAAGCCACGTATCCTCGGGACCTCACAGGAGAAACTTTCGTTTATCTCCAAACTATACTATCCTTTGTGGACAATTCCTTGGGACACCGACTCTATAATTGTTGATGGGCTGGAGATATTTTCTCACACGACCACGTACACGAAACCTCCAAATGTGAAGGTTTTCGTTGAAGATCTTCAGAGGAGCAAAACGCTTCGCGAGCTTTTTCGAAGCGTCTTAAAGAAGCATACAAAAACTTTTGAAGATTTCATCGATACGACTCAAATTTCCATGAATGCTATTGTCGCAGACAAGGAGACGCTTGCTATAATCTTACAGTATATCACGCAAAAACTTACCTCTAAGGAAAGGACAACAGCACCTATCGCATTAATTCCGCCGAAGCTTGATGAGAAGGTGGCGCTGGGAAGAGCTGAAAAACTGTTTGACAATTGGAGATTGACTCAGTCAGAGATACAGGGTTTACAGTATGCTATCAATGTTCTAAGTGAAGAAACCAAGTATCATGAACAAAAAATTGCGAGTGAAATTGAGCAGATAAAAGAAACGTTTGAAAAAAAGATTTCTCGCATCAAATCAGAGGTAGATAAAAGAATTGAACAACTGACGACTGAGCGGAACGCCAAAACTAAAAAAATATTTGAGACTTCTGAAAAGGAGCTGAAAGGCGCGCTTAAAGAGAAAGAGAAGCATGAACAAAAACTGGAGAAATTGGAAAGAAATAAACGTGTTTATCAGAAAAGAAAACAGATTCGTAAGCGTAAGGGCAATGAAGCAGGCGTAGTATATTGGGACCACAAGATAAAAGTGTGCAAAAACAAGATTTCTGAAACTAAAGGAAAACTAAAAGTTCTCTTACAATTTATCGAAAACACTCGCAAACAAAGTGAACTCGGCATCAAAAAATTGAATTATAGCTATGAGGGGACAATTGCCAAGGAAAGAAAGAAAGTTTTAGATGTCGAAAACTTGCGAGATTCTCAGATTAAGATGACACAGAAAGAAATTGAAGAACTAATGTTAGAGACTTCGTCAATAACAAATCTAATTGGACAACTCATAGAACAGAAGAGACTGCATGCATCTCAGCTCAAAGAATTAACGATTCCATGGAGACCAAAAAAGACCACTTTAATTAACGTGCCATTCTACGTGTTTCGATACGAAACCGAGACGAAATCTCGATATCATGTGCATCCGCCCGCGGTCGCCATGGGTTATGAAGGCATCATAAGGAAGATTCAAAAGGTCATTTGGAGCTTCAGTCTTGAATCTCGAATCAAACTTCTCTTGCATCTCAAATCAAAAGCATTGGAGGAAATGTTTATTTCAAGGTTTGCCGAAAAGATGCGAAATGATAAAGCTCTACTGGAAGTAGTGCATAGAATAGGCTCTCTCAACAATCTACTTAATACCGAAAATTTCGGAGAAGCATTGGCTAAGGGGATGGAAGAACTTAAAGTAGAGGGTTGGATCACTCAAGAAGAGAAGGATACAATATTAAAAGTCTATACCTAATCAAACAAAGCTTCCTTCAATAGTTATAAAAAACTGACTTACTAATTTCCATTAAGGGGATACAAATTGGCTTCCGATGATAAACGGCTGGAACGAAAACTCTTGCTGAAGAGAACTTTCCCGCGAATAGAACTTTTTGATATCGGAAAAAAATTCAACATTCCATATTTTGATCGCTTCGAGAGCGGGTGGGACATCAATGAAGACGATGCATCTCTTGAGATAGCGTCAAAAATAAGTGATACGCAACTCAAGAAAGTCTTTGATAAGCATTTGCCTCGCAAGTGGACGGTGTTTAGGGGCACACACTATACGTTCGAAAACGGAAAACTGCGCCTAGAAGGATCTGACAAAACGATTCGAGCCAATGTTTATCAAGCCAAGAAGAAATATGGAAAGAACTGCGTCGCCATTTTGAAGACGTTAGTAGAAGTGGGTAGAGGCTGTAGCCTAAATGATATTAAAAAAAGCTTGAGACGAGGCATTGATCCGCTTCCCATACTAGCGGAACTTGAACAATTGAAGGTCATCACTACATCCTATAAGGGTGGTCAGTATCGAGAGTGGAAAATACCGGAGGAGGTTTCTCCAATGGTTCAAATGGAATTGGGAATCGTTATGCCCACGCCTCCAAAGATAAGTGCCATCCCTGATGTTGGAATTGTAGAAGCAGATTATATGTTGGAGGAGCACCAAAAAATCGATGATAAGGATAAAGAGCTTGAGCAATACTTAAACAACCTGTTAAAACATCGTTTAGGCGCCACTATTAAATTTGGAAAGACTTTCTCCGTAACTTCTCTGGCAAGCTATCTTCTAGACCTTTTTGGTCCCATCTTGTATTTTGACAGTTTGCTCAGCATCACTCAACAGTACGGACTTGCTGACGCAGAGATTACACATGAACACGGAAAGACGGGCATGCAGACTGGTTGGAACCTCTCCTTGTTTGGTGAACCTGGAACAGGAAAAAGCTTCTCGGTTAGGGACATGATTCTGGGAAAGCCAGATGCAAAAATCTTTCCCCACGGTATTCCTGGGCGCAACCGTTATGCTGGAGGAATGACACCAGCCAGATTCATCAGAATTGGTCAAGCCTATGTGAAACGAACCTTCAACTTCATCATTCCAGAGTTTAACGACTGGTTCAAATACAAGGGCATGGTGGAACCGTTGAAAATAGCGATGGAACGGGGAGAAATCAAATATGAAATGCACCGTGAGGTTATCGGGCCGTACCGTTTCAATTCATACTTTAGCGTAAACTACAACGTGTCGACCTATGGTAGAGGATATGAAGTGACCGTTAAAGACCCGAATTTCAATGCTATCGAGGACAGAATGCTTTGTCGACTGCACAGATTGACAAAACAGCGCTACGTGGAGATTGCTCAGAGCCAAATGAGACTAGCCTTCGGCAAGATTGACATCAAAAAGGGCTCTCAACAAATTCGAGACCACCTAACCCTCGTCTACGCCATAGAGAGAGGGCATCCGTTGGTAAAAGGGCAGTTTCCTTACAAGCCTGTGATGATTACTCCTCAAGCCTATAATTTAATGGGGAAAGCTAGAGAAGCCATTTTAGAGCTAATTCCTCATGAGTTTGTGAGGTTTTCAGCGCGCCTAGAGAACCGCGCCATTCGATTTGCTTGTGCCGCTTCTCTTCTCAACTACTTCCGTTCAGATTTAGATTACATACCAGTGAGTGAAGATGCATTGAAGTACGCGGTGCAACTTTATGTTGAAGAGGCGTCGGTGAGGTCCAGGGAAGAGTTTAAACCCAAAGAAGTTTTGGAGAAACTTGCTTAACTGGTAACTCCTAACACGGATTCAATTAGACTTCTGTACGCATCTGAGACATCCATATTGTTTTCGTCTGCATGCGCTTTAACCTTCATGTGAACAACCCTCTCAATCTTAGGTCTCACATAAAGCGAAATCGGTGGCTTCAACTCTTCTCTCAGTCTTATCGTTTCCATTTTATCTTCAGGAGAAACTGTGGAGATGGTCCAAGCTCTCTCCAAAATGAAGAGTAGTATCATGGTTTTTTCGTCTTCTGCTTTTGATATAGTCACCCAGTTTTTTCCCGGTGCTTTCTTGCCGGTGGCTTCTTCGTATGGTACGATTTGGAAGTGTTCTCGGATTATTGCTGGAGCCTCTTCTAGGTTGGTTATGATTTTTCGATGAAGCTTATCATTTTCATCTGCATGAGTCAAGGATATGATATCGTAGTACAATTCTTCAATTTGGCTTTTTTGGAATAACATCGTGTTTCCTTCGAGTTGAGCGAAACGTTTTCCGGGTGGACACTTCACTGCTTTCACGGTAGCTTTGTTCAGCTCTTTGTCTTGACAGACTTTGAAGAGCCACTTACCTGTGAGGAAATCTTTAACTCGGTAGAAGCGTACTTCGCCTTCTCGCAGTTGTCGTAGACTTAGGTCGAACCAAGCGTCGTTGGGTCTCTCTTCAACTCGAGTGATTTTAATTTGGTTTAGGTATAGCAAGGGAACATCAACCTGTTTTTCAGTTTGACACTTTAGAATAGATAATTGAATGCTTAAGTTTAATGGGTTGGCTACTGCAATTGCTCTCTTAAATCCCCTCTTTTTTATTATCAATTTCACAAACATTCTGTGGACTTATATCTAGGATTTGAAACATGGTAGATACAAGTGTTGGAGAGACTGTGAGATGTGTCAATCCGAGACAGAAACACACGAGTGTTGTGGTCAGACATTTAACACAAAGGCAGAACTAGATGCACAATGAAGGTTGTTGCTCTTAGCCTGACCAATCCAACCTCAAAGACAAATAATCTCCTCTCTGTTTATAACTGTTATTTCGGGAAGAATCTTCTGGTGCTTCAGAAAAAAGAAAATAGTTAGATATTCAGTGTTTACTTCATCATGCTAGCGCGCGTACGTCTTAAACTTTGCTTGACAGCTTCTCAATAATTTGTTTCATTTTCTTCCCCAAACGCATCCTCACAGCAATTAAGTAACTACTATAGTCCCTTACAGCTATTCCTACGCCTGATACGGCTATGCCTAGGACAATGTGCATTATAGGATAACCTGGAATAACTATCACCATCCAACTCAATGGGTCATCTGTAGAAAAAACATTTTCCACCGCAGGAACCTTCCGTTGCACCTGGCCAAACCAGGATATGAAAGCGTCGTAGACTAAAGGGATATTAAGCAATCCTATGACTATTCCTGTGTGTAGGAAAAAGCATGCAATAATTATCTTGGCTGCTGTATCCACTTCTTCTGCTAAGTACCCTACGAAAAAGTTGGCTACTACAGGTATAACAAACCAACCATACGGAGTAAAAAATGGGTAGAATACCGCCAGCAAGTAAGAAACCAGTAAAACAAAAAAGTAGAAACTACCAAAAATGACAAACACAAATCTTGAATTTATAGAAGTAACCGACTCATCCATCAACAAGACTCTCTACTTATTAAAAGAGTAAAATTGAGTATTTAGTGTTTACTTCATCACGTTATATATCTTGTAACCAAAGACCACTACTATTAATGCTATTCAAATCACTACAATAAAGGCTATCCATGTTGGAAATTCTGATGGGTTATATTCACTTACTTGGATCGCCCAGCTTCCTATTGGTCCGTAAACTCCATAAGCTTGAATTTTCAAGTAGAAACTGCCTGTCATTTTCAGTAAACGGATGTCGGAGATGTCTACCCCATTAGTGGAAAGTGTGAATTCCTGCAGTTTTTCGTCTGTAGAGGCGTTGTAAACTTCTACGACGAATCGCGCGACGAGCGAATATTGACTAGGATAATCAATACCCACTGAAACCAGCCATTTTTCGCTTGTTATATCGAAGGTAATTGTGGTTAGATTCATCGATCCCGATCCCGCTACGGCAGGGATGATTTTTATCCAATCAGAAGGAGGCCGGTAAGTCAAAGCTAACCCCATGCCAACCGCAAATAAAACAACACCGATAACGAGAACCAGTATATACCTGATTTCCTTCATACCCACCCCATAAAAGATAAAATTGAGAAGTTTATAACACTACCTTTTAGAACACACGCTGGGTCACCCGTATTGCTCTTTATGAGTGAGGGAGGGGAAGCCCCGTAATATCGTGTTGGGTATAATCTTCTTTGCGGTCGTAAGAAACATTCTCATTCTCTCTTCAGAAAAAGGCTTCAACCCATCAAATTTCGGATCAACCGTTTCCACATCGCCTTTAAAGTTTTGTATGACGTATTTTCTGCATCCTCTTATTCGCTGGCATATCTCCTCAATGTCTCGTTCGTCATGAAGATCAGGAACTACTGTGGTTCTAAACTCATATTCAACTCCATCTTGCAGTAAAAGGTCTATGGTTTCTTCAATTTTCACAATAAGGTTCTCCACGTTAACACCGCACACTCTAGAGTATTTTTCCACGGTTAAAGGCGCTTTAATATCCGACGCTATGTAGTCCACAAGCCTCTGGTCAATAAGTTCTTTTACCATCATAGGATTTGTTCCGTTAGTGTCCAGTTTCACCAAAAAGCCAGTCTCCTTTATTTTCTCACAAAGCTCCAGCAGATCACTGTGGATCGTTGGTTCTCCACCTGTAATGACAACGCCGTCAATCCATCCTCTACTCTTCTTTAAACGATCTTCTATCTGCTCAAACGGAATGGTTGGCAACTTTTCAGGATTCAGAACTAAGTTGACATTGTAGCAGAACGAACAGCGCAAGTTACAGCCTGCTAGAAAAATTACTGAAGATATCTTTCCATCCCAATCAACTAGACTGATGTCGATGAACCCTTTAATTTCCATGGTTGGCGCCATGTGAAGTTTAATGGACCCCTTATTTGTTGTTTGTGCTGCGGATATGCATAACATGAATTGCGAAAAAATGGACTACAAGAATAAGCACGAAATAAGCTTCTTTTTTTCTCAAATGCGTCAATTCAGCGACATGATAAAACTTTTATATGGAGCATGTGGTTTGAATATTTCATTGTTGGTAACTGCGGATGTTGGAGCCTAGTAAGAAGCCTTTGAATGTGCTGACGAAACAGTTGAACAACCAGCTTTCTGTAACGTTAAAGAACGGAGTTGAGTATAGAGGCAGGATGATTCGTTGTGATGGTTACATGAATATTCTTTTAGAAGGAGCCTCTGAACACGTGCAAGACAAGCTGACCGCAAACTACGGAAGCATTCTGGTTCGTGGAAACAACATCCTATACATTACAATTAAAGGTTCCTACTAAGAAGCTTAAGACGCCCCTTTTACGTATGTCAGGGCTTCTTTGAGTCGAGTTTTTGTGTCAAATTTTCTTCGAAAAAAATGTACTACATTTTTTACATCCCGCTTAAGGAGCTGATCAGCGTTCGGGTGATCTTTCTTTACGTATTGGGGCCAGTCGATGATGAGGATGTGCTCGTCTGGTTTGACGATGATGTTGAATTCGCTGAGGTCAGCGTGGATAACTCCGACTTCTACGTAGGCTTTCCGCACGTTGAATAGTATCTCGTCAAGTAGGTTTTGAGGCTCTGATATTTGGGTGTAGTTGGTTAGTTCAGCGCCTTCAATCATACCCATTACGATGACGTGCCGGTTTTGTTGGATGGGTTTTGGTACAGATATTCCGTGAGGGTGGACAAGTTTAAGTGCCTCGAATTCTTTTTGAGCAGCAAGTCGGGATTGATATAGCCAACTTATGTGTTGGCGTTCTGCTATGTAGGTTCGTTTACGTTTAGTTTGGCGGAAGCTGGTTCGGCCCAATCGGTGGAATTTGACGGCGACTTGTTCGTTGTTCGGTGTTAGTGCGTCGTAAACATCGGCTTCTTTTCCTATGCCTAAGGGTTTGCCGAAGGCTTCTAGTGTGTTGTTTTTTACGAGGGCGTTGATTGCTAGGCAGTCGTAGCCTGCTGTATTGAGTTGGTAGCCTGTGTATGGTCCTTTCCAGATTCTTATTAAGCGTAGTTTGCGGAGGCGGGGGAGGCGATATGTTACTTCTTGTTGGGTGAGGCTTGCGAGTTTGGGAATTGTTTCTTCAGGGACGTGTTGGTGGCGGCTCATGCCTAGTTCGATGGCTAATAGTACACGGAAGTCTTCGGGTTGGAGTTTGCGGAAAGCTTTGACCGCTGTTTCAGTTGTTGACATAGCTAAGAAAAATAACGAGGAGAGTCATTTAAGGACTTACTCCCGCTAGCACTTTACTAAGCATTCTTATCCTTACTAAAGAAAAATAGATAGGGAGTAAAGACACATATAGAAGGTCAAAACTATTTGTTTTTATCAAAAAATTCTTCAAGCTTTCTCATTTCTGGCCTACTCAAAATTTCTGCGCATCTTCTAGGGTCAAGAGCCCTAAAGTTTAGCCCAAGCGTCACCAAAACTCGCTGAACGCCCTTCGCCAATCGAGGAGCCACTAACAACCCACGAACCTCACGACTCACTGTTGATCGAACAGAATCCACATACTTCGCCAGCTGAAGAGCTGCATCACGTCCTGCAGTCTTCCGCTTAATTTCCACCACCACAAGTTTTCCATCCTTATCAAGTCCGTAAACGTCTACAAATCCAGGTTCAATTTTTTTCTCGTAGGTGATAGGTCTAAAACCAGACTCTACAATCTCCGGCTCAATCAAAATCGCTCTCTGCATATCCTCCTCACTTGCGTAAAGCGAAAATTGTCCATTGTCAACTAAACTAAACGCAGAAAGCAAGTAAACAAGATCAAAAAAAACTCTAACAGACTCAGAAGGTTTCCTTCGAACAGCCCGAATCTTCAAAACACCATCAGACGTACTGGTTTGAATCAAGCAACCCGGCGGCTGCCAATTCACTGGTTCATACCCAGTAGGACGATGAACCAAAACCGAACCATCCTCCTTTATCATAACAATTCGTTCACCAGACTTCAGCTTCGAACTTGCTCTACCCCTATACTCCACCCAACAATTCCCAACTATGACAAGAGTCTTACGCTCTGAAAGCGCTTTTCTAATGAGCCTCGCCGCCTCTTCAACAGTTGGATTTTCCTCAGCCACAAGAAGTTTTCGACTTGACACTTCAATTCGCCAACAACCTTTAGAAGTTGAAGAATACAGATAAAACTTCTGAAGAGCCATGACAGAATTGACCAAAAAACATGAAGCGATGCACCACTACGACTCCTCAGCTTCTGTCTACGATGCTCAATACGCTGAGGAACAAAACGCAAAGATGGAGGCAGCGTTAAACAGCATAAACATTAACAAAGACAGTTTCGTGCTGGATGCAGGCTGCGGAACCGGACTGCTACTCAAATATATCAAGTCGGCGAAACTCATTGTTGCTTTAGACATTTCATTAAAAATCTTAAAGAAGGCGAAAAAACGCATGAAACAATTGCCCAAAGCTGCGGTCATCCGTGCAGACGCTGACTTTATGCCTTTCCAAAAAAATGTTTTTGATGCAACTTTCGCGATAACCTTGTTACAGAACATGCCAGACCCGCTAGTAACGCTTCATGAAATAAAAAGGGTGAGCAAAGACCAGGCAACCATTGTTATCACTGGATTAAAAAAGAAGTTTTCCCAAGAAACTTTTGTGAAACTTCTACTCAAGGCGGGATTACATCTTGCCATTATGAGAACGAACAGTCAAATAAATGAGACTATCGCCATATGCAGGAAGGCTGGAGGAGAGAACATTTAAAAGATGCTGTTGGATGGTATAAAGTGTGATGGGTTAAAATGCCAACACACGGATCATTGTCAAAGGCTGGAAAGGTTCGTTCACAAACCCCGAAGATTGAGCGGACGCTCAAGAAAAGCCATATGCCTAGGTTGCGATGTCGGCGCAACTATGAGAAACGGGTAATTCTTCAGCGGGAGTCAGGTCAAAACTGGGGCGGCCCACGGCGGCGACGACGACGACGATAAAAAAAGGTTTCTGAAAACATAGCGTTTCTTTCAGATTTAACAGTTTCAAAATTTTAAGTTACTACACCCATGCGATGCAACTCGTCTCGGAGGCTATCTCTTGTTTGTTTTAGCCTCTGCCTCTGTTCCATATACTCGTCACCGCCAATTTTGCCAGCTTTAAAGTCTTCGTCGAGCTTCTCCATTTGAGAATCAATATCTGAGAGTCGATTTCTAAGCTGATCCATATAAGACACTGCTGTTGTGGGCTCTAAGAGTTGAGTCGGCGTGAGTGATGCTTTGATAAATCCATCCTCAATTCTTAGTATTCTGTTGGCGGCTCTTGCCACATTGGGATCGTGGGTGACCATAATGATGGTTTTGCTCAGATCACGATTTACTTTCATCAAAAAGTCAACAACGATCTTGGCGTTAACGGTATCAAGTTCCCCCGTCGGCTCATCTGCCAACAGAACTGGGGCGTCGTTCGCCAACGCCGCAGCTATTGCCACACGTTGCTGTTCTCCACCGCTCAATTCATCGGGTTTGTGCTTGGCGCGGTCTGTTAAACCCACCACCTCGAGTAACGTTTTAACGCGTTCCACTCTCTTGCTGCGAGAGACTCCCATGGCGATCATTGGCAACCCTGCATTTTCAGCGGCGGTTAGAGTCGGTATTAGGTTTAAAGTTTGGAAGATGTGACCCACAGTTTTTCTTCGGAACTCGATGAGTTGTGAAGTGGATAAGGTTGTCACTTCAGTGTTACCAACTAGAACAGAGCCTGCTGTTGCCTTGTCTAGTCCACCGATGATGTTGAGCAGAGTGGTTTTTCCGCTTCCGCTGGGACCAATAATGGAAACCATTTCACCTTCCTTGACGGACATGGTTAGTCCTCTTAGAGCCTGAATTTCAACTTTTCCGATGCGGTAGACTCTGATCAGATCTTTAACAGTTATTTCTAGGCTTTTCAACCTACTCTTACCATCCTCTCAAGTTTTGAAACGTATCTTCTTGCTACTACAATAACAGGGATTATGGTCGAGGCAAATATGAGGGAAACGCAAGACGCTAATAATAAGAGCAAATCTATGGGGAATACCATACGATGGGCTACGATAGAAGAGGAAATAATGTTGGTTGCAGCGATGTTTCCATACACGAATATGAGACCCACCAAAGCACCTAATAAAACAGCGAACGTAACGATAGCCAAGTTCTCCGTTAAAAGCATTACAATTAGCTGTTTATACGACAAACCGCGCACACTCATAAGTGAAGCTTCTCTGCCTCTTTCCTTTAAACTTACCAGAGTCACGAGGGTAGTTCCCACGGACGCAGCTAAAATGGCAAAGACAATACCCAGACGTTGGATATTCGCTATTCCAGTGCCTAAAGGATCGCTCTGCCTTGTTTCAAGCTGTTCTTCAACGGAGTAGACCCAACTTATATCAGAATCAAGTTCCCGAATCTGCTCTGCAACGGTTTTGCCATTTGCTCCACTTTCCAGTTTAACTAATATTTTAGTCGACGCATATGAAACATCATCGCTTAATTCACGGTACAGTCCTTCAGAAATGTAAGACCAATCTGATAAGATAGTATAACCATCGACGTAAGGCCGTATCCCGATTGTTCCATCTGACGGTTCCCTACCGAAAAAGCCAACGATCTCAAGTTCTTTCACAGATTCTCTAAAGGTTACACTGATCACATCTCCTATGTTTAACTCAAGCAGCCTCGCTATGATAAGTTCTATGATAATAGTGTCGTTATTCGATGCCAGTGAATGGAAAGCGTTTTCAACATTGGTACTAGCAAACCATTCAATTTCATAGTATGCCGTGCCGAGCCAAGCTTCAGGATCTACAGCTCTCAAACTCATAGGACCGCCGCTCCATTGCCCATCAAAAGAGTACTCTAAAGTAGCTGACGAAACACTGGGTAGATTGGTTATGTTACTCATGATTGCTGAAGCATTCGTTGTAGAGCTCAATGAAACGCCTATATCAGCGCCCACACTATAGTAGACATCACGGATGACATAATCTTGTTCACTAGCTAAGCTTCCAACCACTTGAAAACTGTAGCCGATAATCAAGGCTATGAGAAACGCAATGGAAGCCAAACGGGCAGAATTCCTTTGAACATTTCTCGTGGCCAGTGCGCCCAAATCGCCCAAAAATCTAGCTGCTTTAGTTGTTACTTGTTGAAACTTTAGGGACCCGCGTATGAAAATCTTAGTAAAGCCCCAGAAGAAAAGTAATGGTCCGATGTAAGTTAAGACGCCATCTAAAATAGTTGCTATTGCTAGCAAAATCATCACGAGAACGTTCCCGCCTATGTAACGCATCATAACCGCGGTCATATTAATGCCTAAGAGAAGAATGCATATCTTGTAAGACCCCAACAGAAGCGCTACCCATGGCCAAGTCCTCTTGTATGGTTTAACATCCTCCACGTACATATACTGTCTTAAAGCATCTACGGCTTCGAGTTTCGAAGCTCTTCTAGCAGATCTGAACGTGGAGAGAAGAGTTATGGCGATGCCGAAAGCGATTGTTATAATAACTGTACTAGATCCCACAATTGGTGTACCCTCAAACTGACCACCAACCGCTTGGATAAAGAACGGATTTAACAGGAGGCTTAACGCTATTCCAGCAACGCCTGCGATTAACCCGATCAAGAAAGTCTCACTTAGAAAGATCTCGAAAAGCTGACCTTTAGAGAAGCCTTTTGTCAATAAAAGACCGATCTCGCGACGCCTCAAATTGAAGGACACATCGGAAACAGTCATCCCCATGTACCATGCCACGAAAAAAACTGGAAGGGCCACCACAATAAACGAAAATCTCATTCCCATTGACAGCGCTTGATACATGCTAAGAGCGAACCGTAGATTGTTTCTTGTAGATAGTCCGTAGGCTGAAACCTTGTTTTCAATTTGAAGAGTTAAAGCAGAAACTCTGTCTTGTGATCTGCTGATGTCCCAAGGGCTGATCAGTGATTCTCGGTTTATGTGCACAAGGATTTCCGTGTCAATCGAGCTGAAATATGTGGGCAACTCATAAATGAAATCGATTAGCCTGGCAAATGTTTCCTCCCAATTTACGACTAGAATATCATAGTCAGGAATGTAGTTTTGGCGTGCAAATATTACAGGAGACACATAGTATTGACTACTGAAGTATTGACCACTGAGAATCGACAATGCGTGATCGTTAAATTCAGCGAACCCAGCAACGGTAAGATTTAAGGGAATATAAATTTGAGTTATGTTGCCGCCGCCAAAATCAACAGTTGCGGTGATGTTGATTCGAATAGTTTCTCCTTTCTGAAGCTTCCCAGCGTTCCGAGAACCACTCCACACGTAAGTCTCATTTTCTAGAATTGATGGAGCACCACCCATCCATCCGCTATACACCTGAGAGTTATTTGATATTCCAACAAGACTAACAAGTCCTAGGATTGTGCTATTGTCGTCAAGTAACTCAGCCGGGTCCCAACTTCGCGAAATCACTTCAGTGTCGTTTACTCCTTCCAAACTAGAAACTGCGCTTGTCACTTCTGTTATATTGGTTGAGGACAATACACGCTCAGGGTAGCTATGACCAGACTCCACAACGATGTCTACTGAAATTTGACTGAGCTGCTGGTCGAGAGCGTGTTTAGCCGCCGTGTCAGCTCCTATGTTTATGCCAGCGAAAAAAGTTGAAGCCAATAAAACTCCTAACAGTAACGCTAGAAACAATTTCCATGAACGGATGAATCGTTTAAACGCGTAGATAAGCGTTAGACTTCTAACCATTTCACGTCTCCTAAGTTTAGTTCAGTGATGAGTTTTTTAAGTTTACGTCTTAGAACAACCAATTCATTTTCTAGAACGGTTTCTCCCTCCACAGTCTAACAGTTTCAAACCATAAAATGAGACAAGCTATGGCGCCGAAAATGATAGCGACCACATTGTGGATGCTTCCATTTATTCCATAGAAGATTAGATAAATAATCAACATGGTGGAGAGCCATACAGAATAAAATAGGTAGCGAGGAACAAGAAAACGCCCCAACCTAGTGAAGAATCTTAGCAGACCAACCTTCACTTCCTGCGTTAAGAAATACTCGCCTGTCCCCTTTTTATCAACCAACCTAAGTGAAAGAAGCTTATCCAGATGATGGGCAGCAACGCTTGGACTGGAAAAGCCTAACGCTCGCTGAACTTCACGAACACCTACAGAGGAATTGGAAGACCTTAGTAGATACCAATATACGAGGAGAGTTTTCCCCTTCAACTGAGATTCAATAACTGCTGAATCAGAAGAGGAAACGTCAGACACGAAACTCGCCCAAAAATAATATAGATTGGCTGTTCAATTATAACGTTTTTTAGACGATTAACATCCAAGTTTCACTTACGTTTTCCAAAGAGTCCCTTACAACCAATTTCATATATACTCGAAGCCCACTTTCAACAGCTTACACGCTTTCTCAAGTTAGGATGACATAACCAAAGAAACAGAGTTCTGGTTTGAATAAAATGCACAGGCAAGTTATGGCTTAACGACACAACTTTTGCAGTAGTTATGCTACATTCAACGCAGAAAAACTTAAACACGGACGCGCTCCCTAACTAGAAAAATTAGATAACACGTCAAATTGTTTGGATTTGGGGATTTGCCATGGGAAAGCTTGAAGACCTAGTCGTTTCAACGTTAGAAAGTTCTAATGAAGGATTGACGCTTGCTGAAATTGCTGAAAGAGTTGGAGAAACTGAAAAGAAAGTTTTCAAGACACTACGCAAATTGTTTGAAAAGGGCATAGTTGACTCCCAAAATCGCCGCTATAAACTTTTGCATAGTGAGCGATAAAAACTTAAATTTCTGGCGCATCCAAGGGACAACTCCTATCACTAATTAATCGTACAAACATTAAAGTCGACATTAAAAAGGATATAACTTTTAAATCAAACAGCACATGTAGCCCCTAAAGGTGAAAAATGCGGCCGGGGTGAGGTAGCCTCGACCAAAATGGAGATATCTCCCGCAAAATCCCCATTTTTTCTAAACCATGCATGCTTAAAGCCAGCAATAACCCATATATGGGTTGGGTAGACGCCCACGCCGGTGAAAACTGTGCCCGCAATTCTAGTTAAAAAAGCTGATGGAACAAGACAGCCATTTCAAAGGGGGAAGGTTATCAACACTTGCTTGAGAATGCACGCAAGTAAGCAAATTGCAGAAAAAATTGCTGACAAAATTGAAAACAGATTGTATGATGACATACCAACCAAGAAAATTCTTCAAATGATCTTTAGCTATCTGAAGAAATATCGACCTGTGGTGAAGCACCAAATCGATCTTAGAAGGGCTATTAGCTTACTTAAGCCCAAACCAGATTTTGAACGGTTTATACAGATGCTGCTTGAAGCACACGGATATACAGTGTCCTGCAACCAGATTGTAAGAGGCAGATGTGTTGAGCATGAAGTTGACGCTGTCGCAATCAAAGGTAACAAAACCTATTTGGTGGAAATAAAGCATCATTCTAACCATCACATTTATACAGGCTTGGATGTGCCACGCATAGCACGAGCAACCTTCGA
>CAYFTS010000007.1:0-11474 GCA_964346135.1 uncultured Candidatus Bathyarchaeia archaeon | reverse complement strand
TATATTCACGTGCTGCTTGTTCGTAGAATTCTTCAAATCCCTTCCCAAACGCCCTTATGTCCATATAATAAATGGCAACGTCCATTTCAGGATGTTTTTCTTTCAATTGTCGAGCATGCTTTATGGAGTACATGCAACAGACTCGCGAACAGTATGGGTTCCTACGTAAGCTTCTTGATCCTACGCATTGAATAAAAGCTATGCGTTTTGGCTCTTTTAAGTCAGAAGGACGATTGACTACTCCGCCAGTGGGGCCAGCAGCGCTAAGCAACCGCTCCATTTCTAATCCAGTTATGACGTTAGTATAAACTCCGTAACCATACTCTTCATCTATAGTTGGGTCATATGCGTCATAGCCGATCGCAGCAATTATTGCGCCTACTTCTAATTCAATTTCTTCAGGTTTTTGATCAAAGTATATGGCTCTTCGCGGACCACATGCATCCACACACTTGTAACATTCGATGCAATGGTCTCGGTTTATTGTATAAATTAGGGGAATCGCATAGTCAAAGGGAATTGATATTACTTTTCTAACGCTCATGTTCATGTTCCATTCGTTTGGAATCTCTATTGGACAAACATCTGAACACTCGCCACAAGCAGTGCAGTTATTAGCTATCACATACCGCGGTTTCTTCAGAACTTTCACCTTGAAGTTTCCAACGTAACCCTCAACGCCCATAACTTCAGCGTAAGATATGATTTCGATGTTAGGATGCCGCCCGCATTCCACCATCTTAGGACCTAACACACAAGTTGAACAATCTAGAGTTGGAAAAGTTTTGTCCAACTGTGACATCTTGCCGCCAATGCTTTCGTTTTTTTCAACAAGGTATACTTTGAATCCCATTTCCGCTAAATCTACAGCAGCGTTTATTCCAGTGATGCCTCCGCCGATAACAAGCACTTTTTTCAAAGCCTTAACTTCTTTAATTTCTAGAGGATTCAAAAGCCGAGCTTTGGATACAGCCATCGCCACTATAGCCATCGCCTTTTCTGTAGCTCTTTCAGGCTCATCTCTATGAACCCATGAACAGTGCTCCCTAATGTTCGCCATTTCAAATAAGTAAGGATTTACTCCCGACTCTTCCAAAACCCTTCTGAAAGTCGGTTCGTGCATGTTCGGCGAACACGCAGCAACGACAACTCTATTGAGCTTGTATTCTTCAATGTCTTTTTTAATCAAATCTTGACCTGGATCAGAACAACAGTACCTATAATCCTTGGCGATGACTACGTCAGGAAGAGAGCTGGCGTATTCCGCAACTTTTTTGACTTCCACAACTCCAGCTATGTTTAGTCCACAATGGCAAACGTACACGCCGATTCTCGGTTTCTCTTCCATTGCACTTTCCCCGTTCATACTTTTTTCAACAAATCTTCAGTTTTAATCTTATGAGTATGAAGACCAAGTTCTCGTGGTCCTATGCCCATGGCAAGACCTAACAGCTGAGGATAATGGACTATAGGAATGTCATATGTCTCGTTAAGCTGTCTTCTAACCTCGAGTTGCCCTATTTCGAATTGGATGAAGCAGAAGGGGCAAACAGTCGTAACGCAGTCTGCTTGAGCCTGTGAAATGTTGAAAAACTTGTTCCTCGCCAGTCTGAGCCCAAGTTCGTCGCTTACTCCCCTCAATAAACCCCCACAACACCTCATTTTTTCTGAATATGGAACACTTTCAGCTCCTGTGGCTTCAACCAAGTCATCAAACAAGTGAGGACGTAACGGGTTGTCAAGCTTCAAGGTCGCGCTAGGCGCCAAAAGGTGACAACCATAATAGGTTGCAACTTTCAACCCCTCTAGAGGCTTGGAGACGTGTTCCTTTACTTTTTCGATGCCAAGGTCATTATGCAAAACTTCGAGAAAGTTTTTCACGTCCTTTGATCCCTTGTATTCTTTACCGACTTCAGAAAGAATCTTGTTTGTTTCAGCCCTTAACTTCTTATCTTCTTTGAGTTCTACATTCACTTTACGCAGAAGCTGAAAACATCCGCTACACAAAGTCAGTAAGTCGAGGTCCATTTCTTCTGCCAAGCAAATGTTGTACGCTCCTATTGCTGTGCTAGTTTTGAAATCAAGCGACTCGATGGGAATCGTGCCGCAACAAGTCGCTCCTTCCAAGTCAACTAATTCAATATCCAATTTCATGGCTACGATTCTTGTTGCCATCTCGTAACCTGGCTCTCTCGCAGGTATTACGCATCCTAGAAACAGAGCGAATTTCATTTCTCGTTACTCCTGAGTCTTTCTATGAGCTCGTCAAAACCTGTAGCTTTTGCAATCTTCTTTACGGCTTCTACTCCAGTGGAAGGCGCGGGTGGAAGTCCATAAGTGACTCGTTTTTTTTCTGTTAGACTCGTCATTTTTACTAAACGACCATCTTCTATCAAAGCTGCTCCCTGTGCTATCGTACCCTTAGCACCATAACCTTCCCTAATAGCTATGTTTCTAATAGCCAGCATCAAATCAGCTATCTCGATCCCTTGGGGACAGCGTTCTTGGCAAGCGTAACAAGAAGCGCAAAGCCATATCGCATCGCTTGAGAGAACCTCTTGCCTCATCCCCAATAGAGACATTTTAATTAAATTACGAATTTTGAACATGTCAGTGAGTTTTCCCGAAGGACAGCTTCCTGCACAGGTTCCGCACTGATAACATAGAGACAGCTTTTCCCCGCCATGATGACTCATTATTTCTCTTGGAAAATCCGGGTCGAAATCAGAAGATTTTAAGGTTTCTTTAATTTCAACCTCGACTTTTTCCTTTATGCTCATTTTGATCACGCTTGGCCTTTTCGTTTAGAATCAAAACATTTACACAAACATAAACTTAAGCGTAACGTTTTTCGCCGTTTTTATGATATTTATCTTCGTTTGACCGAAATATTTTAATTTAATTTGTGTTGTGGACATAGAGAATAAATTATGCTATAACACTGTTATAAATCTTTTGAGTTAGACAAAGAAGGCTCCCTAAAACAAAAATGCAATAAGAAAGTATTGCGTGCACGCATCTACTTTAAAGCTATAAGAATACTCATCTGTTTTTTGTGTTAAAATGATGATGCAAATGTGAGATGTGCTGCAACACGTTGAGCAACTGCCAAAGTCAACAGTCTCTTTAGAACTTCCTTGAAACCTGAGGCAAGCTGAATAGGTAGATTTTTTTTTGATCGTGTGCATGACAAAAGAATTTATTAAACAAGTTGTTCTGTATGACTGATACGAGTTTACGCATCTAATGCCCTCTTAGCATGAATGGTGGTTTGAATGGTCCCTATAATAGCGGTGGTGGGAACTTCTAAATCCGGGAAAACCACCTTGATTGAATACTTGATTTCTCACTTTTCAAAAGAAGGTTTAAAAATAGGAACTATCAAGCATGTGCACCATTCTGGCTTTTCCATAGACGTAAAAGGAAAAGACACTTGGAGACACTCACAGGCTGGTGCCAAAATAGTTGTGACCGTAGCGCCAAGGGAAACTGCCATAATAAAGAAGGGAGAGGCTTTCTATGATAATTTGGAAAAAATCTTGGATTTGATAAAGGGTGAGGAACTAGATTTACTCATCATCGAGGGTTTTCACTCGTTGACCGCTAAAAGATCGGACATTTTCAAAGTCATCACAGCAAAAAATGAGGAAGACCTAAGAAGAACCCTTGAAGGAACTGTCGAGCCTATACTTGCGATCACAGGATCAATCACTCAACAAAAACTCGTTCTTGCAGAAATATCAACGCCTATAATTAACCTTAAGGATCAAGGAGAAAAACTTCTTAAGTTGGTTAAGAAAGAGGTTCTGGATTAATGAAGATTCCCTACATTTTTGATTTTAATTTTCTGGCGACCATTAAATCTTCTTGGTTGTTTATGTTGAAGAAAGAAATTAGTTTTTGATCGAATTCTTTAAGTTCCTCAGTATTCACGTAAACTACTTTATCTAATCGCTTAATCATATCCACAATGAGCAGCTCATCTTTTCTTAATGCGGTTTCAGCGGCAGGAATGGATGAGGAGATTCTGTAGACAGCGTGAAGAGGTTCAATGTTGCCGTTAGGCCACTGTGGAATCGCTGCATCCGCTCCTTGAGCTTTCTTAAACAGATATCTTATAACTTCCTTTTGGATGAAGGGTGAATCGCATGGTAAAATCACTGTATGTTCAGAACGCATTTCTTGCATCCCGGTTAAGATGCCAACTAGAGGGCCTTTTCCCTCCACTGTGTCTTTTAATACTGTGACTTTTGATGGAAGAAAAGTGGTGTAATTGCTTATTTCATTGTTTTTTCCAATAACAACTACAATTTCATGAATCAGCCCCAAGACTTTCTCTACCACATGCAAAAGCAAAGGCTTGCCTCCCAGCTTTATCAATGCCTTGTTCCCTTTGATTCTCCTGCTCTTGCCGCCGGCTAAGATAAGAGCCCCTTGCATGAAGTATGTCTCCAAAACTTCATCGGATTATATTAAGAGTAAATCTTTACCACACTTTGACTTAAAGTATGGTTTCTTCACTCCCGCCCACCCTAGACATAACTTCTTTTTGTTTCTAATTTAGATATTGCGTTCACAGGTGCTTTTATTATATGCACCCAATAGGGAAGCGTTTGGAAGACAAAGTTAAGTCTGCCATTCGCAAGCATGTTCACAATAGGAGTCGCCATGCGCCATACACGTTGCTCGACTTATCTTCACTTTCTTCCCCATAGCTTTCGATGCGCCTTCATGAAAGCTGTCGTGAAGAGCATCACACATCATATCTGGCATTTTCAACGCCATCTCAAAGAAAAGACAGTTGTGCAGACGATAGACGACTTTATTGTCGCCAACCTCTACAATTTCAGGTTCCGCACCCGATTCTTTAAGATACTTCTTAATAAAGAACTCCTCATACACTTTTGGCGACCAGTCTTTTATATTATGTTCTAATTCCAGTTTCTTAATGGTGTTCTCGCCCATGTCCATTCCAACTTTCCTAAGGAGTTTCTGAGCTCTTTTTGTGCCAAGAGCGAATTTCAGCGTGTTTATTAAGAAGTTAGAGAGGACTAGGTAGCGGCGCCGTGGAAAACCAACAATTTTTGGTTTTTTAGCTATTGTATAATAGATCTTAGGTCTTCCGACAACCCCTTCTCTTTGTTCATTTTTTTCTATAAAGCCAGCTTCCTCTAAAGATTGCAGGTGATGCCGAACAGTTATTGGTTGAAGTTTCAGCGATTTCGCTATCTCCTCAACGCTTAGCGGTTTTCGGTATAGCAATCTCAATATTTCAAGTCTCGGTTTACTCGACAACGCTTTGTATGCTTCTGTCTCACTCAAAGTTTGCACTTCGTTTCATAAAGTAATAAACCAATTGATATTTTTTTCTATTTTTATTATAAATTCCACATTTTACTTTTTTATCTCTTCGTTTTATCGTTGCAGAAATTTCAGTTGGCAGATTGGGTACCTTGAAAGTCCCATCACCAGACTGGTGCTAATCGTACTGCTTAAACGTTGATATACTCCTCAGGGAAATGACTTCATAAATGTGGTTGAGATGTAACTCGAAATCAATTTGTGCGCTTGTCTAAATTCTTGCTTTCCATCGAAGACGCAGGAAGACAGCGAAAACGGCGACTATCTCGATGAACGCAACAGCGATTAATATTGGTATCATATCAATTCCAATAATCCAAAAGGTCTCCGGGTTTACATTCAGCAGATAATAAACTGGATCAAGCACGCTTCCTTTGCCAGCCATGTGTCCTCCCATGCTTCCTGTTAGAATCATGAAAAGGAAGCCGATAAATCCTGTGCAAACGTATACCGTTGCCAATCCGCCGTTTTTCCACAAGTTATCTCCATACTTTCCTCTGATAACAATGAATAGTATCCAAAGTTCTGTAGCGAAGATGCTGAACATTATTTTAACTAACCCTAAAGGAGAGCTTGTGAGAGCTTCAGCAGGCCAAGCATAGAAACCAACAACGGATGAGACCAAGAGACCGACAACTCCGCCTAACCCCGCCAGATAGGCTGTAGGCTCAGTGTATCGGGCGAGTTTCTCAATGAATGAGTCTAACGGTTCAAAAATACTATACCGTTTGCTGGTTCTTCGCATTCTTTGGTGAAATTTGACTATAACCATTGCAAGAATACAGGCAGATGCTAATGTAAGCATTCCTCCGTGCATTTCTATTAACATCGAGTGTATGGCTGCAAGATCAACCATTTTTATGATCTCCAACAGTAACAGTAAACATGTTTTTATTGAGACCTATCTTTCCAGTTTTATTCATTTTTCTTTTCCTTCCCTGAAGCATACGCTTTCGCTATTCCCACGGCAAAAACCGTAGTGAAAATTATCATTAGTGATCCAATGAAGATTTCTATTGTCCAAAGCAGTAAACGCTCTTCTTTTGACGGTATCGTGAATGTTTGAGATTTGGTGTTGCTGCCTCCTTGATCGTCGGTAACGGTGAAGGTTACCGTGTATGTGCCGGCTTCTGCGAATGTGTGAGTTGCGTTCTGCTCCGTTGAGTTGGTGTTGTCTCCAAAATCCCAGTACCAAGAAGTGATTTTGCCATCGGGGTCCCAAGATCGATCTTCAAATTTTATTGTCATGCTGCGTCTAGCATGGAGAAAATATGCGGTGGGCAACAAGTTTTCCGTGGGGAGCCCTTCAGTTGTAACAGTCACCTGAAAGGTCAATGTCCCACCTTTCCCTCCGCTACCTGCTGCGAAAACATGTATTATGTATTCTCCTTGAGTTGCTGGTGCTGTGATTTCAAAGATGCCATTCACCACATTTTCGGCGGGGTCGTTGTCGTCGTCACTGTTGTCAGTGACTGTAGATGGTGTGAACGTGAAGGATGGATTGATATTTGAGGGCCACTTCATTGTGAGACCTCCTGCATCGCCTTCTGCGTTAATTTCTATTCCAAAGGAACCCGATGCATTAACTTCCAAAGCATCTGTAACGTTTGAGGTAACTGTAATTACTTCGTTCGTGTGGCATGATAAGCAATTATCCTCACTGTTTGGGAATGCATACAAGGATATCGTCATAACCAGCGAGAGACTCATTATCAGCAGGATTCCAAAAGCAACTAGTCTTTTTTTAGTCATTGTCGCCGACTTTCACCTTGCATTTCAAGTTTTTGCGGTGCATCCACGTTTATGGTTTCCTGCGCCAGACGACGGCGTATAGGATTGCGGCTCCGACTATGAAGCCTATAGCTAAACCTAGTCCTGCGTATAGAAGCGGAACTGTTGCAACAGTTGATTCCAGACTATTGATTCTTTCCTCTAGGTTTTCAACATCACCTTCCAGAGTGGATATTTGAGTTTCCAGATTCGCTGTAGCAATAGCACTTGTCGCCAGTGTTTTTGCCTGAGTGGCTAATTGCGCAGCCTCGGTTAGTGCGTCCGGGTTATGGAAACCGCCACTTCCATCATTTTCCACGTACATCGCGTAGTTCAATGCTGCTTCAAACAAGGTCTGTGCCTCTTCAATCTTCGTTATGTCCACTCCGCTTGTCTGGTTTGCAGTCGTTATAGTAACGTTTGCTTCGTCGATGAGTTGTGTGACTGTTATTAGGAGGTCTACCGTTGAATTTTGAATCAACTCCAGTTGCGACACAGCCCATTCAAACGACTCACCTGTATGACAGGTGCCACAAACCATTGGTTCTGTCTGATTGTACGGATAGAAGGTATTGAAAATCGCGAATGTGTGGTTGAAATAAGATGAAACTCCACCGTGAGCATAGTGCGTCCCTTGACCGTGGCAACTTACACATTCTACTCCAGCCTCTTCGTGGGGGCTATCACTGAATAGCTCATACTGTGGGTGATGAGACCCTTGGTGACATTGACCACATACCTCCGTGGAATTTTCAAATCTCAATTGATACTCATTCTCAGCCGAATGTGGGTTGTGACAGAGTTGACAGGTTATGGGATCAAGATTCGGGTTTGTTAGAGTAATTTCCCCAATCACGTCTTCTACATATGTTGAAAAATTATAATAGTCTACGAAAATCTGTGTACTGTGACATCTTACGCAAGAGTCTGTCGCATGGTCAGATGCCCGTAAATCCGTGAGGCTGTCATTATGGGCGCTATTCTGCCAATCTTCGTACTGTGTGTGAGAACCTGTAGAGTGGCATTGCGCACAAAGCTCTGCGGAGTAGTCGATTCTTTGTTCTACGGGTAAAGACATGGTGTCGGCTCCATGGCACACTTCGCACTGAACATTAAGGAATTTTCCTGCTAAGTTCGCATCGGTAGAGTTCCAGTTGGGCCATGTTTCGGTGGCAGGATCCCATCCAGTAACATGGCAGCTAGCGCAACTGTCTATGAAATCAGATTGGTTCATGACACGGGACGGATAAGCAACCCAGTAGAAGGTTCCAGATGCATTTATTTCAGCTATACCTGCCATGTTGGCGTGAGCGGTTTGATTCCAGCTGGAATATTCCTCTGCATGGCACGAGGCGCAGTTTGCCGTACCCAGATATGATGAGCTGCTAGAACTATATACCTTTGAAAGTTCATCTGAATATGAGAGTGAGATTCCTAGAACAATTACGAATAAAAATAAGAATAACTGTATTTTCTTGGCTTTTTTCACCCCATTTCCCTCCAACAACCAAGAGATTCCAAATATTCTGATCTTGAGTATATAAAAGTTACTAATGATATCATCAGAATTTATTAAAATTATAAAAATAATGATAAAAATCTAAGATTTTTACGAAAGTTCTCATTTCCTTTATTGACACATGACCATGTTCATTGTTTAATTTCCCAATAACTTTGCTAATGTAAAGCAGTTCTGTTACAAAGCTTTGTTTTGCAATAAAATTTAATATGTTTTGATCTATCATAATTGAAAGATGTCATTTTAGAGGGGATGAAAACTGTCTGAGAAATCTGAAAAGAAAGGAGCTAAATTTCTTGTATGGATTAAGGCACTGAGAGCGCCCTTTTTTACAGCGGTTTTGATTCCTGTGTTCCTCGGCACAGTAGTGGCCTGGTATTCGTTTGGAGCTTTTAACCTAACGTATTTTGTTTTAAGTTTGATAGGTGTGGTGTGCGTAAATGCTGGAACAAATCTTGTAAACGATTATTTTGACTACAAAAGCGGATGTGATTCGATCACAGATTTCAGTTCACCGTTCAGTGGTGGAAGTGGCTTGCTTCCTAGAGGCGTTCTAAACCCCAAAAAAGTGTACATTGCCTCGTTAGTTTCTTTTATTTTTGCCGCCATTATCGGAGTATTCCTTGCACTAACTCAAGGATGGATTATTATCGTTCTGGGCCTTATAGGCGTCTTTTCAGGATATTTCTACACGACTCAATTGGCAACACGAGGAATTGGTGAGTTCATTGTAGGACTCAATTGTGGACCGCTCGTAGCTATAGGAAGCTATTACGTTCAAACACAAACCATCGCATTAGAGCCAATAGTGGCATCTATTCCTCTAGGAATACTGATTCTTGAAGTGCTCTGGATAAACGAAATTCCAGACTATTACGCAGATGTTAAAGCTGGAAAAACCACGCTGGTAACTAGAATTGGAAGGAAAAAGGCGGTAGATGTTTATGGCATCCTCATGTTTTCAACCTACGCTGTAGTATTGTTGGGAATCTCTTTGTCACTGATACCAGTGTTCACGTTACTTTCGTTTCTCACGATTCCATTGGCTATAAGAAGCGTGTACGTTGCTAAGAAAAATTATGAAGATCCTCGCAAGCTTATTCCGGCAAATGCAGGTACAGTTCTCGTACACCTGTTCACTGGTCTACTGTTGTGCACAGCATACATTATCAGTGGCTATATGGCAGGTCTATAGAATTATGTGTGTGCATACGGAGAAAGATTAGTGTGTGTTGATTGCAAAATGCATAAATAGCGTTTATTTGTTTGATACAAATCGCAAATATTTAATGTTTGAAAATTAATTGTACTTTATTGTGTAATGACTTAGGGAGTTGTGGCTATATTGAGCGGAGAAATTATCAGACGACAAAGTAGAAGTGAGATACAACTTAAACGGGGTCTTCTGACAAGAGAATATCTGCTTCGATTGAACAGAAATTTGTGCGACGGATGTGGTGTGTGTGCAGAGAATTGCCCAAAGGACGCTGTTAAATGGAATCCGCCACTGATAGTTGCAGGACGTTTAGCAAGAAAACCCACAGTTGATTTTGATGTTAATTCCTGTATTCTTTGTGGTGAGTGTGCAACCATATGCCCTTTAGATGCATTAAGGATGGAAATTGATGGTGAAGAAATAGCCACTATTGTGAAAAACGAGGCTTTTCCTGTTTTGTTGAAAGAGATCAAGATCACAAAGGAAAGATGCAAACCCGAATGCAAGCTCAGATGCCAAGAGGAGTGCCCTACTGGAGCGATTAGCGTATTGACTAAAGACTCAAAAAACAAAGAAGCACAGATAATTGATGTGCAGATCAACGAATCACTTTGCATATACTGCAAGCGATGTCAGTCGGCTTGTCCTTTTGACGCTATACTTGTGAAAAAACCTTTTCTGGGAACAGTTCAGTTGAATGTAAATCTCTGCCCAGAAGGGTGCAGGGTTTGCGTGGACATATGCCCGGCTCATGCAGCCCAATTAGATGAAGATGGCAAACCCAAAGTCGCACTTAACTTTTGTGTGTATTGTTTTGCATGCGAAAAAGTCTGTCCTGAGAGAGCTATTAAAGTAAAGAGAGAGTGGATATTCCACAGCGATGTGAGATCAGCAGCTTGGCTAACAGCATTAGAGAAATTGACGTCCATTGAAACCGTGTCTAAAGAAGTAGCCAGTGATTCTGGAAGAAGAAGACACTCTCTTGTTCATGCGCGCATGCGTGGTACTGGTGATGAGTCTCATAAAAAATCAAAAGCGGCTGATGAAAACGGCTGATCTTTACACAGGAAGCCTAAGCGCATATTTTCTAAAGATTGTTCCTCAAAAAGCGTGAGGTATCTGCTATATCGTATGGTATTTACTATAATCTTATGGTAATTACTATAATAAAAACATTAATTAGTGGGTAAGTATTTTCTATCTGCTTCTGAGCGAATTGGGTTAAAGGAGGGACCAAATGGTCAACGGAGAGACGCAAACCATAGATTTTGAAAAACTTGATTCGGATTTCAAATATGAAGTGTCGAAAGAAGTTGGTGGCCAAAACATTAAACTATGCTTTAATTGCGGCATATGCACCGTTTCATGTCCTGTTAGAAGAGTTGACGACACTTACAACCCGAGAAGAATAATCAGGATGGTTCTTTACGGAATGAAAAAGGAAATTCTTTCAAGTGAGACAATTTGGAAGTGCGCCCACTGTCTCACCTGCATTGAACGGTGCCCGCAAGATGTAAAGTTCGCAGAAGTCATCGAGGCATTAAGAATTTTGGCTGTAAAAGAAGCAGAGAAAGGCAACATAAAAATAAAAGGGCCACAATTCCGATT
>CAYFTS010000006.1:0-4129 GCA_964346135.1 uncultured Candidatus Bathyarchaeia archaeon | reverse complement strand
GACAACTTATGCTGAACTGTCAGAAGGTTGTTGAGACAAGCATTGCACGCCACCACAAGTTTGTCGGATCTCTCAGACGCAATTTTTAGGTTTCTAGCGGGTAAAGCTAGGGCGAGTGTGGAATTGAGAGATGAAACTTCCAATGCTCCGCAACAATTCCAATCGTTAATTTCAACCAACTCTATACCGAGTTTTTTGCAAACATTTTCTGCGGACAATTGATATTCTTTTGCAGTAGACTCCAATGAACAACCTGGATAATAAGAGATTTCCATGGTGCATCACTACGATGAATCTTTGAAGACACGCTGCAGTTCATCTAATGCCCTAATTTTGTGTGGAAACAAGCTTATTTTCCCCTTCCGAAACATTTTCAACCCAAGCGTGGAAAACGACATCATAAGCCCTAAGCTCTTCCTGTTAAGCATGTATTTTGAAAGTAAACCCGCCTCGAAAACTCTGCCGTAACTCTCAATACTGTCTTTGAATTTTGAATCAAATCGGAATTGCGGCCCTTTGATTTTTATGTTGCCTTTCTCTGCTTCTTTTACAGCCAAGATTCTCAGTGCCTCGATGACTTCTGCGAACTTTACATCTTGCGGGCAGCGTTCTAGGCAGGTGAGACAGTGAGCACACTTCCAAATTGTCTCACTTGAGAGGATTTCCTTTTTCATTCCGTAAAGGACCATTCTGATTATTTTTCTCGGGTTGTAAGTGTCGTCAACTCTTCTAACCGGGCATGAAACGGTGCATATGCCGCAATTAAAGCATAGTTTAATGTTTTGGCCACCAATTTCTTTCGATACTTCATATTTGAAATCCGAATCAAGGTCTTCAAAATCTATAGTTCGCGTCTCTCCGTTAACCATTTGGTTCCTCCCTTATCCGACTGCGCTTAGAAGCACATAAAAAATACTTTCTTATTAATTAATGTTTTTAATAGTAATTACAATAAGAATCTGCTATATCATAAGTATTTACTAGATACCCCCCGATTTTATTTATATATTATTTAATAAAGATCACACAAAAACAGAATATCCCGCTTCAGAAGCACAAATCCTCTCTAATACAGCTACAGGGAAAAATGGAAATGAGCGTAATGGCATTCCCACGCTTTTTGAAGAATAATCTTCGGAAAACGTGCGCTTAGGTTTCCCGTGGAAGGATCAGCTGTTTGCCTCAGTCGCTTCTGATTTTTTGTGAGACTCTTCACTAGTACCGCGCATGCGGGCGTGAACGAGAAAATGTCTTCTTCTTCCAGAATCGCTAGCTACTTCTTTAGACACGGTTTCAATGGACGTCAATTTCTCTAATGCCGTTAGCCAAGCTGCTGATCTCACATCACTGTGGAATATCCACTCTCTCTCTACTTCAATAGCTTTTTCAGGACAGACTTTTTGACATGCAAAACAATACACACAAAAGTTAAGTGAGATCTTGGGCTTGCCCGCTTCATCTATCTGAGCTGCACGAGCTGGGCATATGTCTACGCAAGCCCTACATCCTTCTGGACAGAGATTTACATTCAACTGAACTGTTCCTAGAAAAGGTTTTTTCACAAGTATAGCATCAAATGGACAGGCCGACTGACATCGCTTGCAGTATATGCATAGTGATTCGTTGATCTGCACATCAATTATCTGTTCTTTGTTTTTTGAGCCTTTAGTCGATACGCTAATCGCTCCAGTAGGACACTCCTCTTGGCATCTGAGCTTGCATTCGGGTTTGCATCTTTCCTTTGTGACCTTGATTTCTTTCAACAAAACAGGAAAAGCCTCGTTTTTCACAATAGTGGCTATCTCTTCACCATCAATTTCCATCCTCAATGCATCTAAGGGACATATGGTTGCACACTCACCGCAAAGAATACAGGAATCAACATCAAAATCAACGGTGGGTTTTCTTTTTAAACGCCCTGCAACTATCAGTGGTGGGTTCCATTTAATGGCGTTCTTAGGACAATTTTCTGCACACACACCGCATCCGTCGCACAAATTTCTGTTCAAACGAAGCAGATATTCTCTTGTCAGAAGACCTCGTTTAAGTTGTATCTCACTTCTACTTTGTCGTCTAGTGATTTCTCCGCTCAAGATAGTCACAACTCCATGAAACAGCACATAATAAAGTACAATTGTTCTTCAAACATTAAATATTTGCGATTTGTATCAAACAAATAAATGCTATTTATGCATTTTGCGATCAACACACACTAATCTTTCTCCGTATGCGCGCACATAATTCTATAGACCTGCCATATAACCACTGATAATGTATGCTGTGCACAACAGTAGACCCGTGAACAGGTGTATGAGAACTGTACCTGCATTTGCTGGAATAAGCTTGAGTGGATTTTCATAATTTCTCTTGGCAACATACACGGTTCTTATGGCTAGTGGGATCGTAAGAAATGAAAGTAACGTGAGCACTGGCATCAGCGACAAAGAGACCCCCAACAGTACTACGGCGTAGGTTGAAAACATGAGCATGCCATAAACATCTATAGCCTTTTTTCTTCCAATTCTAGTTACCAGCGTGGTTTTTCCAGCTTTAACATCTGCGTAATAGTCTGGAATTTCGTTTATCCAGAGCACTTCAAGAATCAATATTCCTAGAGGAATGGATGCTACTATTGGTTCTAATGCGATGGTTTGTGTTTGAACGTAATAGCTTCCTATAACTACGAGTGATCCGCAATTGATGCCTACAATGAGCTCACCAATCCCTCGTGGGGCTAATTGAGTGGTGTAGAAATATCCTGAGAAGACGCCTATGAGGCCGAGAGCGACGATAATCCACCCTCGAGTTAGAGCGAGGAATATCCCAATAAGACTGGCAAAAAGAAAGGAAACTAGAGACGCGATGTACACTTTTCTGGGATTTAGAACGCCCCTAGGAAGCAAACCGCTTCCACCACTGAATGGCGAACTAAAATCTGTATCGACTAAATCGCATCCACTCTTGTAGTCAAAATAATCGTTTGCAAGATTTGTTCCCGCATTTATGCACACCGCTCCTATCAAACTCAAGACAAAATACGTTAGGTTAAAGATTCTGAATGAAAACCAAGCCATTACGGTGCCAAGGAACACAGGAATCAAAACCGCTGTAAAAAAGGGGGCTCTCAGTTCCTTAATCCATACAAGAAGCGTAACTTTTCTATTTTCAGATTTATCTGACAGTTTTTATCCCTCTAACATAAAACCCTTTGAATTTATTGTTATGAATCAAAATATATTAAAATTTTATTGCAAAACGAAGCTTTCCAACAAGACTGATTTACAAATGGAATTTTTGCAATGTGTATACGCAACCTATTCTTCCAACACAAATTTAAACGTTAAATTCGCCATCGCTGCAACAGAAAGGAGAAAGGCAAAAAGCAGTCTCAATTCTGACATAATATCAACAACAGTGACATTGCTTATGATTTTGACAGTGGCCAGAACCGATGGAATAAGCACTGGTACGCAAACGGGAAAAAGCAGAAAGGATAAAAGGAGTGTTTTTCCCTCCGAAAACATAACGAGACCAGAAACAAAAGAACCAACTATTGACAGGTCAATAACCCCGAGTAAGAAGACAAGCAAAAAATCCAAAAGTCTTCCAGGCACTTTGAGGTTTAAGAATACAAAAGAGAAGGGTAGCATCACAAATTCCACAAGGAGAAGTAGCACCGTTGCGTAGAGGGTTTTTCCAAAAAGTATTGATGCTGGTGAGCATGGAAGAGTTTTGAGGCCTCCAAGGGTTCCTCGATCCATCTCTCTGGTAAACGTTGTTGTGAAGGTCAAGATGCTAGCGAAGAAAAGTATAATCCACAGAGCAGCTGAAGTCACCTGTGGACTAGTAGTTATGGCACCACCCCAAGCAAAGCTGCAAATAAGAATCGAACTCACTGAAAAAGTAAGGATGGACAAAATTTCGTACGCTCTCTTAAACTCCACCTTAAGGTCCTTTACAGCTATTCTAGTCGCCGCTGAGAAAAATCCCATTTATATCCCCTAGATAAAGGTGTCTTGAACTAAGTTTCCTTTGTCAAGAAAAAGACTCCTTTTGCAAAGTTGTTTCGCCCAATTTACAGAATGAGACGATACTAGCAAGGTTTTTCCTTGTAGAGATTTGAAGTAAT
>CAYFTS010000005.1:0-10672 GCA_964346135.1 uncultured Candidatus Bathyarchaeia archaeon | reverse complement strand
TTAAGGAAGCGAAAATGAAGATTATTCCTCAACCGCGAGGAAAGAAAGTGGTTAGGTTATAGTAACCATTGCCGAATAAAGGAAGAGTTTAAGTTTTACAATTGACTAATATATATTATGGATATTGAGCACGTTTCACAGAGGTTTTCTGATGTACTTCGTGGATGACAAAACACTGAATAAAGTTGCTGAGACATTTGGCAGTGAAGACGCTGTCCAAATAATTGACATCCTTAAAGGAGCGAATGAAATCACAGATTACGAGATCGCATTTCAAACCGGCATAAGACTCAATTCTGTTAGAAAAATTCTCTACAAACTCTACGACCATTCCCTCGTAGCCCTGAGAAGATCACGTGATGAAAACACAGGATGGTTCGTTTTCCACTGGAGGCTTCAACCAGACCAGCTTGAAGGCTTTATAACAAATCAAAAGCGCCGCGTTCTTGAAAAACTGGAAAACAGACTTGAACATGAGAAAAACCACGAGTTTTACTATTGCCACACGACTGGATGTAAGCGGATACCCTTCGAAGAAGCAGTGGAACTCGTTTTCAGATGCCCTACCTGTAACAAGCAAATGATGCATTTTGACAACAAGAACTTTGTCGAAGTTTTAAACGTCAAGATTGGGGAGTTAAGGAAGGAGCTGAGTGAGTGAACGGCTGCCGTCGAAACGAAAAGCGCTGAAGCTCCTTTCTGAATCTGGATGCTCACCTGCAGTCATAGAGCATTGTAAGGCTGTTGCAGCAGTCGCCGTTAAAATTGCTAGAGCGTGTGAAAAGAAGAGGCTAGATGTTGATGTTCAGTTGGTAGAAATCGGCGCGCTTCTACACGACATCGGACGTTCAAAAACGCATAACGTTAATCACGCAATTGTGGGCATGGAAATCGCCAAGTCACTAGGTTTACCGGATAAGCTTGTATCTGTTATTGGACACCACGTTGGCGGTGGCATAACAGTTGACGAAGCGAGAAGACTTGGGTGGCCCGTTAAGAGCTATGTGCCGCAGACTTTGGAAGAAAAGATTGTTGCTTACGCTGACAAGCTGATTGAGGGATTAAGGACAGTTCCAATAGAGCAAACACTCGAAAAGTTTTCAAGGGAGCTAGGTGAAACACATCCTGCAATTGAAAGAGTGAGAAAACTTCACGCTGAATTTTCAGCAATAATCGGTGATTTCGATGCCGACACTCACGTTACTTGAAAAGACTTACGGTCCTTTCTCTCCCGAAACATTTGAACCCATCTATTCCTCCTTGTGCCAAGGACTTAAAGTTGAGTTGAAAGTTGTTGGTAAGACAAGTCGTGGATGGATACAGGTGGAAGTGTCTGGAGAGGACGAAACTGTCGCGTCACACTATATTGACAAAGAAGTTGGGTTGGCACCAGTTTCCATTGATAAGCTGAAAAAGTTTTCCACAGTGCATGGAAGAGTTATCTCATCTAAAGAGAACGGGAACCAACTTCTTGTAGATGTAGGCGTTTTCTCTCCTCGAATCTGCGACGCCACAGTTTCCATGCAGAGTCTACAGTCTCAGCTTGCCGACGGAAAAAATCTGTCTATTCAGCGAATAATTGAACTTTTCTGTTTATATGAAAATCTGCCGCTTGAAGTAAAGATAGTTGATAACGCAGATGCTAAAAGGAAACATGTTGAAGCTGAACTGTCAGAAACACAGCATTCTCAAATCATGCAGTGGATTCGCTCCAACCTTGATAGATTGGTAGTTTTAGGCGCCTCTTTTATTGATGTTGAACATGCTGTGCAAAAGTCAAGGCATACCCGCGACGTGATCAAAGTTGAGTCGTTAGGATTGCTGGAGCACGCTGTTGTGTGTAAACTGGGAACTCACGCTGTAGGTTTAACGCCTAAACTTGGACCTCTATTGTCTACCGCCAAACTTGCATCGTTTTCTCCAAGAAAAATAAGGCGAGAGTTTAGTGGGCCGGGCAGGACTTGAACCTGCGACCTTTGCCTCGTAAGGGCAATGTCCTAAACCATGCTAGACGACCGGCCCTTATTTTTTTATGGTTCATGTATTGTTTTGTGTGTGAATTAATTTTTTTCTCTCTATGGGAAGGAACTTGTTGAAACGGGAGCCTTTTAAGCTGACATAAAAGTTTGCTCGTAATTTTTCTGTGTTTTTCATATTTAGAATCTTATGGAAGGTTCTTCTCAGGTTTAGAGAAGAATTTACTGATGGGGGGGCGAAATGATGTTTTAAGGACTCTAACGCCGAGACCAAATGCAACTAACAACAAAGTTGCACTTAAGAAGAAGGGGGCAACTAGTCCAGCAAAATCCCAAACAACGCCTCCAATTAGAGGTCCTGGAACCCGTGCGATGCTCGACACAGATTGGGTCACACCCATCATGCCTCCTTGTTCATTCTCCGGAGTTCTTTTTGAAACAAAACCGGGGACAGCCGTATTCATTGTTCCAATACCCACCGCTATCATCGTGATTGAGGCTAAAAAGATTATAATGTGTGGAATTAGAGGCATAGTAAATATTCCTAGCATCATTGACAGAGACCCAAACACTGTAAGTTTTTCCTCACCAAACTTTTTGGCAAGTCTTCCAATTAAGAAGCCCTGCAGAACAATTTGGACGACTCCAATATATACGAAAACATAGGACATTTCCATCTCTTCAAAGCTGAAAAAAGCTTTACCCAGCAGAGGCGCGATTACAGGTATAGCCGAAAATGCAAGAGTTATAATAAATAAAATTACAAGAATGGAGCCTATCAACGGTCTCTCTAGAGCATTTATCAACTTACGCAAATAACCAGCATTGGAATTTGATGCTACTCGCATACTGGGATACATGTGACCAGTTGACTCTGGCAAGAAAAAGAATACAAACAGAAAGTTTAGCAATGCGAGGGCAAAAGCAGCGAAGCCAGGCGCCGAGAACCCGTAGACACTCAGGAACCCCCCTATTGCAGGTCCGATTATAAAGCCTGCTCCGAAAGCCGCACCTACTTTACCTATTCCAGTTGTCCTTTCCTCTTTGCTAGTTATGTCAGCGATGTAAGCTTGAGCTACTGCGGATTCCGTGGCCATCCCTGCGATTATCCTTGAGAGAAGGAGTGTTAGGAAAGAGTTTGCTAGTGCAAAGATTATGAAACTTATGCTGGAAATCAGGATGGATAGTAGAAGAACAGGTCTCCTTCCCACGTTGTCTGATACCCTTCCTAGTATAGGAGCGAAAACAAACTGCATCAGGGAAAATGAGGCCACAAGAACTCCTAAAGCGGTGGACCCTGTTTGAAACGTTTCTGCATAGAATGGAAGAAGAGGAATAATCATGCCAAACCCAGTTATGTCTACAAAGATTGTCATAACGATTACGAAGATAGGAGAGAGCCCCAATCTGGTTTGGCCTCTTTTTCTTGAATTGATATCCTCGTTCATGTTCTATACTCCTTTTTAATCACAATAGATAGGATTTTAAACGTGACCCAACTGTCCCATCGATTACAAGTTCTTTGATCGACTTAATCTCCCTCACAGGTCATGTCATACGCTAACCTACACTTTTTACGCTCATGTATACTCGCGCATCTACAAATTGATTATCAAGAAGGTAATCAAAAAAAGCCAGATACATAGGATTTATGGTGTTGAGGTTCGTTTAAAATGCTTTATCAGAAACCAAGTCGAGATTATTGTCACAATTCCAAGGAGAAAACGTAGCCAAGTTCCGATTCCTAAATTAATGTTGTATTCTGCGAGCGAGCGCTGGGGTATTAACAACAAAAAATCAATTGACGAAATCCAAATAATGAAGACCCAACTACAAATTACTAAAATTACATTGAGCAAGAGAAAGGAGATTCTGTAAATGTCACGGTTGCTTACAAGTATTAATTTCTTCTCGTAAATGATCGCAGCTGTCGTAATAACTAATACGTATATTGCAAAGTCGACAATGAACCAGCTCCACAGAAAGGTGAAATTTCAAGAAGCTTCAGGCAACGTCATTCTATTTGCGACCAGCCAGTAGAAGGGAAAGCCAAGGCGGAGTTCTAAAGTACCAAACGTTAGTGTTCTCAAAATGTAAAGTCCTGAAACGAAAGTCAAGATAAATGCGGCAATCCAAATCCATAACACTTTCATTCTACAAGCCTTCTAGCCAAATTAAACGATGTGAACATTGAAAGCAACATGTTGTTTCCATCATTAATTACAATAAGAGGTTTATAATTCTGTGTATAAATGTAATATACGGTTTTGTCTTTTCTAAACCAGTTTTTGACAATTTTTCTTCTAAAATAACACAAATGAAAAAAGGAAGAAACTCTGTAAATTCGCTTACATGGCACTCGACTTTTGGGATTGGATGGAAACCTTTGCCATGCAATACGGTTACTTTGGGGTCTTTTTGATGAGCCTTGTCGGCTCAATGTCAATAATTATTCCAGTTCCCTATACGCTTCTCATTTATGTTATGGGTGGTGTTTTAGACCCTATCTTCGTTGCAATTGCTAGCGGTTTTGGCTCTGCTGTTGGCGAATTTTCGGGATATGTACTGGGATATTATGGACGGGCTGTGATAAGTGAGGAAAGGCAAAGAAAAATGGATTTTATGGTAAAGGTTTTTGATCGTTACGGTTTCTTCGCAATCTTCTTTTTTGCTTTAACTCCGTTGCCGGATGACCTTCTCTTCATTCCGTTAGGAATCATGCGTTACAAGTTTGTCAAAGCCTTTGTTCCAAGTTTGTTGGGTAAGCTACTCATGAGTTTCATCTTAGCATATAGCGGTCGACTGTCAATAGGGTTTATTAGCGATCTCCTCGGAGGAGGCGGATGGATAGGAGCCATTGTCACAGTTGTATTATTAATCGTCATAATGGTGGTAATTTTAAAAATCGACTGGGAAAAAATCTTTCAGAAGTACGTGGGTGAAAGAAAAAATTGAAAGTGATAGCGGACCTCCACATTCATAGTAGATACAGCCGCGCCACAAGCCCGAAAATAAACATAGAAGAAATCACTCGCTTTGCTCAAATCAAAGGTTTAAACCTAATGGGCACAGGAGACTTCACTCATCCTCAATGGCTAAAAGAACTAAACGAAGACCTTGCTGAAGTACCTGGCACAAATCTTTACAAACCTGTTAAACATCCAGAGTCCCCCATCCACTATATGATTACAACGGAAGTCTCTACAATCTTCACTTTTGAAGGACACGTTAAGAAAATTCACCATGTCCTTTTAACTCCAAACTTAGACACCGCAGTTCAAGTTAATGAGCGACTGGCAAAACATGGCAGTCTCTCAATTGATGGCAGACCAGTTTTGGACATGACCGCGCCCCAACTTGTAGAAGAAGTTATGGAAGTTTCCAGCGAAAATGTGGTGATTCCATCTCACGCTTGGACTCCATGGTTCAGCATCTTCGGCGCCTTCAGCGGGTTCAACCGAGTGGAAGACTGTTATCAAGACATGACAAAGCACATATTCGCTTTGGAAACAGGTCTCTCTTCAGACCCGCCTATGAACTGGCGATTAAGCGCGCTTGACAGGTTTGCCTTAGTCTCTAACAGTGACAGCCACAGTGTTTGGCCGTGGAGGATAGGGAGAGAAGCTAACGTGTTTGAGCTTGAACGACTGACATTTCGAGAAGTGGTAGATGCTATTCAGAAAAGAAATGGACGCTTCAAATTCACCATTGAAACGAACCCTGCATACGGGAAATACCATTGGACAGGTCATCGAAACTGTAATGTTTCCTTGTCTCCTAAAGAAGCGATCAAGCTTGAAAATCGATGTCCAGCCTGTAACAGAAGACTTACAAAAGGGGTGGAGCAACGTGTGGAAGAGTTAGCAGACAGACCTATACGCTTCAAACCACAAGGTGTCCCTGGCTACGTGCACCTTTTACCCCTTTCAGAGATAATCTCTAACGTCTTAGGAACCACTTATGTGGGCACGCAAAAGGTTTGGAGCGTTTACAACGGGCTCGTAGAAAATTTTAGAGATGAGTTAACGGTGCTCATGGAAACCCCTCTAGAGGAGTTGGCTAAAAATGTTGATCCACAAATTGCAGAGGCTATAATACGAGTTAGGGAAGAAAAAGCAAAAGTGATACCTGGTTATGACGGTGTCTACGGTCAGCTTGTGCTATTTGAGGAAAAACAAGATAAGTCTTTAGGAAAGGAGGCAGTTAGGCAGAGAAGCCTCTCAGACTTCATACAACTCAAATAAAGTTATCTTTTCTTCAGCTAAACTACTCCTGAAGCTTTGATAGCCTTCACCATCTCAGCCACTAAATCCGCTCTCTCCGGAACCATAACGTGAATCCCAGCTACACCCATAGACGCAATCTCTGAAACCACTTCCACAATCATCTTTATCCCCTCTTTCACCTTGTCCTCTGCTCCCTTCAATCGTTTGATCATCTCATCAGAAATAATCACTCCAGGACAGTTTTTAACCATCCACTTCGCCATACCCGCAGACAGCAACGGCGTGATTCCCACCAAAATCTTAACATCCAAATGAGAAATCTGATCCATGAACTTCTCTAAGACGCTGGGGTCATAAAGGCACTGGCTCTGCGCAAACTTGGCGCCCAAAGCAACTTTCTTCTCCAACCTAATGATTTCCGGCTCAATAGGGTCAATGCCTGGATTTACAGCAGCGCCAACAAACAATTTCGGAGAAGTCTTCAGTTTCTTCCCAGCTAAATCTACCCCTTCTTCCTGCATCCTGTTTATGACATATAGAAGCTGAACAGAGTCAAGATCAAACACTGGTTTGGCTTCCGGATGATCACCCATTGTTATGTAGTCGCCTGTTAGGACTAGAACGTTTTTGATTCCCAAGGCATTCGCTGCTAATATGTCTGACTGCAAAGCTAGTCTGTTTCTATCTCGACAGGTTATTTGATAAATTGTTTCGAGACCAGCCTGTTTCTCTATCAGATGACATGTTGCGAGGGTGCTCATAACAACGCGGCTAGTGGGATTGTCAGTTACGTTTGTAGCCACTACATCGTCTTTGATCAATTTAGCTCCATCTAGAACGTCTTCGATGCTCGCGCTTTTGGGCGGAGTTAACTCACCGGTAATTGTAAACTTGGATGTCGCCAAACTTTTTTCCAAAGAACTAACAAAACTCATTCTGAACTACTCCAAACAATCTGTTGAGGCGCTGTTGAAATCTGGTAGTTTCTCGGTTTTCTGAATTCTCTAAACTTGTCCAACTGCCCGAGATCTTTCATCCGCTTATAAATCAGTACCCAAGCACAGTCCTTTTCACGGTCTACTTCACACTTTCCATCCATGTGCCCCGCACAAGGCCCATTAAGGAGTCCTTTTGGGCATCTTGAAATGGGGCAGATGCCTCCGGTTATGGCGAGGATACAATTACCGCAGGCTAGGCAACGCTGATAAAACTCTCCTATATGTTCGGTCATGCCTATGAATTTGGTGTTGAGGCCAGGCAAAACGATTTTTCCGGTTAGTTCAGCGAGTGTTTGGACGCCCACCCCACAAGACAACATGAGAACTGCGTCAGCAACGTTTAGAGACGCCGACATAGCTCTAAGATTACGCTTTAACAGTCTCTTGTCGCAAGGAGTTTCAACGACTATTGTTCCAACTATCTCTTTGTCACTCAGGAGCTGTGCCATTTCTTTGACTTGTTCTTCGTCGCCGGTCTGGGCGAGTGTTGCGCAGGTTCCGCAGCCTAAGATGAAAACTTTTTTGTTGTTCGTTAGGCTCTCTTTTATTTCTTCTATTGGCTTTTTTTCAGTTAGTATCATGGTTAGTCCTCTCTAAACGAGAATTTTACTAAAAGTCAATATCTTTGATATAAAGATTGTTTTTCCATTGGGGATTAGTTTCATTTTTGAAAGACAAAGAAAACGTGCAACTACAAGGATGTGTGAAGGCGCGCGCGCGCATAATTTTCCATGTTGAATCCATTATGTTGTTATTTACAAGTTAGAAGCGAGCATACTTTGATACATGCCCAGCAGTAGCTGGTGTTGAGTTCTTCCGTGAGCCGTTTTTGAAATTGACGCGCACACAAATATTTTTAGAATATGGGAACTTTATGAATAATAGCCATCGTAGTCATAATTGTTGTATCGGCCACGGTGGTCCGCATTGTAAAGGTAGGAAGTTAAAACCTGCATGGAAAATCTTGAATTAAGGTTGTCTTAAAGAGACGGATTGAACAAGGTGCGTTCGATATTAACCTTGTGCTTTGTGATGTATTGTGAATATCTGTGAAATCTTCTTGTGGAATGCTGTACCTCTGTTGAAAAATGTCTATAGGTCTATCTATCAACGAGGATGCAAATTTGTGTCGTTGAAAAAGGTTTGAACCTTGTCTATTCTATCTCTTCTAAACTGTAAAATATGAGAAATGCGGAAAGGTTATATCCGAACCAATAGAGTATTTCCTCTTAATTTTTGATGCAACTTAAAATGAAATATGAGTAATAAGACTTATCACTATCTTCTTTTATCTAGAGTTATTGAAGGTCAATGCTACTTTCAATGTATTTGTCGTTTCGTTTGTCAAACATTCTCGAACATGAACGTGTAAGTTATGTGCTGTTAATGACTGGTTTCATAATTGTAGCGTCTTTTCTTTCCACATTTATATACATGCTTTGGCTTTGGTTGCTCGTGTTATATCCGTTTTGGATAGTTTCCTTTCCATTTTTCTCAACCGCGACACACACGCGCATGGCAGCCCATGCATACAGCGTTACTGGTTACAATATCAATTTCTTCGGGATGGAAATATTGTCTATCTCCTCTCAAAACATTGCTGTATACGGTTTCTCGTTTTTCTTGTTGATTAACCTTGTAGGTGCGATGCTCGGTTACTGGATTAACAAAAAACTTCTTGAGGAATCATTTAGCTGGAATTTGTTCAATTTCTTCTTTCGGAGCGGGATTTTGTCTTTCCTAGTTTGTTACGGCATATTATGGTTAACCTTGATTGCATCAAGTCTAATGATGTATTACGGAGCCAGTGATATTTCGTTTATCATTGCGGACAATATTTTGTTCTTTTCCATGTATCTTTTCTGGATACCTGCAATAATAGCAACAGCAATTTATGGAATATATGAGCGGTCGAAAAGCAGGAAGCAGTATGCGGCTATTGGATAAACAAAACAACGTTCTGTCTATTTTTTGTTGTATATCGACTTCAGTGATGTTTTATAGAAGATAGTAATGTATATTAAGATAGAGGACACTCATTTTCAATTCAGGCGTCTTGTTTGGCGCTTGTGTATAACGATAGAGGTTTGTTCTATAACTTTTTAGAACAAAGTTTAAATTTGTGAGGTTAATTAAGAAATGCTGTATAGGGGAAACTATACGTTTTTCCCTTATCAAAAAATTAAGAGAAAGGAAAAAGAAGGAAAAAACAATGAATCGAAAATCTATATTGGCTACGCTGACGTGTCTGATGATAATTAGTTCATTTGCAGCAGGCTTACTACCAACAATTGTGCAGGCGCAGCCGCCGTTTCCGTTGACTACATTGTGGGGTATTCGTACCAGCGATCCCTTTTGGGGATACTATGGTGGCTATCATGCTGTATGGGACGCAATCAAGACGGAACTCAAAAACGTCTTAAACATCGACATAAAAATCGAAACGATGGATGCATTTACGTTCGATGCCATTTTCTATGATGACTGGGAAATACCAGGCGACACGGATGGCAATCCTGTGACACGGGAAGGATGGGACCTCGCCATTCGGGAATGGTGGCTTAATCCCACCAGCCACATCTGGTTGGATGAAATAGTGCTCGGAGATCATGTACCTGAATGGAACGTCTTTCCTTGGATAAGTGAGGAAGCCGACTTCTTATATAATCGAGCATTGGCAACACTTGATCCAGTGAAGTATAAAAGTGACATGGGGTTCTGGCAGGACGAGTTCATGCACAACCCACCTGCGGCAACCAATTATTACGCTGAAATAATGACAGGACGGGCTGCCTTCCTTGATGGCTACGATGACACCGCATGGCTTTATGGTTCGAGGAACCTGAGAGTTGACCCAGTTGCGTGGAATGCACTAGTCCTCTCGGGTGACCATCCCGCACGTGTGGAGGTAGGAAGCGACACGCTCATATGGGCTGCCGCTGAGCCCATCTACGCTTGGCATCCCTACTATACATTGACCTACACCGAGGAGGCAATGAACGTCATGAAGATGGAAATGCTTTACAGGAATGAGGGTGAGAACATGAGTCATACTTACCCATCCTTGGCTGCTGACTATCCAACGTGGTATGAAGCATCAGCGCTGTACCCAGCGGATTATCCAGAAGCCTTGTATCCAGATTACGCGGTTGCGAGGATACCCATAAGGCCGGGCATCTACTGGAGCGACGGTGTTCTCTTCAACGCAACAGACGTGGCGTTCACCCTCAACTCCCTCATCGACAAGAAGGCTGGAAGTGGCGCGCGCGCCGATTACGTAGGCATAATAGTGGAGACTAGGGTCGTCGATGCGACCACAGTTGACGTCATCACTTACAACCTAAGATACGACTTAGCTGGATACTTTGCCCATGGCTGGGGTATTTCGATGCTCCCATGGCACCAGTTTAATGCTTGGGGCCTTGCTGACAAACCAACAGCATGGAAAGTTGATCCATCTAACTTCGATTGG
>CAYFTS010000004.1:0-5207 GCA_964346135.1 uncultured Candidatus Bathyarchaeia archaeon | reverse complement strand
TAGTGGTTTCAGTTTTGCTAGCAACCGTCGTCACCTACTACGCCATCAACATTACTACAACTAGACTAGAGTCAGAAGACCTAAAGATAACAAAAGTACACATTTGGGCCAATTCTTCGGAGGCTCAGGCAGCGTTTGTTTTAACAAACGTTGGTGGAAGAGATGTTCTGCTGGACAAGATAACAGTGCGCGACCAAAATTCAGCTTGGACGAGCGTTTACTATTGGGAAGCAACCGTAACAGTGTCAACTGATCTGGCGGTTACAAGCGACCCATTGAATGGCAGCACTGCAACTATCACCGTTCAAGGATCGGCTAGAACGTTCACTCAAGCTTCTGATGACATAGCTGTCCCATCGGGCAGCACAATGGTCATCTACATTGATTCGCCTGATAGCATAACGGTTAGCGACATAGGCGTTACCACTCGTGTAACCATTCACAGCGCTAACGCAATGTACTCAAAAGAAACAAACGTCGAATACACCAGCTAAACTCTCCCTTCTTTTTTTCATTTTTTTAATTTAGACAATTCATTCTAAGAGAACAGCGCATATTCGTGTGTAGCACACAAATACGCACAAATCATCTTATTTTTACTCAAAAGAACTTTTGCGGAGGAGAAAAGTCGATATGAGACGCTTTTTAAAGAACAGGAGACCAAATGCCTCCATTGCATCTTCTATCTCTTTTTCTGGACAAGAAAAGAATAAAGTGAGTTCTAAGAATTTGCAGAAAGCGTTCTCAACATTTTGGCTATCAAAAAAAGGAATGGCAATTCCAGTTACATTTTTGATATTATTTGTTTCCCTTTCCTTCATCATTTCGTTAACGTATTACTTCGCGGTCAGCCGAGTAAACAGTAGAAGCCAGCTACTAAAAGTCTCAGCAGCAAAACAAAACATGTTCTCTCTCGAAAATTCTATTGCATCTGTCGCCTGGTCTCCCGGCTCTTCGAAAGTCCACTCTTTCGATGATTACGGTGGCAACTTCGTGGTGGAACCAGCGGCAAAAAGCCTCCTCATAAACGTTACTGACAATTCATTTTACGATGTCGTTTTCAACAGTTCAGTCGGCAAAGCAGTCTACGAATTACCGTCGTCAGAATCCATGTTCAGCACTGTATTCTTAGAAGGTGACAACAGGGTCGTAGTTAATCAAAGCACGTCAACGATGACCCAACTTTACGAGTCTGAGGGCACAGAATCACCAGAGATAACGCTGTCTTACCGCCCTCTAGCTTCATCCACTGAGATCGGATCAAGTGATGGAAAGCCCTTAAACAATTTGCGAATTTACATTCTCAACCTCAACTCGTCTCAGAGTCTCACGTTTCAAGGAAGCTTCTACCTTAGAATCAACTGTGTAAATGTTACATCCACTCTGCGAAGCTACAATTTCTCGTATCCGATCACTTCTCTATCTGTTAAGGTCATCCTTGACGGCGTTGATGGTGAGGTTTCACTTCCAATCTCAAGTAGTGCAGAAGGAGCCTTAGTAAATTTGGAAATAGTAACCTGTAAAGTTCAGTTACAACAGACCGAGGTGTAACTAAGATTGCCGTCAATAGCTTCTAATTACCTCTACTCTTTCGTCGCTCTCTTGGCTGTTAGCACACTTCTTGTGGGAGCATTTAGTTATTACACAAGTACTTTGCGAGCTATACCTGAAATTGAGCAACTCAAAAACATACTTGACCACGTAGTTGCAAAAGGAAGCGAACTTTTGACACTAGCCATCACGACCAACACAACCGTAAGCATTGTTGTCCAACTACCTTCAAGTATTGGTCATCGACAATACTGGATACAAGTTCAAAATGACACATCAAACGCTTGGTTAGAAGGCGCCTTAGGACTTATCGGAGAAAGCGGAACAACATACAAGGTGTTCTTTCCAAGAAAACCATCAACCTTAGGCTATTACGTTAGCGGATATGGCCCCGCACTGTTAGAATGCTACATGAACAGTTCAATTCCCCAACTCAATCTGGGATCTCAGGAGGATTAAAAGCCAAATGAAACTTAAAACTCAGAAACATGGTGATAAACGAAAAGAAAAGGTAGATGAATTTGTATTAGAAGAAGATTTGATGGCGCGTCTAGATATAAAACAAAGAACTGTCCCCGAAGGATATTCCGAAGTAGAAACATATCCTCTGAAGCCTCCTTTTTCTTACGCTTACATAGTTCAAAGCGAAGACACGGCAGAGCACCTATACATTGTCGATGAACTTCTCCTAACTCGAAAGGAAAGAGAAGCATATGCTAGAATGAAAAACGTCTTAGATTACGAGCTGAGAGCTCCTGAAGGCGAAGAAACCTTAATCCAATCTTTTCACAAACAATTACCCGAAATAACCCATAATCATCCGAAAATACTCAGAGAGATTCCAGCCATAGGAACCAAAAAAATACTATATTATCTTGAGCGCGACATCGCTGGATATGGAAAGATAGATCCACTAATGTTTGACCAATACGCAGAAGACATCAGCTGCAGCGGCGTAAATAGGCCCATTTTCCTGTGGCACAGAAGATACGAGAACATCAAAACCAACGTGTTTTTCAGAGATGAAGAAGAATTAGAAGACTTTGTGATGAAAATAGTTCATAAGTCCGGGAAACACGTCAGCATCGCTTTTCCCATCGTGGATGTCACTTTGCCGGGTAAGCATCGTCTAGCAGTGACGTATGGAAGAGAAGTTACGCCTGCAGGTACAAGTTTCACCATAAGAAAGTTCCGTGAAGACCCGTTCACAGTAATCGACTTGATCAAAAATGAAACAATAGATGAAAGCATAGCTGCGTATCTCTGGCTGCTTGTGGAAAACAAATTGTCTTTAATGATAATGGGAGCTACAGGTGCAGGTAAAACAACAGCGTTGAATGCAATTGCTTGTTTAACTCGTCCCAACTATAAAATAATTTCAGTGGAAGAGGTAGCTGAAATAAACTTACCTCACGAAAATTGGGTTTCAACAATCTCCCGCTCGGGTTTCGGAATCGAAAGTGAAGGCGAAATCCCATTATTTGACCTAATCAAATCAGCTGTGCGACATCGTCCAGACCTAATAATCGTAGGCGAAATCCGTGGAGAAGAAGCCTTTGTTCTCTTTCAAGCGCTTGCCACAGGACATGGTGGATTATGCACGGTCCATGCTGAGGATGTGGAAACAGCAATTAAAAGGCTCACTCAACCACCAATGAACATTGTTTCTGCAATCATTCCGCTAATGAATTGTGCAATTGTAGTGAAACATGTCAGATCACCTATCTTCGATCAGTCTGGAAGGCTGTTGTCAAGTAGAAAATTTGTTCGCGTGTCTGAGATAAAAGACGTGAATACAATTCATGACATTTTTAGTTGGAATGCTTCTTCTGACACTTTTCAAGAGGACTTGGAAAATAGTTTTTTGCTCAAGAAAATTGCGAAAAACCTCAATATATCCATGAAAAGGTTAATGCGCGAGCTGGAAAACCGCAAAAAGATGTTGCGGTCGCTGGTAGAACAGAACATACGCGACTACCATAGTCTCAACGATGCGTTGAGCAAATATTATCATGGCTCCCATTTCCAATCTGAAAAGTTTTCTGAAAAATTTTAGTTGGTGAGATATTGGCATCTTTTAACATACCAAACGGAATTAGGCGTTTTTTCGACTTTTTAGGAATAAAAGAGTCTGGTCAAATTGAACGTGAACTTCCCTTCGCTGCAATAATGTTCACAGTAATGGCAGCGAGCGGAGTCACGTTGTATGAAGGCTGGAAAAAAATGCGATCCATGAATCTCCTTCCAACTATTCAGAAAGAAGCAAAAGACGTGGTTAGGCAGGTTGAAGTTCTAGGGTACGATACGCTTACTGTCATGTATAAAAAAGCTGAGGAAACAAAATCAAAACCGTATCGTGATTTTTTAGCAGGATATGTTTCAGCGGTAAAAAGTGGAGGCAATCTGGTGAGTTTTCTGAACAGTAAGTTGCGCTCCATTTTTGAGGCACGAAAAGCAGCTGCAGCTCGTTCCATCGAAAAATTAGGAACATTAGTTGAAGTTTATTCAGTTATGTTAATCGTAACTCTGTGCATTTACCTCCTTTTTGTAGTGGTATATTCAACTTCCTTTGCTTTAGAAATTGGCGCTACACCAAGCACTCCACAAGACATGTATATTTTAATCTTCTTTGCCATGCCCCTCCTTTCTCTTCTATTCATGGCAGCTGCACATAGCATGCAGAAAGGTAGTCTAATTGCAATCAAAGGACCATATTATAAGGCGGTGGTTCCAGCAATCGGTACTGCAACCTTGTTTATGGTAGTTACTCTTATACCTCAGATCGGATTCATAACCGAATCATTACCTTTGCCAACCTTGATAACCATTTGCCTCGTGATAACCTCTATACCCGCAGCAATAAGTTACCATAAAATTGCTAAGACAAACTTCACAGCTGAAGAGGCGATGCCAAGTTTCCTCCGTGATGTGACTGAGGCTAGAAAGACTGGGCTTTCACCTGAAAAGAGCATTATACACGCATCAAAAAGGAAGGGATATGGAAGTTTTTCCGAATATGTAAGACTAATTAGGGATCAGATCGAGTGGGGCGTCTCTCTCAGAAAAATTTTTGGAAGCATAAGAAGCGAGATTCAAAGCTGGCCAGTGCTTGTTGACTTTTTAATTTTGGTTGAAAGCATAGAGGTTGGAGGTGGTTCTCCAACTGCTCTCGAAATTCTGTCAGAATATAGCGAGAAAGACCGAGATATTGAGAAAGATAAACGTGCCATGCTTAAGCCATACATTATTTTGTCTTTTATTTGGAGCATTCTGATGGCTCTCACCACAATATCCATGATCAGCATTCTCACCGGTATATCCTTCCCCGGCATGGCTGAAACACCTTTCCTAACAATACAATCGCAAGTGAATATTTTTTCTGTTGGAATAATCTTTCAAGGTTGGCTGTCTGGCTTTTTTATGGGCAAAATTAGCGAAGGCTCTTTCGCAGCAGGCTTCAAATATTCAGCGCTACTTGCAGTTACGTCTCTTTTGGCAATCATGTTTTCTCAGAATTTCATGTCAAGCTTTCTGACTGGGGTTTTATAGATGCCAGCTTCTTCCATCGACACAATTTTAGCTTCTTCAATTATGATTATTCTAGCCGCGTCGGCTATGGCCATCACGGCGATGACATTGTCTCCTCGCTTTAACGA
>CAYFTS010000003.1:0-12069 GCA_964346135.1 uncultured Candidatus Bathyarchaeia archaeon | reverse complement strand
GGAATTCCACAATTAATATTTTTCTGAAAATTTTATTCCAAAAAGAATATATGACTCTGCAAACAAGTTTAAACTATGCTACTTTCCCTTGAAGAAATTGCTCGAAAGAGGAAAATGCTGGGTCTAACGCAGAAAAAATTGGCGGAGTTGTCAGGTGTAAGTCAGTCTCTGATTGCTAAGTTGGAATCTGGAAAGACTGATCCGTCTTATACCAAGGTTAAAGCTATAATTGACGTGTTGAACCAGCTAGAGATGAAAATGGAGGTTCACGCTCGGGAAATAGTTCACAGTAAAGTTGTGAGCGTTCAGAAAAATGATAAAGTTTCCAAAGCTGTGCGTTTAATGATGGAACATGGCTACTCTCAACTTCCAGTCTTTGATGGAGAACACGCTGTTGGAAGCATATCAGAAAAGACGATTTTAAGCCAAGTTTCAGCTGGTAGAGACTTGAGCCAAATATCTTTGTTGTTCGTTGAAGAGGTGATGAACGAAGCTTTTCCACAGGTTGGGGAAGATGCTCCGTTATCGTTGATTTCAGGTCTTCTTCAGGTTTATCCAGCAGTGTTGGTGTCGAAAAAAGGGAAGGTTACTGGCATTGTGACAAAAGCTGATTTGCTGAAGATGCTCTTATAGGCGGCTTGGTGGGGCTGCCCGGATTTGAACCAGGGTCCCGAGAGCCCAAGTCTCGGAGCCTAGACCAAACTAGCCGACAGCCCCTGTTCACGTTCTAAAACGTTTTTCATTAATAAAGATTGAACTTGCATAATCTAAAATGCGAATAATTAAGGTGTTTTCCCGCTGTTGAGGTTGTCGAAGGAGTTGGAGGGGAAGGTTCAAAAATTCTTCCGAAAGAGATTTTTTGCGAGCCTCAACAGTTTCGGGGCTTATAACGGCGTTATGACCTTCCAGATGTTCTATGACATAAGTCATATTTAAACGTTTCCAGAAGACAAAAACCCCTTAGACTTCCACGTTGACACAAACGCTTTCAGCATTTTTTACGTTCTAGCTCTGCGTTCAACCATGACGCACGCTCCGTACACGACGTCGATGTCGTTTTCGTGGCAAAACTCAATTGCGTTTTTAGATTCTGAGCCGGGTTGCATCCACACCTTTGTGATTCCCAGTATCTTGCATGTCTCAACTGTTTTCTCTGTAACTTTCGGCGGAACTACGATGTTGGCAACGTCTGGTTTTGTTGGTAAGTCCTTGAGATCTGAATAGCATTTGTCACCTAAGATTTCTTTTGCATTCGGGTTTACTGGATACACTTTGTATCCTGCTTCTTTCAAGTCTTTGTACACTTGGTGACCATATTTCTCGGGGTCTCTACTGGCTCCCACCACAGCGAATATGTTTGTTTTTTCAAGAAATTTGTTGATTAATTCTTCTTTCATTTTGTAACATCTAAAGCTGTTTCTTCAAAGCTTCCTCTAGTGGCCCACGTCCTACTGCTCCGATTATTCTTTCGACTGGGCGTCCTTGTTTGAATATTATGAATAATGGTATGCTCATCACGTTGTAGCGGTTAGCGACTTCTAAGTTTTCATCGATGTTTAACTTCGCGAATATTACTTTTTCACCGTAATCATCTGCCAACTCTTCCATAACTGGAGCCATAATTTTGCATGGCATGCACCATGCGGCCCAAAAATCAACTATGACGGGTACACTAGCATTTTTGATGAATTCTTCGAAGTTGGAAGAGTTTAGAGGAGTTACGCCTTTCGTTTGCTTTTTCCTTTTCATCATTTCCTTCATCTTTTTTATCCGTATCCTTTCAAGTTCTTTGCCTTCCGACATCTTAATCTTCTCCTAAGGTAAAGTTCGCGTGTTGCTGCTATTCGCTTTACATGCACGATTCAATAAAGGTTTTGGAAGCTTGGTGGAGCCCCGAGCGGGATTTGAACCCGCGACCTACGGCTTTCCTTATTTGAATACAAGGCCGTTGCTCTAGCCGCTGAGCCACCGGGGCTTTATTCTATATCCTTTCGAGTTGTGTTGGGGCTTTTAAAAATTTGGTGTTGAATTTGATTATGAGGAAGATTACTACGACAACAAATACATTGTATATTACACCCGCGAAGGAAAGAGAGGGTTTCTGTTTTGGGTTTTCAGATCGCTGTTTTGCCGTAGTATTCTGTTAGGATACAGTAATCAAACTAGTTTTAAGTAAAATCTTCACTGGTGCGCGCAAAAAAGTCAATCTCTTAGCATTGCCAGCGAGCGTTTAGCGCTCTAGTCAACTTATCTATTCAAGGACGCATTTCTCGACTACATGATTCATGACAACAGCAATGTTTTTTAGTAAGCATCACACTTCCATGCGCCATAAAATGGAGGTCTAAATGTGGCTAGACAAAGCAAAAAAGCGAAAGCTGCAGGTCGCGAACAACATAGACAGATGAAAAGAGCGAAGAAAATGCAAAGAAAACAGAAAAAGAAAACTGAACTTCCTGCGAAACATAGGAAAAATAGAAAGTAACCCTTTACATGCGCGCACTTCGTGCGTTAGTCAGCCTCTCTGTTTATTGACATTTTGTTGATGCCGCTGCTGTACGAGCGCATGTCATAAAACCTTAATATTCATAACCATTTAATTCTGAAAAACTTCAAAGTGGCTGAGGAGACATGTCGCTCGTGAGTCCCCTGGTTTCTCTGATGCGGATGTTTCGTAGAGTTAGGGGTTTTTATCTTTGTTATTCAGGTTTGGGAAGAGATGCAAAACTGTTAATTTTATCAAGTTCCATATGGTCTGTCACTTTCGGTTTTCTGGATGTTACATATGCTCCCTATTTAGGCATATTGGGTCAGCCTGGCGAAATTATTGGCACTTTAATGTTGATTTCCTCTCTTTCTTCTGCCATTCTAATGATTCCCTTTGGAATTTTGGCTGATCGTTATGGAAGAAAACCCTTTCTTTTGGTTAGCGCAGCATTTTCTGCATTTTCTTTGGGTATGTATTTCTTTGTAACGGATATTGTCTTGTTTGGAATTTTGGAGTTGATTAAAGGGCTTTCTTGGGCGATGTCTTGGGGAACGAGTGGAGCATTTTTGTCTGATAAAACTTCGGAGAAGCAGAGGTCTTACGCTTTTGGTTTGTCTTCTTTTGGATTTGCAATTGGCGCTGTTGTTGGCTATATTATGGGTGCGGTTCCAGATTTTTTGACAACGATCTACGGAATGGATTATCCTCAGTCTATTCGGGTTATGTATCTTGCAGCAGCGGTTGTGGCTTTTGTCTCTTTGTTTCCTTTGATTCCTGTCAAAGAAGTGAAAAGACCCTTAGCAGAGTTAAAATGGCTGAACATAACCTCTTGGAGAGTTGTGTCGTGGGTTGCTTTAACACAGGCCCTCATAGGACTTGGAGCTGGTTTCATGATACCGTGGTTTTCGTATTATTTCAAGCTAAAATTTAGTGTTAATCTTGCAGAAATCGGAGTTGTTTTCGCTATTTCGCAGATAGGGATGGCTATTGCCTTTCTAATTGTCCCGAAGTTGTCTGAAAAAATAGGTAATGTAGGGACTATTGTTTATTCGCAAGCGACATCAATTTTGGCTCTGCTTTTGATTTCAGTTTCACCTGACTTCACAATTGCATCCATATTGTATTTGATACGGGTAATCTTGATGAATATGACTGGTCCGGCTTTTTCATCTTTCTTCATGGGTCTATTGAAGAGGGAAGAACGTGCTTCTGGAAATAGTTTCGTTTGGGCTCTGTGGAATATTGGCAATGCCCTTCCACGTCCAATTGCAGGCTACATCATGGACAACATCTTCCTAGACATGACACTTTACATATGTGCGTCATTATACAGCGTTTCCACAGTGATTTTTTACGGTGTCTTTAGAAAAGTAGAAGAACGCAATCCTCCTTAAGGGAACATACCAGCAAACTTGAAATGCGACTAATTAGATATTATTTTTACTAAAAGAGCACGTTCTAATCAAGGATATGAATGAATAAGGTTGCAGGAAGTCGTAAAAACTGAAAACTCTGAAATTCGGAGAGATTTTGGGCAGAAATCTGCGAAAAACAAGTGTTCCACTGGACAAAATTTGGTGCCGGGGGCGGGATTCGAACTCGCGACTTCTGGGCATGGCCCCATTATTTTTTGCTCTCCAGATTATGAGTCTGGCGCCCAAACCAGGCTAGGCTACCCCGGCTACACCCAATAACATTACACAGCACAAATTTAACTATTTATCACCCAAACAGACCATGCATTTGTGCATCTTCCCTAATTTTATCAAAAGTTTCATCTTTCCCAAATTCTCCAGTGATTGGCCAAAACTGGATCATGTTATATTGTTTAAATAGGTCTTTTTTCTTGTCCGCAGAACGATCAATCAATATGAGTTTTTTGTTCTGTACATTTTACACTCTTCTATTTTGGTCTTCAAGATGGTCGTTGATGTTCTTCAATATTAGATTAATACCTTCATCTCTGAAGGAAAATCCTACAAAAAGCCATATTCTTCTTTCATATAACGCTTTTCGAAACATGTCCATTAATTTGGAATATGGATATTGATAGATATATTTACCCGTTAGCGGCCATATCATCCATTCTTTCACCACTTCATCACCATCAACAGGATCACCCTTCTTTCTCAAACCATCATATTCTCTAACTCGTCTTGTTTTCGTAAGGTATCTTTGGATTGAACCATGCAGTTTATACAAACGTGGATAATTATGGTAATAGTCTGGGCTGTAATATCTCCTAACAATCCCAACATCTAAAATTATCTCTTTACTAGATCGAAACTTAGTTCTCGCACCATCGCAAAAAAATTTCAAAACATCTATCGTAGTTCGTCGTGAATACCTCGAGCTCTGGCCGCCTATAGAATTCATGAACATTCACCTGTTTTGGAGGGCGCACGTTCACTCTAGCTATTAAATTCCAGAGCTTTGAATAAATTGGGAATATATCATTGCGTTTTGGGTTGTCACAACACTCATATATAAACATCTTAATACGATCCACAATTGATCCCGCCGTCTGTGGATCGACAAGATTAACTAAATCCCTTGAATAATTTCCATGGTATATGACATTTGGAGGTAAACGAGAGGGATTGATAAAGGGAGAAAAAAAGAAAGTCAGCATATGCTCTATGTCAACATTGCCTACGCCATAGGCTCTTTCCAATTTTGATTTTACATCCTTCCAGCTGTCAATTTGTTTATCTTCTCCATGCTCGGTTAGTTCTTTTTCAAAAAGAACAACCATTTCCTTCATCGTAGGGACATCAAAAGGCGCTGAGGCTCCTGCGCCAAGAAAAATTAATGGAGTGTCTGTCATAACTTCCACCCTGAACGTAACTAATGATTTAAAATGTTTTAAGTCTCCCATAAGTGATGTGGTGGGTTCTACATAGGCTGGCGCACACGAACAGTAATTCGAAATAAGTTAACCTATGTTAAAAAAATATCGAGGTCTATCTACGGACATGACTACTTCCTCTTCAACCTCACAACGCCATCCTGCTTACCCAAATAAACAACATCCGCCATTCCCAAAAACAACCCAGTTTCAAGAACACCAGGAATAGACTTAACTGCAACATCTAATTTAGTCAAATCATCAACTGCTCCAAACTTAACATCCAAAATGAAATTCCCATTATCCGTAACCACAGGCCCAACCTTCCTCTTCCCCTCTCGCAAAACAGCCTTTCCACCCAAATCCTCCACCCTCGCCACAACAGTTGACAACGCAAAAGGCAAAACCTCCACAGGTATAGGCTGATTAGTCCCCAATTTCTCCACCAACTTCGTTTCATCCGCCACTACCACAAACTGCTTAGCCGCAGAAGCAACAACTTTTTCTCTCATCAACGCCCCACCCATGCCTTTAATCAAATTCAACTCTCCATCAACCTGATCAGCCCCATCAATCGCTACGTCTAGCTTAGGGTGCTCATCTAATGTTGTCAAAGGGATATCGCAACTGACTGCCAACATCAAAGCTTGATGAGAAGTTGGTACTCCTAAAACCTGCAAGCCTTGTCTGATTTTCTTTCCAATCTCTTGGATAGCATAAGCAATTGTGGTTCCACTGCCCAACCCGACGAGGAAGCCTTCACGAACATGTTTAACCGCTTCCAAAGCCGCCCTCTTTTTGGCGCCTTCTCTCCAACTCACGCTTTCACCCTTCAACCTCGATTTGCCCTAGCCTATCCAAAACTTTCTCCACTTCAGCTTTGATCTCCTCAATTCTCTTCTCAGCCTCAGTTTTCTTCGGAGGCGGGCGCTTACGAACTTTCTTCGTCCCTTTAGTAGGAGACGCAGCCTTTGGCGGCGCTGGCGTTGGAACAGGCATTTCTACTGGCGGCTCAACTTCGACATGTGATCTTAACTCACCGATTTTTCTGTTAACCTCATCGAAACGGTCACTAAACATCTTGACAAGATCCTCCTGCATAATTTCCAACTCGTGCAAAGCCACCACCGCCTCGCTTTTTGAAATAACATCTTTAATTTTCATCATCCTCTCCTTGTATTTGCGCGCTAGACGTTCCCTTTCTTCCTCACTTATCTTTCCTTCAGCCTGCGCCTCGTAAAAATAGCGAATAGCATAACTGAGAACCTCTCTTTCAATATCCAACGTTTTAAGTTTCTTCTTAGCTTTCTTGGTCTCTTCAGAGGTCACAGTGCGCTCTATCTTGAAGGGCAACTTTTCTGGTGGTTTCAACTCTACTAAAGGCTTCTTTTCTCTGCTTCTTCCCCTCATGGCGAAAAGCAAGAATAAAACCACCGAAAACGCCGCCACCGTAATGATTATGTACGGCCAGAGCTCAGCCCCCAAAACCACGTTAACTCCCTCGTCGCCATCATGGTTTGCTCTTTTGTGGTATATAAGTTTGAAGAATGTGGAGCCTCGGGCGGGATTTGAGCCCGCGACTTCCGCCTTTTTGAACCATACCAAGGCGATGCCCTAACCAGCTAGGCCACCGAGGCTTTTGGATATAGGTTTTAGAGTTTTCGAAGTTTAAAGGATTTTGTTGAAGGCATCTTTAGAAATGTTTAATTTAGATTTATCTTCTACATGATTGTGAGCGGGGGTGTCCGAGTCTGGTCAAAGGAGACAGGCTTAGGACCTGTTGGCGTAGGCCTGCGCGGGTTCAAGTCCCGTCCCCCGCACCATAACACCCGCTTTATCGTCAAGCCTGTAAACAAACAACACTTACACATCTAAACAACATATCTTAAGACACTTTCATCCTGTGCAGTAGCTTCAAATTTTATCTTTTAATGACAAAACTTATAAAAAGATTCTAAAATAACCTTAATCCACGAAACATAAAAAAGGCTTTTTCTTGAAGGTGAAAAAAAATTGGTGACAACAGAAGAAATAGCCCAATATGCTTTCATGGCTTTCGTGGCAATAGCAGTAATCGCAGGGTTAGCAGTAGGTTACATGGCTTACGCTGAAAAAAGCTGGACCGCCGCATCAGTAGCAGACATCAACGCCTACGTCACGCTGGTCATGCTAATCCTAGGCATCATAGTCGGACTAGTAAGCATAACCACAAAGGAAGTTACACCATTCCTCATATCTTCAATCGCTTTAATGGTAACAAGAGTTGGATTAGGCACCGCAAGTGGCGATGTATGGAAGCCTCTTGAAAAAATCCATGGACTGTTGTACTACTGGGCAACAGGAATATTAAATTACATAGTGGCGTTTGCAGCTCCAGCGGCTGTCATAATTGCAATAAGAGCAATTTGGACTCTAGCAAAGGAAAAATAGCCTTCCCCCCTTTTTTGTGTTCGGGACGCATGAGCACAAATTATGGAGCATGGAAAGAATTTTAAGAATAAATAATCCGTCTACAGCGTAGGACAACCAAAATGAACTTCTTGAGCGTTGACGCGCGGCTGTGGAAACTTTTCTTTGTACTCTATAAACTAGCTGAAATGGGCGCAAGCCGTCGAACAATAAAGATTTCCACAGAGTACCTAGCTGAAAGGATAAAGGCTTCCCAACAAACCGCCTCCCGTTACCTCATTCAACTGGAAAAAACAGGATGGATCAATAGAGACATCAAGCCAGAAGGCTGCCTAATCAGAATCACCGATTCAGGGATGGCAGAACTGAAGAAACTACACTCTAGCCTACGCTTGATTATGGAAGCTGAATATCCACCATCCGTCACACTGGAGGGAGTAGTGTTCACTGGGCTTGGCGAAGGAGCCTACTACGTGACGCGAGACGGCTATCGCAGACAGTTCATCGAAAAGCTCGGGTTTGACCCGTACCCTGGAACCCTTAACCTGAAACTCACTACAGAATACGACATGAAAACAAGAAGTGAACTCGAGACGTATCCTAGCATAGAAATCGAAGGGTTTAAAGACGAAACTAGAACCTTCGGCTCTGTAAAATGTTACCCAGCCATAATAAACAATAAAGTAAAGGGAGCAGTCATATTTGCCATGCGAAGCCACTACAATGCCTCTGTATTGGAGATAATTGCGCCTATCTTTCTGCGTAGCCAGCTGAAACTGAAGGACGGAAACAAAATGAAGGTGGAGATTCTTATTTTACCGTGAAAAGCAAGGGAGTTTGAACATTATTACCATATGTGTACTGTAAAGCTATGAATGTTTGAGTTTCCAGAGGATCAGCAAGACTTCTTTCTTTTCTTGTTCAGAAGATAAATGATTGACAAAATCCTCTAACGATTCTAAAATGTAACCACTCGGTTGATTTTCAAAACAATGTAAGAGATAATCTTCAGCACTTGCCTTATTTATCCATCTTATCTCTTCTTTATCTAGTTCTTTTCCCTCTTTGACCTCTCTCTTCTTTACTTCTTGGATGAACTTAGAAAAAGTTTGTTTTTGTTTTCCAACGATTTCTTTGTACTTCTTAACAAATTCTTCTTTTATAAAGTTGTCAAGTTCACTCAATTGTTTGTCTCTTTCCTCAATGAGAGGCTTTATTTTGTTCATCAATTTCTCTTGTAAATCCCAAAGAGGGCGTGCCTTCTTCTCAAATTCTGATATGATTTGTTTTTTCCTCTCAGTCTTCTCTCTTCTTATTTTTTCTATTAAAGGTATTTCTTTTCCCATTTAACATCACAAAGGAAATTGTTACTTTTCGTAGTTAGCCTTTATGAACTTCAAATAAAGATGAACAATCACTCAGACTATCATAAGCAATGTCTTTAAGCTTCCCATAAACATTTTCTGGCAGAAAAGAAAAGCATCGGGGTTAATGTTAATTTCTAACTATTATGCAATTCAATGAGTTTTCTCTTTATTTTTGAGGAGCTGTTTAGTTCTTCCTTTCCAAATTTTCCAATTTTCACAACTTGAATGTTAAGTTTTTTTTCTGCTACTGCTTTTCGCACAGACTCTTCTATGTTGTGTTGGTCGTGTCCCACAGCGATTATGTCAGGTTTAATTTTTTCCAAAACCTTACCTATGTCTAGTTCCTCATAGCCTAAAATGGCTTCGTCTACTACTTTCAGCGATTCTACTAGTGATCTTCGCTGGTCTTCAGACATCACTGGTTTCCTTCCTTTCATTTTCTTAATTGTGCTGTCTCTAGCTACTATGACTATGAGTTTTGCGTTTTCTCCTCCGGCTTCCTTAGCTTCTTCCAGATACTTCACGTGTCCTAGATGTAACAGATCAAAGTTGCCTGATGCTAACACAACCCTTCTCTTTCTAACTACCACGAGAAATTCACGCCTCCTAACAGTCGCAGAGCATCCAACAGTCCCTCACAGTAGGCGACTGATGCTAAGCTGGGTTCCAACTCCTTTTTCTCCATGTAATATTTAGCGTCTTCCAAATAACTTTTAGCTTGTTCTACAACGTTTTTGATTTTTTCATCATCTACACGCATTAAGCCTTGAGTGATCTCAATTTCCGCTAAAACTCGTTCGGTTTTTTGAATGTACTTGGACACCAGTTCTCTTATCTTCTTCATTTTTGTCTCTTCCTTATTTGTTCAGGTGCTCCTGCCAAAGTGACTAGTGCCTCAGCCTCCATGAAATGAAGTTTGCTTGGAAAAACAAGTGTGTGCGGAGGAGCTCCAAAGTTATGTTTAATCACGTCTTCTACATAACCCGCTTTGACTGCGGAGTCTCTTGCACCAGCTCTTGCGATGCCTATGACAAGCGTGTCTGAGGTGATCACTCTGTTTCTCTTCCGGTTTTCTGTAGCTAAAAGCGCCTCTAAACCATCTCTGACAGTCATGCACTTTTCTTCCTCTGCCTTGATGTCCAAGAAACAGAGAGTGTGGAGTCCCATTTTCTTGTTTTCCATAATCACTTTGTACGGAGTTTCTGAAGTGAAACCCTCTTCAGGAAAGGGGATAGTCACGTTTCTCCCGTACTTATAATTTTGCAAGCCAGACAGCCCTATTGCCGCTGAAATTATGGAAGCTCCGTGTATGACGTGAGTTTTTATTCCTAGCTTTTCTGCGCGAATCCTTAGGTCTACGTGGGTTGTTGCAATTAAAGGGTCTCCTGGAACTAGCAGAGCTACTCTTTTCTTCTCTGCCTCCTGCAAAATAATCTGTCCTTCTTCCTCCTCTAGAGCGTGTCTTGAAACAATTGAAATTTTCTTTCCAACAAGTTTCTCCAGTTTCCGAATGGAAAATCCAGTCATCAAACTTGTGTAAAGCTCTGCGAAAACTTTGTTCGCTTGTTTTATCTCTTCTAGTCCGCGAAGCGTCAAGTCTTTTTCATCGCATAATCCTAAGCCAATGAAAACTAGTTTACCCACCGCCAATCTTCATCACCTTTTAACAACGGAAAGGGGGTACTTAGAAATAATTTATTCTATGGGTTCTATGCCAAACAAGCTTAGCTAATTGATGAGAACAGAAAAAACTGTTCGAATAAAAGCAAGACTTTAAAGATATTAATATCTGTGATAATTTGATAAGTATGATGACAATGTTTAGGAAAACAATAGAGCTCAAAACGCCTGCGACTGGCATCGACATCGTAACTAAGATTATTGTTGTCCTTCTTGTAATTGTTTTTTCCTATTTTGTGGCTATCCTACTTTTGAGTCCTTTGTTTGTTCATCAACCGCAATCATGGGAGGATATGATGGGACATATGACGAGCTTTAACCAAACCACTATAGCTATGAACTTTGTTGCTGTTTCATTGGCGTTAGGAATAGGCTTGATTGCTTCTTTACTTCTGTTGAGAGCCAAACCAGTGAGCGAAGTAGAGGAACTGAAAATCATCAAGAAGGCTCTGTCTGAAGATGAAAAAGCCGTTATTGACGAGATTACCCGAGCAGGCGAGGTCACTCAAGACTCTCTGAGGTTCAGGTTGGACTGGAGCAAAGCGAAACTCTCAAGGATTCTGACAAGCCTTGACAAGATGAATATAATACAGAGGGAAAGAGTCGGCAAAACCTACAACGTTTTCATGTCTGGAAGAAAACGAAGCGACGAATGAGAAACGGTTTGAAACGGTTTCACAGACAACCCTTAAGGAATACTATCCACAAGTTCTCTTGGAAGTTAGCGGAGGTGAAAATAGATTAAACGTGCAAGATTAGCGAAGTTTTTCGCAATCTTTGTCATAGCCATCGTGCTTGCTTCTGTGGCTTTAGTATCCGCACATTCAACCGGGAACTGGACATACCCGCAGACAATGAAGAGAGAAACAAGCGAGGATTTCGATCACCAAGAATGCGAAGAGATTATGGAAGAATTGGACAATGGATATGAGGGCATGATGAATCAGACGCAGGAAAGAAGCCACCACGAATGGATGCATCAAGAACACGAGGAAAACGAAGAATCGCATAACTATTATCACGGATGCCATTAAAGATATGCTATGACAAAAACACTTTTTTTCTCACTTTTTTAAAAAATTCGAAGTTTCATTCGTCTAAGTATCATTCACATTTGTTGAGCTTAATTTTTTTGAGGCTAAATTTATTAAAGCGAACTATAATGTCTGGAATAAACAGGGCCCGTAGCTCAGCAAGGCAGAGCGGCGGACCACAGAATACGGGGCTGAGGCTCTTAACCCGTAGGTCAGGGGTTCAATTCCCCTCGGGCCCGCCAC
>CAYFTS010000002.1:0-28436 GCA_964346135.1 uncultured Candidatus Bathyarchaeia archaeon | reverse complement strand
TCACTGTTGCGTATGACTCTTGAGTTGAGACTGGCATTATCTTGTTGGCTTCGCGAACGTTTAAGGTGGGCCACTCATAAGTGTAACGTGTCTTTTTGCCTGCTTTTTCACCGGTGACCTCTATTACCCCACATTCAGCGGCGTCAACCAGTATCCCTTCTTTGATTTTTTGTTCCACCCTCTCCATAGAAAGCGGAGGCGGAATTGCAGAGAGTAAAACGTCTCTTGGAGCTACTTTTACTCCCTTAACATTGATGGGTTTGTCGTTTAAGAGACCGATTTCCCAGATAGCCTTTGTAGTAAGTATGTCAGCGTCACCCATCTTAAAGTCAACGTATTTCAAACCTTTTCCTATGAATCTTGGTAGTGTTACAACTTCCTCGTGATGATGATGAACAACTGTTTGGGGACCAAACGGCTCAGGGAACACGTACACTTCTTGGCCACTGAAGGGTGGGATTCGTTTCAATTTGCCATTTTCGAAAAGAAACGGCTCTTCCGCCATATCAGCCCACATCGTTTCTGGCGACCAAATCGAGATAAACTCTTTAGTTTCCATTAAGCCCGTGTACCTTATCTTTATTTCATCCACTTGGTCAAGTTTGTCTGCGGCATGTCTTGCTACCACGTTTACGACTCCTGGGGACGATCCCGTGTTTATCAGCGCAGTTAATCCTGCATCTTCGTATTTTTTGTTTCGTTCTAGTTGTTTTGAAACGAATTGGTCCATTGGTATATCGGTTGGTCCTGATGCGAGATCTTGATAGCGGGCTCCGCCCTTCAAAGCTGCATCCATTATTATTAAGTTGAACTTGGGCACAGTTGCGTTTACAACTAAGTCCATTCCCTTCGCAGCACTTGTCAACTCGCCTGAGTTCGATGCATCAAGTTTTTTCGCTGTAACCTTATCGCTTTTGAGTCTCTCGACAAGTTTCTTCGCCTTCTCTAAGTTTCTTCCAGCGCAAACAATCCCAGAAACGTCGGGTCTTCTTGCTAAATAGGTGCATATAACAGAGCCTTGAGCTCCATATCCTCCTACAACAAGCACTTTCATGTTCAATCTCCTCTTAAGCCCTAGAAAATGAAAGAAGTGTTTTTAAACTTTATCGTACATCTACATTTATCATGCGAAATTCTTTTATGTAAGATAAGAAATTCTGTAGAGATGAGGCTCTGGGACACATGAAACACAAAACGGCGATTCAAATGACAATTTCTTCAACGACTTTCTATGCCTACAGCTATAGCTTTAGCTATTTTTAATGCCCAGCAGCTAAAAAGAATTTTTTGCAACAATTTTAGCTTCATGGGCTTTTGGAGGTTTGATTAGTTATGAAACAATCTGATATAAAGCACCGCAAACGAATCGTGGTGAAATATGGAGGAGCCAGCTTAGCCGATCATGAACGCATGTTACGGGCTGTTACAGCGGTAGCTAAAGAAGCTGTAAAAGGTACGCAAATTGTTGTAGTTGTTTCAGCCATGGGGAAAACAACAGATTTACTTCTTAACGCAGCTAGGAATGCTTCTAGCGGGAAAGTTGAGAAAGGAGAGTTAGACGACATTTTAGCAATGGGTGAACGGACCAGCATCAGAATAGTCACAGCGGCTTTGAAAGCAAAAGGCGTGGAATCACGTTACTTTGATCCATTAGATCCAAGTTGGCCTATAATGACAGATGATAATTTCACTAACGCAAACCCGATCGAGAAACAATGCATAGAAAAAATCCAACAAAACGTACTCCCGCTTGTTGAAAAAGGCGTTATACCTGTCATAGCGGGTTTTGTGGGTCGAACGCTTGACGGAAAAATAACCACGATTGGACGAGGTGGAAGTGACGCAACAGCGTTTATTCTAGCTAAAGCGTTAGGAGCAGATGAGGTTGTATTGGTTACCGACGCTGAAGGAATTATGTCTGCTGATCCAAAGGTTATCCAAAACCCAAAAAGGCTTGAGGAGGTTGATGTCCACATGTTGGTGGGAATGGCAGATTCAGGTACAAAATTTATCCATAGAAAAGCTTTGAGATACAAAGATCAATCAATTAACGCTAGAGTAATTAACCATGCTCATGGCGATTTGAATGCAGGTGGGACTATAATCACGGGTGGGTTTTCAACCGAACTTGATGTAGTTATAGCAAGTCAATCTCCTGCAACATCAATAACAGTGGTGGGCAGCGGCATTTCCGAGAAACCTAACATCATCCAAGAGCTAGCCGAAACGGTTAAAGCTTACACGTCAATGTTGGGCTTATCTGTGAATTACAACTCAATTATTTTGTACGTCGCAGAAGGGAGGAACTTAAATTTACTTCTTGAGAACATTCATGAAGCAGTACTCAAACATAAGGAGACAATTGCAATGTCTACTAGAGGGCAGTTAGCCTTCATCAAAGTTAGTGGTGTAGGGTTAGAGGAAACTCCCGGCATAATAGGGAAAATATCAGAAACTCTGCGAATAAATGAAATAAACATCTTCGGCATCCTAACAATCACCTCCAGTATTCTTCTATTTGTGGGTTGGAAGCAAAAGGAAACCGCTCTAAAGTTAATCAACCAATCTCTTAGAGGTGGTAAAAAATGATAAAAATAGCAGTTTTAGGCTCAACGGGCTCAGTTGGCCAAATCTTTATCCAATTGTTAAATGGACATCCATGGTTTGAAGTCTCGGTTGTGGCAGCTTCTGAGAGAAGCACTGGGTTAAATTATTCAGAAGCGGTAAAGTGGAGATTGCCAACTTCAATTCCAGAAGGCGTTTCCAACTTGGAAGTCGTTGACATAGAGCCTAAAGCTGTTAGGAAAGTTGAGGATGTTGATGTTGTATTTTCTGCATTACCTTCTTATGTGGCTGGTAAAGCAGAGGAAAGTTTCGCTGAAGCTGGATACGTTGTGTTGAGCAACGCCTCCTCACATCGGATGGACCCAGATGTGCCTCTTTTGAATCCGGAAGTTAACTGTGATCACGTCAGCCTTATTGATGAACAGCGTAGAAGAAGAAAATGGGATGGGTTAATCGTTACAAACCCGAACTGCAGTGCCACCGTTTTAACTCTTTCCATGAAACCAATCTACGATGGTTTCGGTATTGAACGAATGATAGTTTCTACGATGCAAGCCATTTCAGGTGCCGGATATCCAGGAGTAGCTTCCCTTGACATAGTGGACAACGTTATTCCCTTTATCGATGGTGAGGAGGAGAAAATGGAAATAGAAACTCAGAAGATATTTGGGTCTCCCTCAAAACCTGCTGACTTCAAAATTTCAGCGAGTTGCCATCGGGTTCCAACGTTAGACGGGCACATGGAAGCGGTTTTCATTGAGACAAAACGTGAAGCAGACCCTGAATTAGTTATGCGTGCGATGGAAAAGTTTGTGGGTGAGCCTCAGAAGCTTAGGCTTCCAACTGCGCCAGCTAATCCCATTGTTGTTAAACATAGTGAAGACAGACCGCAGACAAGACTGGATAGAATGGAGGGTGGCGGCATGAGTGTTGTGGTGGGTAGGGTTAGAAAAGACTCTGTCCTTAAAGGGGTCAAGTACATAGTCCTAGGACATAACACCATAAGAGGCGCTGCAGGCTGCGGCGTTCTTAATGCTGAGTATTTAAAAGCAAAAAAATACATTTAGGAGAAGGTGAATTGCGTTTGGACGCAGGTAAAAGAAGGCGATTGAAAAGAATTTTCCGTAAAGACCAACGAACTGTCATAGTTCCTATGGATCACGGTGTTACTGCAGGTCCCATGAGGGGACTTGTGAACATGCAGGAGATTATTGACAAACTTTTGAAGGGGAAAGCTGATGCATTTGTGTTGCATAAAGGCATAGCAAAACATGTTGACACTGGACAGGCTGGTTTGATTGTACATTTATCTGGCAGCACGAAGCTTGGTCCTGACCCTAACAACAAGGTTCAAGTGTGTTCTGTAGAGGAGGCTGTGAAAATTGGTGCAGACGCTGTTTCTGTTCATGTTAATGTTGGTGCTGAGCAAGAAGATAGCATGCTTGTGAAGTTGGGTATGGTTGCGGATGATTGTGACATGTACGGTGTACCTCTGCTAGCTATGATGTATCCGAGGGGACCGAAGATACAAAATCCTCATGCAGTGGATTTGGTTAAGCATGTTGCTCGGTTGGGTGAAGAGTTGGGTGCCGACATAATTAAAACAGTCTATACAGGTGATGTTGAAACCTTCAAAGAAGTGGTTAATGGCTGTCACGTTCCAGTTATAATAGCTGGCGGTCCGAAGGTAGATACTATTCGAGAAGTTTTACAAATGGTGCGTGACTCGATAAAAGCTGGTGGGAAAGGACTCTCAATTGGTAGAAATGTGTTTCAACATGAAAACCCAACTTTGATGGTTAAGGCTCTCTCAGCAATTGTACACAATAACGCCTCAGTCGATGAATCCTTAAAAATTCTTGGTGGAGCTAAGTGAAAGAACTCTGGATTGAAATAGATAAGTCATCTCCTGATAAAGTAAAAAACAGCCTAATGAAATCAGCCGCTAAGTTCTGCGATGCTCTTCTAGTTGACTCACGAGATTTAGAAAACGCTAAAAAGACCGGAGCCAAAACAGCAGCCAACTCAGGCAACTGCGACATCAACGTGCTGGAAACCTTTGATGAAAGCAAGGCTAAGAAACTGAAAGAAGCGGGAAAAACTGTTGCAGTGAAAGTAAGTATAAGGGGAAGAGAAGATGAGAAAACCATTGCTAAAGCCGTGGAACTATCATCTGACTACGTAATCCTTGACTGTCCTGACTGGAAGGTAATCCCTCTAGAAAACGTAATCGCAATGACACGTGGAAAAACCAAACTGCTCGCAGAGGTTTCATCTGCCAAAGACGCTAAATTAGCCTTAGAAACTTTGGAGCTGGGGGCTGACGGGGTTGTTTTGAAAACTTCTAGTCCAGACGAACTCTTGAAGACAGCAACTGTTATCCAGAAGCCAGTTCTAAAACTTGAATTGGTGCCCGCAAAAGTTGTGGAACTGAAGGAGATTGGAAGTGGCGCGAGAGTCTGTGTTGACACGGTGAGTCTGATGAAGTTGGGAGAGGGAATTTTGGCGGGTTGTCAATCTAATGGTTTATTCCTTGTTCAAGCGGAGGTTTATGAAAGTCCTTATGTAGAAACTCGTCCCTTCAGGGTTAATGCGGGACCAGTATCTCTTTACACGCTTTCGTCACTTAACAAAACAAGATACCTTTCCGAATTAAAGGCGGGCGATGAGGTTCTTATAGTCAATAGGCAAGGAAGAGTCAGGTCAACACATGTGGGCAGAGTGAAGATTGAGCTGAGACCCCTATTGCTCATTGAAGCGGAACATGAAGGAAAGAGAATAAAGACCATTGTTCAAAACGCTGAAACCATCCGACTTGTAACCAAGAAAGGCTCCACGTCAGTTGCTGAACTAAAAACTGGCGACGAAGTTTTGGCGTATGTGACAGAAGGCGGCAGACATTTCGGGACATTAGTGAAAGAGGAAACGGTGATAGAGCGGTGACCCTTAGGGTCTGCGTTTCAGTTCTTCCTGAAACGGTCACTGAGGCTCTAGAACTCGTTGAAAAGGCTGAGAACCGAGGAGCAGATTTTATTGAAGTTAGACTGGACACTTTTAAAGAATACAGTGCACTGTCCGACATTCCAGCTTGCAGTAAATTACCTATGATAGCAACCAACAAATCAGTAAAACAGCATGGAAAATTTTTGGGAAGCGAAATTGAACGTAAACAAACCTTGCTGAATGCTGCGGAAAAAGGTTTCGAATATGTTGACTTGGATTTATCCACTCCTGAACTGGAGAGCATCGTTAACGACGTACATCGTTTGGGTGCAAAATCCATAATATCCTTCCATGACTTCAACGGAACCCCAAGCTTGCAAAAGATGGAAAGGATTCTCAAAAAAGAAATAGCGAGTGGAGCCGATGTCTGCAAAATCATAGCCACAGCTAAGTCTGTTGAAGACAACTTAACTGTGTTAAACTTCGTTTCCAAAGCTTCCAAAACCGCTAAGACTGTATGCTTCTGCATGGGAGAACTGGGCAAAACTTCTAGACTTCTATCTCCACTTTTCGGCGGCTTCTTCACATTTGCGTCTCTAGAGAAAGGAAAAGAAACAGCGGCTGGACAACTAACCGTCCAAGAAATGAAAGCTGTATACGAGACGTCGGGGATAATGTAGCATGGAAATTTCTGGAAAAACAAAGCTTTGCTGCGTAATCGGAGACCCTGTGGAACACTCCTTAAGTCCTGTGATGCACAATGCTGCTTTCAAAGAGTTGAACCTTGATTTTGTTTACGTAGTCTTCACAGTTAGAAAAAATGAGTTGAGAAACGCCACAGCTGGCGCAAGAAGTTTACAAATTCACGGATTAAACGTAACCATGCCCCACAAAACTGCCATAATGGCACATCTAGACGAAATAGACCCAACTGCCAAGTTCATCGGCGCAATTAACACAGTTCTCAACGCGGACGGAAAACTTATCGGCTACATCACTGACGGCGTCGGCGCAATAAAAGCACTGAAAAAAAACAGTGTAAGCCTAGAAGGAAAGAAACTGCTTCTACTTGGGGCTGGCGGCGCCGCAAAAGCAATAGCGTTTCATGCTGCGCAGGAAGTAGAAGAGCTTAAAATCCTCAACAGAACTGCTCAGAAAGCTAAAGAACTGGCGGAAGCTTTACACAAGAAATTTGACAGAAAGGTAAGCGGAAACTTGCTTTCATCTGAAACCATAAAAAAAGAGTTGGAAGACACAGATATACTGGTTAACGCAACTTCTGTCGGCATGCACCCAAATGTTAACCAAAGCTTAGTTGACTCAACTTGGCTGAGACCTGAGCTCTGCGTGATGGATATAATTTACAATCCTTTAGAAACCGAACTTGCAAAAGACGCGAAATCAGTGGGAGCCAAAGTAATTAGCGGCGTCGAAATGCTTGTCTATCAAGGTGCTGCTTCCTTCGAAATCTGGACCAACCATCCAGCGCCAGTAAAAGCGATGAAAGAGGCAATTCTGAACAAACTCACAAAACGGGGTGTTCATGGTTGATGGGAAAAGCTGAAGCCATATCTCACGGAGCCGCCACAATTGTGAACGCTATTGCCACTGGTAAAGGAGCAGCAGTTGGAGTAGACTTGTGGACAAAGGCTAGAGTCCAGTTAACAGACAAACCTGGAACCATCGAAGGCAACATTACGTCAGACCCAACTGAAAAACCTGTTTTAATAGAAAAAACAGTAAGCAAGGTTCTTGAACATTTCAATTTTATAGGAAAGTTCGGCGCCAAAGTTGACACTTGGTCCAACATTCCAATCGCAAGAGGCTTAAAAAGCAGCAGCGTAGCAGCGAACGCCGTAACTTTAGCAACCGTAGCTGCTTTAAACAAAACGCTAGATGACTTGACAATTCTAAACTTAGGCGTTGATGCAGCGATAGAGGCAAAAGTTACGATAACCGGCGCCTTCGACGACGCTTGCGCCTCTTACTTCGGAGGAGTCGTGGTCACAGATAATCTGAAAAGAAAAATTGTTAAGCGTTTCAAAGCGGATGAAGACTTAACCGTCTTGTTCTATGTTCCCGCAAAAAAAGTTTACACAAGCGGCTCTAACGTGCAACGAATGAGAACGATGGCGTCTCTCGTTAAAATCGCCTACAAACAAGCAATCGAAGGAAATTTCTGGTCAGCTTTAACTCTTAACGGTTTAATCTACTCCTCAGTGTTAGGACACAATCCTTCCATAGCTATCGACGCTTTGGAGGCAGGAGCATTAGCCGCAGGATTGTCTGGCACAGGTCCTGCAGTCACAGCCATTGTTTCTGAAGAGAAAATAGATCGTGTTAAAGATGTTTGGCAGATGTATGAAGGAGACATTCTGCAGGCTAGTTTGAACCATGAAAAAGCGAAAGCGGTGGGTTAACCAGTTTGGTGGACATTGTGGTTAAGAGAAGCGAGAGGTTTGGCGGCGAAATTTATGCTCCTCCATCTAAAGCTTACACGCATAGGATGATGATAGCCGCTTTACTGTCAAGTGGGCTGTCAAAGATTTTGAATCCTCTCTATTCAGATGACACTCAGGCAACGTTGAAGGCTATAGAAGCTTTTGGAGCAGAAACAAAACTGGAGGAAAACTGTTGGGCGATTAAGGGAACAAGCCAGCTTAAAACTCCTGACAGCTCTATAGACTGCGGGGAATCTGGTGCTACCCTTCGTTTCATGATACCAACGGCTGCTCTGGCTCAGGGTCCTTCAACCTTCACTCTGGGAAAATCGCTTAGAAAGAGACCTCTTGAACCTCTTCTCCAAAGTCTAAAACAGTTGGGAGCAGAATCCAGTCTTCAATTGAGCGAAAAAACGGCGACAGTTAAGGTTCATGGCGGAGGAATAAAGGGCGGCAAGACTTCAATACGAGGAGACGTAAGCTCCCAGTTCATTTCAGGACTGTTGTTTGCGTGTCCACGGGCAGAGGAAGACACTGAAATAAACGTTACTACGCCGTTAGAATCTAGGAATTACGTTCAAATGACCATGGAAGTTCTCAACAAACACAACGTCAAAGTGTCCGCGTCAAAAGACTTCAGAAAACTAAGAGTTCCATGTAACCAAAGTTATGTCCCACGTCATCACAAGGTTCCAGGAGACTTTTCATCTGCAGCTTTTCTTTTAGCCGCTGCAGCGATAACTTCTTCAAGGATGAAGGTGAAAAATCTTAATCGCCATACAAAGCAGGGAGATAAGGCTATATTAACTATCCTTGAGAAGATGGGCTCAAAAGTGACTGTTAAAAACGAATACGTTGAGGTTGAAGGGAAACAACTCAACGCTGTAGACGTGGATGCAAAAGATATACCTGATTTAGTTCCAGTTTGCGCCTCCCTCGCCTGCTACTCAAAAGGAGTTTCCAAACTATACAATGCAAGGAGACTTAGGTACAAGGAGTCTGACCGTTTGTCTTCTCTTTACGCTGAATTGAAGAAAATGGGCGCCTACATCACCATAGTTGAAGACGGTTTGATTATAAGAGGGCCCTGCCTACTTCAAGGTGCAACGATTAATCCTCACAATGACCATCGGATTGCGATGGCTTGTGCCATTGCAGCGTTAGGTGCAAGTGGTGAGACAATGATTCAAAACTCTGAATGTGTGAAAAAATCTTATCCAAACTTCTTTGATGATTTACAGTTGTTAGGAGCGGATGTTGTTGGCTGGTAATTCTGTAGGTAAAGAATTTGTTGTAACCTGTTTCGGCGAGAGTCATGGCAGATGCGTGGGAGTTATTGTAGATGGGTGTCCAGCTGGTCTCCCACTTTCAGAACAAGACTTTCAAACAGAGGTAGAAAAGAGGATTCCGCCTGAACCTGAAATCGTTTCTGCGAGAAGAGAAAAAGACATTGTGGAAGTCCTTGCAGGAATCTTCAACGGCTTTACAACCGGAGCTCCAATCTGCACTTTAGTGTGGAACAAAGAAGCCATCTCCAATGATTACGAGCAAATTAGGGATAAGCCTAGACCTGGACACGCAGATTATCCCGCTCGAATTAAATACGGAGGCTTTAATGACTATAGAGGCGGAGGAAGATTTTCAGGCAGAACCACGGTGGCTTTTGTGATGGCTGGCGCTGTGGCTAAGAAACTGCTGGGTCTTTTTAACGTTGAAGTTTTGGCGTACGCCATCGAAATAGGTAAGGTTAAAGTTGAGAAGAAACTTAAGCTCGAGGAGATTCGGAGAAACACGTACAAAAACGCAGTTAGATGCCCAGACTTGGAAAGCGCAAAAGCTATGAAAGAAGCAATTTTGAAGGCGAAGAATGAAGGCGACAGCGTAGGTGGAATCGTTGAGTGCGTTGCCATTAACGTTCCAGTGGGAGTGGGCGAACCAATATTTGACTCCTTGGACGCTGACATCGCTAAAATGTTATTTGATGTTCCAGCAGTCAAAGGGGTTGAATTTGGCGCTGGGTTCAAGGCTGCACAACTGAAAGGGTCGGAAAGCAATGACGCATATACTATACACGGCGGAAAAATTGTGGCTTTGACAAACAATGCAGGCGGTGTTTTAGGCGGGATGTCATCTGGGATGCCGATTTTGGTTAGAGCTGCTGTAAAACCAACTTCCTCGATCTCAAAAGAGCAGAAAACCGTTGACTTATCAAAAATTGAGGAAACAATGATTCAAGTTAGAGGCAGACATGACCCTTGCATAGTGCCAAAAGCTGTTCTAGTCATCGAATCTGCAGTTGCTATTGTTTTAGCTGACCATATGCTTCGAGCGGGCATCATACCGAAAGTTTTGCAGGAGCGGAAATAAATGAAAAAAATTTCGCTATTAAGAAAAAGAATCGATGAAATTGACGAACAAATCCTCCGCTTTTTAAAAGAGAGAATAACCATCTGTGAAAATATCGGCGTAATCAAACGAGAACAAAAGCTTCCAGTTAAAGACCATGAAAGAGAAAATGAGCAATACGTACGTATCACGGAACTGGCGTCAAAACTGGGACTCGACCCCCAAGAAGTTAGAGCCGTGTACCGAGAAATAATCGCGATGAGTATACATGCTCAAGAGCGGGAAAGTTAGAGAAGTTAAAGAAAGGTGAGAGATGAAATGCTGTATGAAATAAGTCAGAGGGCAATGGAACTTGAAAGCGAAGGAAAGAAAATCATAAAATTTAATGTAGGAGACCCTGATCAACCAACTCCACGGGAAATAATCGAGGCAGCTGTTGAAGCCATGAAACAGGGAAAGACAAAATACTCCTTTTATGCTGGCGAAAACACGTTAAGAGAAAAACTGGCAAGCATCCATAATGTTTCTGCAGAAAACGTGGTAATCATTCCTGGCTCGAAATGGGCGATTTTTTCTATAATGTACCTGTTGCTGAAAAATGGAGGGAACGTTATCATTCTAACCCCGTACTGGACGGCTTATGAACTGTCAGCTAAAAGTCTTGGGGCGGAAACAAGATTTTTGAAGACTGACATGGAGTCCAACTGGAAAATTGACACTGAAAAATTGAGGAATCTGATCGATCGGGAGACGCGACTGATAATAGTGAACAACCCTAACAATCCCACCAGCAAAGTCATAGAGAATGATGTACTCGAAGAAATCGTTGAGATAGCAAACGATAATAGCATCCCAATTATGTCTGATGAAGTGTACCGTGATTTGAGTTTCGTTAAGACGAAGAGCATCCTAGATTTTGATGGCGACCACATACTCATCAACAGCTTTTCCAAAACCTTTGCAATGACTGGATGGAGAATTGGCTATGTTGTTATGGGAGAGGAACTAGCTGGAAAAACGGTGAAACTGAACCAGATGACCTTTACAAACGTTCCAGTTTTCATTCAAGAAGCGGCTTTAAAGGCTTTGGAATTGAAACAGAAAATTGCCGATGAGATTAGGAAGATATACCGACAAAGAGCAGATTCCGCGTCCAAAATTCTTTCGAAAACAGGACTAAAATTCACCAAACCCGACGCTCCCTTCTACTTCTTTCCAAAATACAGCAAACTAGATTCTGAAAAGTTTGCGTTCGATCTGCTGAATAAAGGAGTGGCGGTAACTCCCGGCACCGCTTTTGGAGACTATAGAGAACACTTCAGAATAGCGTTAACTATGCCCGAAGAAGAAATCAAGTTGGGATTAGAAAAAATATGCGAGGCACTAGAATGAAAGTGGCGATAATCGGTGGCACTGGGAAGATGGGTCGATGGTTCACGAAATTCTTCCTAAAAGAAGGCGATCAAGTGGTAGTTTCGGGTAGGAGTAAAACGAAACTGGCAAAAATGAAAGAGGAATTTGGGGTTGAAGTTGGTGACAATCTAAACGCGGTTAGAAGTGCCGACAGAGTTTTGATATCTGTGCCCATAGATAACTTCGAAGGAGTCATAAAGGAAATACATTCACACATACGCTCAGACCAGGTGATCATGGACATTTGTTCAGTCAAAGAGTTTCCCGTTGAGGTGATGCACAAATACATAAAGACAGGAGTAACGTTGGGAACGCATCCCCTGTTTGGTCCCGACACAAAAAGCATCAAAAACCAAAATTTCGTTCTCACCCCAACAAATGATAAAGAAAAGAGAGTTGCAGATAATTTTAAGAAGTGGTTAGAGGCGAGACGTGTGAACGTTTCTGTTATGTCTCCAAAAAAACATGATGAACTGATGTCAATTGTTTTAGGGCTTCCCCACTTTATTGGTGTGGTTGCTTGTGACGCTTTACTAAATTACGCTAACCTTGCTGAAACAAAAAGGGCTGCTGGAACCAGCTACAAGCTGTTGTTGAAGCTGACTGAAACCGTTGTTTCCCAAGACCCAGAGTTTTACGCAAGTCTCCAAATGCATCTGCCCAACGTAGAAAACGTTGAAGACCTTTTTTGTGAGAAATCGAAGGAATGGCTGAAAGCTGTTAGACGGAAGGACAAATCAGCACTTACTGCAATGATGAAGCATCTCAAGGCGAAACTGGAGCAGATGGAAACTGCTTAACCCCATAAATCCTCAAGATAAAAAGCGATAAACGAAGATGAACGTTTAATTAACCTCTGTTTTGAGCTTCTTTTTGTGTGAAAGCTTTTTTCCCTCGTTTTTTCTCGTTTTTCATCGATTTTATCGGGGTGATTAGTAATACTTATATGCGTTGAGTAATATTTATATGCCTAATTGAATATCCGAAATCTTAATATGCCATACTCGTGAGGTTACAATATGAAACTACACAAACGTAATTGTCTATCAACACTCATAATAGCATTAATGATTATTTCTTCAGCAATATCAGTTCCCACCCTCCTAGCCCAAGAAAAACCACCAGAAGAACATCCAGAAAAACCACCTGAAGAAAAACCTTGGTGGAAGGACGAACAAATCAACGGAACTTTTATTTTTTGGGATAAAGAACACAACGTTTCACAGGAATCATGGAGTTGGATGAGCCAAGCTTGGGAATTCGGACCTTACCCCAGCTTTGCCGTTTACCTTCTAAACGGAACTGAAGTCACCGACACTAACTATGTTCCACTAGGTGAACCTTTCAAAATTGTGATAGATGTTAAAAAAACAATATTCACAGGAAACATGACTCTGGGGCGAGCAGGTCTCAACTGGCACACAGAACTGCGGACCAAAAATGGAAGCGAAACGGGTTTTGCACATAGTAGGATTGTCTACATTAATGAGATAGTTACACCATATTGGAACGAATCTGACGCGTGGCATATGGAAAGCTTCGTTTTCAACAACAGTGAAACTTTAGCGCCTCCAGGAGAACCTTTGCCACCTATGGAGAAGGGCGGAGAAATAAGTTTCTACAATTTCGATGAAAATGCAAGCACAGTTGTAGAAACCAGCGAAAAGTGGGAAATCGAGATAGTTGGCTCTTTCAACGCCACAACCACTCCTAAAGGTCCTTTCTGGGTTGATCTTGAAGTGACCGATTCATGGGACAACTGGGTTGACTTTGGCTACTCAGCTTGGTCTGGCAAAGTATCACCTCACCGTATGGTAGCGGTGGGCAGACCTGGACTTATGTTTGGGGAGTTTAAGGATACATGGACATTTGAAAAGCTGGACATGGAAAACAAATCTGTGTATTCTGTGTCTAGAGGCGCACCTTGGAAAATGAGAATCAATGTTACTTCTTCTGACCTAAAAAATGTGACAATTGCATTTGATCTTGACTGGGGCGTAAAAACCTACGTTAATGTTACAGGATGGTACGAACAAATTGTGACAGAGTACGGCGGATGGGTATACAACGAAACTTCTGGAACCTACGAATGGAACAGCACGATACCGGTCACCCGCGCTAAGCAAGTGTTTGGTCCACATCTTGAGGAACGTTGGACTCATGTAGAGCGTGAACGTTGGGTGAATGTTACTCGTCAATACTGGGATCCTGAGACAGGTCAGGAAAGATTTGAAAATTTCACGGAGTTTGTTAATGAAAAAATGTTTCTGATTTATGATCATACAACTCAAAACTTCAAGGCTATGCAGGGCTATTCATACTGGTCTTACGACCCTGAGCTTCACATGGACCGCGACTATCTAGTTTTGTATCCTCTAAATGCCTCTGACCCAACCACACGTTTCTTCAATCTATCGATAAGCGATTCCAGCGTACAACAACCCGAACCCGACAAATACGTAATAGAATTTGTAGGTTCCTTCTCTAACACGACTTATTCCGACAGAGATGAGTACTGGATTCAGGAACCAATTGTATATAGTGGATATGGCAGGCTGTGGGCTGACTGGGAGTCTTTCGCTCCGAGCGATTTCCAGATTGCCGTAGATAAACTGGTGGCGGTCACGACTATAATTGACCAGAATGGTCGAGAAGCGAAGATGTGGATGTTCCAAGTAGAAACAGGTGACTTTTTCATAGTTCAAAGCAAGTTGCAAGGGGCAAACGTGAAATACTCTGATATCGATGGTTTTGGCGTCGTTTTCCGCGCTGGTGAAGGCCGATGGGATTCTAAAGAAGAAAATTACTGGTCTGACGTAGAAATTAGACTTGTCTTTGATCGGACTACTGGCAAACAGACTGCGGTCACTTATAATTGGACTCGCAAAGACGTTTACGTCTATGGACCGCACAGAGGATGGGAGCTTGTAAACAAGACAGACTGGCATGAGGAATATAACGAAACCACAGGTGAGTGGGAGTGGGTGAAAAGCCCATATCTCGAGTGGAATGAGACGATAATTACCGACTGGCACTGGGAAAATCTTATTCTCAACCAAACAGAGTACAGTATTAACCCGAATTCTACAAACGCCTGGATCAACAGAGACGAAAAATGGGTTCCAGACGAAGATCCAGCTTTCAAGATGCCAGCTACCTATGCTGACCTGAATTCCGCAGAAATATCCCTTATAAAGGGAGTGGTCACTGTTAACTTGAACATCACCTTCTCGCCAGAAGCTCCTCAAAGAAACTACTGGTGGGAACTAACCTTCAAAAACATGACATACAGCAGAGACTGGAGTTCAGGTTGGAAGGAACACAAGGTAACTGAATGGACTTCTGAACCAACCTATTACGTGAACGACACAGCCACTAGCAACCAACCATGGTATGTAACCAGTCCTTCAATGCCACTTTACGCAATCTACAACGGAACAAGATACAGACTGCAGGAAACTCCTTACATCACCATAGGCGGCGACGATCTGCTCATAAAAGGACGGACGCAATACGACGGGTGGAGAAAAGAAGATTTCACAGAATATTTGTTACGTGACCCATATGACCCTCAACTTGGAACAGAACCAAGATATTATGAGCTGACGAACGGCACCAAAATATATGTGACAGAAGCATACAAAGTCTTAATCCGTACTCTAACTTTGAACGCCACTGGAGCTTACAAATTCGATGGCGAGAATGTCATACCTATATTTAAAGGAACCGTTTTCAGCACTTTTATGGACCATGCAGAGCAAGACTGGTCACGAGAATATTGGAACGAAACCCTTCAACAGCACATAGCGCCGTACTTTTACGAACTTCTTAACGGCACCCGCATTTACAGAGATAAAGGGTTTGAAATCCAAAATTACAACATAACGACCAACCGTTGGGAACTGTCTAATCCCGTCTATACGGAGAACGCGACCTCCCTGCTGGTTGACCGTGCTGGACAAGGGGTTATGTTGAACCATACATCTGTCGTTCTCCTCAGAGAATCCAATAGTTGGTGGCAACGTCTACCCGACGGCACTGGATACTACCTTGTAATGAAAAACGGTACCCGTATAATCTACAATGGCGCGAGTCCGCCATGGGAAGTCCCAGATGAGGAACGCATTGCCACCATAAACGGTGTGAACTATCAAGTTGGCTGGCCTAACGAATATTACAACGGTACTTATCAAGGTAGATCTTTCATGGTCAGAGGAGGAGGATGGGAAGGCTTCGTGCGTCCCTTCTATTATACGGACCTTGGCATTTCAGGCGGAGTGAAGCATGAATTGCCTTATCCAGGAGCTATGGCTATGGATTGGTGGGATTTGGAAGGCATCGAATCCGAGGGTCGCAAATTGAAAAATGTCATGTCGTTCACTGATGACGGCGTCAAATACAGGCTCTACTTAAGCGAAGACAAACGTAGTTACTATATACTTGTGAATGGAACCCGTGTCTCTGTTGCTTGGCCTCAAAAAGACATTGGATATTATTATGCCGAGATAAATGGAGAAGAACGCTGGGACCTAACCCAAATCGGATGGATTCTTCAACTCGGTGCATTCTCAGACAGATCTGGAGAGTTTGATTCCGCCATGTCATTCGTGACACAAACTGGATATGACCCTATGACACGAATGTGGAGTGAATATAACCGATATGGCTATGACAGAGAAAACGCAACCCTCTACCTCACAGCTCTCAATGGCACAAGGTATGATCTTCACTCTGGAATTTATGTGTCAGTTTGGGAAGTTCAGATAGGAAATAAAACGTACTACACCACAGACGATCATGAGCAGTGGGAAGATGTGTATAACAACAAAACAGGGGAAATGCTGCATAAGTCGTACATCACGTCTCTAGATGGAACCAAAGTATACTTCGACTGGGAAACAAAACCAGCCAGTTGGACCAACGAAGCCCACATCGCAGTACCCGGAACAAACTACACAAGAATAATTCCGTTCAATTGGACAATGCAGCCAATCTTCGACAAAATCTACGTATTCAACATAACAATTAACGGAACAGGCGTCTTTTACGAAGACGGCACTCCAGTACCTGTTAACGCCTCCTTCAAAACATTTGGCACTAGTCGTGGACCTGGCACCCAAGGCGACTACGACTATGCTACTGGAACCCTAAACTGGGCAGATTTACCGGGCATTGAGGCACCATGGAATGTAAGCATGTGGGTAAATTACTTTACAGCCTTGAATGGTACTCGCATCTACTGTCAAGACTTTGGCTTTAGAGGAGACTTTTGGGAAGTTTCTAAACCGTGGGATTTCATAAACGGTGATCCTGTTGCTGGAAATAAAACCGCAGGGGTTGTTGAAGGCGGATATGCTGTGTATCTTAATAACACCATACGGCTTGATGTTACAACTCAGTATCCTCAAGGAGGACAACCTGACCAATACCTACTAATGAAGAACGGCACCTACTTCAATGTGCACTGGATTGACGAAATTCATAGCTACATTACAGTCATAAACGATAACACGTATCTGTTCAGGGACGTGGTGACTTACTACAACCTAACAGATTCAGGCACCACATATAACATAGCTGATCCCTTCAGCTATGACCCTAATCGCATATTGACTCCCACAATGTACAATGTTCCAACGATCAATACTGACCGCATGAGTTGGATCTGGATGAACGCCACATCTGACACTGTGCTTCAAGACATTCAAGGCTACTACCTCGTAAACGCTTCAGACTCCGCACGATTGAATCTAACTCTCGTCAACAATTGGTGGAATTTAACTGAAAATGTTCGAGAAAACGTGTTTCGTGATCTATGGGAACTAGAAGATGCTCAGCCAAGATTCAACATCACAATTAACACGCAAGAGTACTTCGTAATCGATCCCAGCCCAGTTATGGAACGATGGGATGGAGAATGGACTGTAGAGCAAAACACATACAGATACCCCAATTCGCTTTTCGTCACCCTCGGTGGAACAAACTATACAATTAATCTATTCGAAGGAACATGGTGGAGACATGACCTCCGTTGGAGACGCTACGAAACCATCACCCTATCCAATGGAACAACTCTTGAAGTGGATGAACAAGGTCGGTGGAAACCCGCTTACCAAGTTCAGATAGGCGTAGATGTACTTGATATTCAATTGAGGGATATGAACATTTACAAGAGACACACAGTGTGGGGCGAAGTCTACCGCTGGATGCTGACCGACCTAAACGTTTACAGTATTCGATCAATATGGGACTTGGTTGTTGGCACACCCGAATGGGGAATGTGGGGAGTCCGTGCCTTCGACGTGGTTCCAGAGACCGGTGCAATTGACTTGGATGGAGACTTAACCACCACAACTGACCAATATTTCGTGAGGAGGATACACCAAGGATCTGACCTGTGGAACAAAACTGAAGACAGAATGTTTGTGGAACTCGTATGGGATCCAAATGCTTCCATGATTGACGATGAGATGCATATTGGCGCGTGGATGGGTAAAGTACACGTCTTATGGAGCTTTGAGTGGAATGAAACATACATATGGTATTACGCTTCCAACATGACTAATGTCGACCCAGCGACATTACAGCAGATAAATGCCACCCTAAGAGACAGCGTAACTGGACTGCCTAATCCAGGTTATTGGGACATAGCGCACATGATTGAGAACGTCACTTGGGCTGATATTTTGGCTCGAGCTGAGAGAGAACACTGGGACTGGATTAAAGACAACGAAAACGAGTGGGAGTGGTTATGGTTCGGTACTCAGCAAGACTTCATGACAAGCTGGATTGAAAACAACTCGAGACAAATGGCAGGAATAGGATTGCACTACGAGTTCGCAGGATTATCCCTCTACAACAACACCGAACAAACCCACTTCTTCATGCCAAAGAACGTAGGCAACATCTCCTTTGTGACGCCTGGAGAAGCCTTTGGAGACATGAACGCCACTGGCGAGATGGTAGTTTCTAAAAACGAAACAATCACTTTCGGCGTAACATACAACGATGTGAACGGGACTCTATTCCCATTCAGTGAAGAAAGATCTATGTGGGGATGGTGGGATGGAATGATTCACGGTGCAGATTTTGATGCACCAGACTTCACAAAGAAACCCACTGAATCAAATGTCGATGAAATGTCGTTTGCAATCCACTTCAGTGCCAACGTCACCGACGATGAATTGAACAATGAAGCGTCTATGAAGATTGATCAGAGCGTAGGAGACTGGAAGTTAGATCATGACGTAATAGATGGTAGAAAACAAAACGTCAGCGACACCATGGTTTACTTGAGAGGCAACGATGTGCTTTTGAACCGAAGCTTAGCCATAAACTACTACGTTACAGCATTCACTGGCATAGCATGGGACGTCAGAGACGACAAGGGTTCAAGCGTAAACAACAACAACGTCACAGAATCTTCCCGCTTCGACGTAGCATCAAAACTAGCCAACGCAAACTTCGCCACCGTAAAACTGGGAAGCGTCTACGACTGGAGTAAACCAGTTGCCGTTAACGACACTATCCGCACACTCAACGTTACCAGCAAAACCACTCCTGTAGGAGCATTCAAGGCCAGCTTCGAATCTGAATCAGGAAAGTCTTCAGCAGGCTTCGACATATCCGCCATGATGTACTTCCTTTCCGTAGGATTCCCAAGATGGGACGGATACGCGATTTACAACGACCCCGAAGTTGCGTTTCTCATAAGCACAGGAGCTCTTGCACCTCCGAAAGAAGGAGGATTCTTAGCGCAGAATTGGTGGATCTTTGTGCTCATAGGCTCTGTAGCAGCCGTGGCAGTTGTCATGGTTGTCTTCCGTACTAAGGTGAAAAGGGGTCTACTACGTCTACGACAGTCGATTGGATCGGCGTTGCACCGCGGAAAAGGAAAAAAGGGTCCAAGTCCTAAAAAACCACCAGAGATTCAAACGGACCCAAAAGGCTTCGGATAAACTGAACTTTCCTTTTCTTACTTTTTTTTTTAAAAAAAAAGTTTTGACTTGCAAGATTTCCGCTAGAAGCTAATTCAAGGCATATGAGCTATTTGTCGTGTTCGTGTTCGGATTCGGAAGTCACCTTAGTATTTTATAAACTCATTATCCAACTCTATGGTGGTAGGAAGGGATTTGAATGGTTAAGAAGGCTGTACTCTTGGTGCGACTTGCAGAGGAAAGCATAGAAAGAGCAAATGAGGAGATTGAAAGAGAGATACTTGAGGGGTTATCTGAAGGTTTGCCTACAATTCCTTGGGTTGAGGAAGTTGAGAAAGTTATCGTGAGTGAAAACTCTTAGAGTTGACACGCCCAAGCAGTAGACTTTCATTACATTAATAATTGACCGAAAGATGAATATTTGAGTATCAACGAATAAATTTCAAGTTTAGGAGGACAAAGAAAATTGGTGAAGGTTCTTGCAATAGTTGGGAGTCCCCGCAAACAGAACACTTACAAACTAGTTGAAGCTGTTGCAGAGACAGTTGCTAAAAACAAAAACGTGACAACAGAAATGGTGCAACTCTCAGACTTCAACATTGAACACTGCGCTGGCTGCGGAGAATTTTGTGAAAAAACGGGAGAATGCAAAATTGAAGATGACATGCAAAAGCTGTATCCGAAATTGAAAGAAGCCGATGTTTTGATCGTTGGTTCGCCAACGTACTATTGGAACGTGAGCGGGGTGGTGAAAGACTTTATCGACAGAACTAATCCGTTGTATAACACTGAATCGTTGAAGGGTAAGGTAGGTGTAGCTGTCGCGGTGGCAGAAGAAAACGGTCAAGAATTAGCTCTATATGCCATCAGCAGCTTCTTTGAACTTCAAGGCATGAAACAGATCGGAAGCATAGCCATTGTTCGAGGAGATAAACCCATAGGAGAAACAGAGCTGGAGATGGCTAAAACTTTAGGCAAAAGAATAGCTAATCAAATCCGCTGAGATCCGTATAGTTTGTTTCATAAAGTGCTTTTCGGCAATTCCTTTTCTGCTCTACTAATTATTTCTGAGATTTCTTTTTGTACGTCCTTTTCCAGTGGTTTTGGCCAATGTTCCTTAAGGATTTCTTCTGCTCGCTCCCTAGCACGTTTGATCATGCTTTTTCCTCCCGTTTTCTTCCAAGCGTCGTAGCTTTGTCTGTCCGTTAGTTCAGAGAAGAAGAGTACATCTTTGAAATGTTTTAAAGTGTGTTTTTCGGCTAGGAAGTGGCCGCCAGAACCCACTTTATCAATTACATCCACGGCCAACGTTTCATCGTTTACTTCTATCCCCTGAACTGCTTTTAACACCACCCTGCAAATTTCGTCATCCATTACTAGTTCTTCAAAGGAGGCTGCCATTCCTCCCTCTAGACTGCCAGCTCCATAGACAATATCTGCCCCTGCTAACACGGGTAGAATGGTGCTCAATGTCTTTTCATAGCTTGTCTGAGCACCAGACATTTTTGAGGCGGCGTTAAATCCGTTGACAGCTACGCGAAACCCATAATATCTGGCAACTTCAACTGCGCCAGCGCATAGAAGTCCTTCCTCTGGTCCTTGTCCCCATAAACCAGTTTTCATTTCCAAGTTTCCCATTAAATAGTGGACATCCGTACAGGTGCCTGGACATGCAAGTTGAACAGTGCAAACGCCGCTTAAAATCTCAGCGTTTGTCATGACAAGGGAGCCAGCGAATGTTATTGGTGCGGTGGCTCCGCCAAGAGGCATGCTTGCAACCGAGCAGGGAAAACCGAGCTTAGCAAGTTTTAAAGCGATTTCGACGTATCGCCCCTCAAACTTAAGGGGTGATTCTGTGCAAAAGCCTCCATCTCCTACTGGTCTTTCTTTCAGTTTCTTTTCGCTTCCGGCAACTGCAGTAGCTATTTCAAGTTGGTAGTCGGTGAGTTGCGTTGCTAGTTCTGGCGGATAAACAGACCATCCGCAAGGTTTCTCCGTGTTATTTAACGCAGCGGCGTAATCGTATAAACATCTGACATTGTTCGGTTTGTCTAAAGCGGTTGTGAGGTGGCCGCCCGCAGCGTAGGATTCCAAAGCGTCTGTGACTCTCGTTAGCTTTGCCAAGTCATCTAGGGTTGAAGGTCTCCATTCTCCAGTCTCAAGGTCAACTGTGTTAGTTGTTTCAGTGTCGGTGGTGAAGTAGATGTGTCTTCCATCTAGTTTACAATCGTATTTTTGGGTTCTTCCATACATTACATATGTTTTCGGAGTTTTCTTCAATGTCTCTTCAACAATGTAGGAGGGAAACAGAGCTACGCCTTTTTTGAAGTCAACTGTGCAACCATTATCCTTCAGCATTTTCAGAATGCTTTCTCCATGATGAATTCTGATGCCTGTTTTTTCTAGGACTTCAAGGGAAGCTGAATGAATCGCGTCAAGCGCGTCTTCAGAGAAAACGCGAAACGATGGCATTAAACTATGTTTTTCAAACCCTACCATTTTTCGTCACTTATGTGTTTGCGGTTTTTTTCAGCTATATATGAATGGTTGAATCTATATTTATTGTGTTTTCTTATTTAGTTTTGGCGAGCAGGGTGGGATTTGAACCCGCTCTACAGTGGAGATATCTTCCACATTATCCATTTTTTCTGTGTTTGTACAAGCAATCTAAGAGATTTTTACGGCTTTCAATCCATTCTTGTCGTGGACTAGTTGGCTGTTGAATAGTTCTCTTATTCGAGAAACTACTTTTGTTTGGTGGGCGGTGGGGTTGAGTAGAAAGAGGCTGGTTATTTTTTCTGAAGACAGCAGGTTCAATGCTTGACGTAGAAAGGTGAAAGTTCTCTCTCGTCCTATCGTTGTTAATAGGTCTGTGAGTATGTCGAAGACAAAGCAGATATTTGCATCAGTATAGGTTTCCAAAACTTTGTTAATGGCGTCCAAAATGAGAGGCACGTTTTTGGCAGGTAAAACTACCTTGTTTTCAGAGGCTGATTCCGGAGTGGATGTTGATATTGATGTTAGGAAGAAATTGATTGTGGGCCATTTAGCCAAATAGGAGTGGGCAGGGCTTGTTTTGGGGGTGAAAATGAAGATGGGTTCAACGTTAGCCATGCTTTCCTTCACAAAATTTTCGACAACCTTCTCGTAGTCGGAGAGAGGGTCAAATTCTAACAGGGTCTTGCGGCCAGTGAGTTTCTTGTGTGATATCTTTAGAGGTTCAGAGAAAGCGTTTGTGTATTCCAGAAGGTCGATAAACACGGTGTATGAAGGATTTCCTACCCAAAAGGCTTTGAGCATTTTATAAAGCTGCAACTTATTTATACCTTCAACGTTAAATGCGGTTAGTTCTATGATGAAAGGATTGTAAGATAGTACGTCTCTATATGTGCGTGTAGCGTTTGAAGGAGAGTCCCATCGAGGGTCATCCCAATAGTCTGTGTATGTTTGCCATTGACCATCGAGAAAGGAGAAATCACCAAGATCTTCAATAACCCTGAGATGCGCGTATCCTCTCTTTTTGGCTTCAACTCGTCCCTCAAGTGACTTTTTAATTGTTCTGTCTTTGTCGAACTTGCCGTCAAGTAGGTAATATTGAGTTAGGCTTCTCAGAATTAGAGTGCCATCTTTTTCGTGTTTTTCAACGTTTATCTCATGTGTCTCTAGTTTGGTTTTGATGATGTCACTATCCTCATCGGGGTAAATGTAGATAACTTGATCGCCATTTTCAAGCCCTTCGCGTATAAATGCAGAGAAGACTTTCATTTTGTCTTCAGCTTGTGTGTAAGTTAAAATTGCCACTTCGCCCTCCCCAATATTGAATGCAGATCTAGGTTTGACTTCAAAAGATGAGGTCTGTCGTCTCCTCCTTAATAGGGAGTCCACTATAGACGAACTGGGCAAGTTTACGCACTATTTAATTTGTCGTTTTCTCTACTATTTGACATTTCTGAATTTGAGGTTCATGTTTTGCGCGTAGAGGGAAAAGAAGGTTTCAGCAACCGTAGAGCGTGTATGTATTTTCAGGTATTCCAATAGCGAGGGTCGTAGAGAAGTTCGTTGGCAATAACTTCCAAGCCTTTCTTTGTTATATGCCACTTTCCGTTGACGTATTTCAGAATACCTTCTTTTTCTTGATCTCTAATGAAGTCAGTGAAATTGTTTGCTCCTGTAAGAACTGGGGAATGCTGTTTTTCCCAGACCATGTATAGAGCGCGAAGGTGTCTTGTGGTTTTTGGTGTTTGACATAATAAGGCTAGTTTTCTTGCGTCTGAGTATTTGAGAAAAAAGTGCCTTTTGTAAAGAAGTCTGCGTAGAAAATGAAGGGTGATGAGAAGAACGAGAGTGAACAACAAAACGTAGGATATCCATGACATTCGGGCATCCAGGAGATTAGTGGTTTGAAGAGAGGGAAGAACGGTGCCCACCATTACACCACCTATCACGACGAAGAATATGGCGATGATTCTCCAGTATGGCTTAAGAATGGAGAACTTGTTGTTCAACTTGAGTCACAAATCTAAAAGATATGGCGCAGACAAAAAAGTCTTATTTATTTAAGATATGAATACTGAAGTTGTGCACGTGTCACTAATTGATTTCAAATGTGATTATGTAGCGTGCGTAGACTGTTTTGTTTGGCACTTGAATTTCCAAATATGTGTAAATGCGGGAAGTTCCGGCGCTGGAGGTTTCCGCATGCATCCAGATGTATTCGGTGTCTGAGGCGTTGAGGTCGTACCATGGACCGGTTTGTTGGTTGTAGGCTCCGCTTAAGATGATGATCTGGGTGGAGTTGGAGCCATCGTAGATGTAGATGGTGCAGTTGTCCAGTCTGCCTATGTTGGATTGGTCGTAGGCTTTGAGCCTAACCTTCCAGTTGGAGCCGTCTTTTTCAACGAATTTTAGGACGTGGTTGAAATCTTGTTCTGGTGCTGGTGCAGTCCCGCGACCGTAGTTTAGTTTAAGCTGGTTTGTTTTTTGTTGGAACTGGGTTGTTGTCGTTTTTACGGCTGTGATTTTGATTTTTGCGGCTCCTGATGATGTGTAGAATTGAGGATTAGTGTCTACGGGCAAGTTTTTGGTTTCGTCTGTGCTGGGCGTTGCTGAGGAGTTGTAGACTAAATATCCTTCTCCGCTAGTCGGGTATGCGGAGCCTGTATAGTTGTAGACTTGGATGGTTACGTTTGTGGTGGCAATGTCGTATTGGCTGACTGCTGTGAAGTTGAGTTCGAATGGTGTGTCGGTTGGTAAGCCTGAGAAGATGAATTCTGTTGATACTCTGTATTCGCTGTAGTGGGTTGCGCGGTATTGTGTTAGATCAACTTTAAGGTCGAAATTGTAGGTTGTGGTCTTGTCACCTGTTATTCTGATTTTGCACCATCCTGTGGAGTTTCTGAAGCTTTCTGGGCTTGTGGTTATGGTTTGGTTCTTGGTTTCGTCTGTGTTTGGTGTGGATGAGCTTGTGTAGTTAATGTAGCCGTCTCCGCTTCTTGAAAAGTCAATTAAGGTGTAGTTGTAGAGTTGTAGGGTTGCGCTCACTGATCCGGTTGTCCATGCTGAGTCTATGTTCCAGAATAGTTGTTGCCAATTGTAGGTGTTGCTGGTGCCGTACAACTCGACCTCGCAGATGTACTGGCTTGCATGAGTTGGTTTGTACTCTGTCCAGTCAACCCTTAAGTCAAAGATTTCGGAGCTGTTTTTGACGCCCTTTATCTTGATTTTCCATCCTCCAGTCGAGTTTCTGAAACTTTCTGAATTTGTTGTTATGGTTTGGTTTTTGTTTTCATCTGTGCTGGGTGTTGCTGAGGAGTTGTAGGCTAGGTAGCCGTCTCCGCTGGTTGGGTAGCTTCCCGAAGTGTAGTTATACAACTGTATCGTAACGCTTACTGAAGCGTTTGTCCATGCTGAGTCTACATTCCAAACGAGTTGGATCCAATCGTCGTAGTCGTTGCTTGTTCCGGTGAATTCGACTTCAGATACGAAGTCTGCTGGCACGGTTCCTTCCAAGCGAGTCTGATCAGAAGTTGGAAGAGAGTTGTCGTCGACACGGATAAGGGCGACTTTACCTGACATTGTTCCGGTAATATCTGCGTAGTAGTCGATTTCTAGGTAATCTGTTTGATTTACCACCGTGTACCCTGGGAAGGAGTATGTGCCGTTTACCGTCTCATATGAAGGAGTTGTTACTGTTACGTTCTGGCTGTTGGCAACATTCGTGGCTATGGTTTGTCGGACCGTGCCGTTAGCCATCCTAATCTTTATGTCCACATCACAGTGATAAATGACGTTGGCATGCGTTCTGGTAGCTCTATAGTAGAAGGTCCAGGTTCCTGAAGAAATTGATGAAACACCTGTAAGTGGATAAGTGAAGTTGCCAAAAGACACGCGACCAGCGGAGGAAGCGTCCGCATTCAAATCTAATCCAGATGAATCTGACGAGTTGGTTTTCAGTATGTAGTAGTTTGTCCCGCCAATGCTTTGTTGTTCGCTGTGAGCGTACTCCGTAGAAGAACTACCTGTTGCATAGCTACGGAAGATCACGTATGAACCATCGTTTGAGGTCAGATTGCTTACTGTTCCGCTCACCAGCGTCGTTGAACCTAGCAACGTATATCCACTCGGATTGTAGATCTGATTCGTCTCTGATCCATAGTATGGTTTGTACTCCGCAAAGTCGACTTTCATATCAAAGCTGCTGGAACCGTTCTTTAGGGCTCTTATCTTTGACTTCCAACCTCCTTCATCCCTAAAGTCTTCTGAACTTGTTGTTATTGTTTGGTTTTTTGTCTCGTCCGTGTTAGGTGTCGAGGAAGAATCGTAGTTAATGTAGCCGTCTCCGCTAGAAGGATAGTCTCCTAAAGTGTAGTTGTACAGTTGCATGGTGACGTTGACGGTTCCAAGCGTGAACGCCTGATCTATATTCCAGAATAGTTGGGTCCAGCCGTCGTAGATGTTGCTTGTTCCGGTTAGTTCGACTTCACAGATGAAGTCTGCTGGCACGGTTCCTTGCAAGCGGGTTTGATCAGAAGTGGCCAACGTGTCGTCGTCAACACGCAGCAAGGCGTGTTTATTTGCTGCTCCAGTAGAAATATCTGCGTAATAGTCGATTTCTAGGTAGTCTGTTTGATTCACCACAGTGTATCCTGGAAAAGAGTATGTGCCGTTAACTGTCTCCCAGTTCGGGAGGGATTGTGCAACGTTTGGGCTGTTGGCAACGTTTGTGGCTATCGTTTGCCTAACCGTCCCATTAGACATCCTTATCTTTATGTCAACATCACAGTGAAAAACGACGCTGGCTTGGTCTTTAGAAACTCTATAAAAGAAGGTCCAGTCTCCAGAAGGAATTGATGAAACGCGTGAAAGAGGATACGCGAAATTGTCAAATGACACACGGTCAGGAAAATCAGCGTCCGCTTCCAAGGATGATGCAGGTCCATCTGCTGAGCCTGTTTTAAGTGTGCGGTAATTTGTTCCGCCTATGTTTTGTGTCTCGTTGTGGGCGTATTCGCTAGAGGAGCTACCTGTCGCATAGCTGCGGAAGGTAATGTATGAGCCATCATCGGTGTCCAAGTTGTCCACAGTTCCACTGACCAATGAGGTGGAGCCAAGCAACGTGTAACCAGTCGGGAAATAACTCGTGGAGGTGGGCGACATTGGATAGCTGCGGAAGGTCATGTAAACATCGTCGTCAGAAGTTAGATTCGACACTGAGCCAGAGACCCAAGAAGTAGAGCCCAATAGCGTGTAACCAGCCGGATTATACACATTAGAAGAAGTATCTGTCCCCTCACTTCTCACTGTGAAGTAGTCTGCGTCGACGCTGGTGACACTGGATGGAAGGCTCCCAGAAACATACGTGCCGTTCAAGACGTTGTAGGAACTTGGATAATGGGTGGTCCATCGAGCAAACTCGTAGTCAAGCTTAAGTTGATTCACCTTCTGATTAAACTGATAATCCTTAACGCCTGTAACCTTAATCTTGGCGTTTCCGCTGGAAACATAATCTTCTGGACTTGTAGTCATGTTCACATATTTTGTTTCGTCAGTATTAGGTGTCGAAGAAGATATGTAGTTTAGATAACCCTCTCCACTCGTAACGTACGATGAACCCGTATAATTGTAGACTTGAACTGTGACGTTGACGGAGGCTAAGTCATACCGACTCACCAAAGTGAAGTTGATAGTTATGGGCGTGTTTGTGGTAATGCCTGAGAATGTAAACTCGGTAGAAGCCGTGTATTCTGTATTGCAGGTCGGTTGATACTCCACTAAGTCAACCTTAAGCTGGAATTGTGTAGTCGTAGATTTGACTCCTGTTACCTTCGCTTTCCATCCTCCGGTTGAGTTACTGAAGTTATCCGGACTCGTCGTTATGGTTTGGTTTTTGAGTTCGTCTGTGTTTGGTGTGGCTGAGCTTGTGTAGGATATGTATCCGTCGCCGCTTGTGGGATAGGATCCTGAAGAATAGTTGTAGAGTTGGAAGGTGACTGAGGCAGAAGCTGTGTCCCAAGCTGAGTCTATGGTCCAGTTGAGTTCAGTCCAAGTATAGGTGTTGCTGGTTCCAGTGAACTCGACCGCTAGGGTGTATTCGTTTGGTTCGCCGAAGTTTTGAAAGGCCAAGTCAAAGTTTTCGTAGGTGGTGGCTACTATTTGCGTCGTGAAGGTGACGCTGTCACTTAGAGCTATGCCGTTCCACTTTACCACGAAACCGTCCATGTTAACATCGCTTACAGAGACGAAAATCTTAGCCGTACCCACATTTCTGGGATCTCGTCTAAGCTGCACCCAT
>CAYFTS010000001.1:0-9873 GCA_964346135.1 uncultured Candidatus Bathyarchaeia archaeon | reverse complement strand
TATTCCATAAATCTTTCACCACGCTTTTCATTGACTGTAGTTAGTCACATACTTAAACTTAACACTTTTGAAGATTGTGTTTTAGAGAGGGTTGATGAAGAGGCATATAAAAACTACGTTAGACACGGCTCTTACTCGAAATTCTTCAATTTGCTGCGTAGGCTCAACATTTCCACATTAGCCTTTCTCAAAAGCTCAGTTACAGTGTCGCTGGTGGGCACGCTGGCGTTCATGGCAAGTGCAAACGACTCTTGACTAACTATCTGGAGAAGCAACTTAATGTTTTCTGACGTCGGATAAGCAGAGTTTAGAGATAAATTCAGTGCAAAAACTTGAGCTTCTCCAATGCTTCGCTGAACTCCTTCAAGATCCAGTTGCAGTTGATCTTCAGGTATGATCAACCCTTCATCATATGCTGTCTTTAAAGTGAGTCCAACCTCCACTGATTTTACACCAAGCTTAGCCAAAACACTTGCAAGCCTAGCAGTTATGACTTCTCCCTTCTTTGCCACCAGAGTGTCACGATTTATATAAACGCTTCCAGATTCTATTCTTGTAGGTATGCCTACAGAGCCAAATTGGCTGATTATTGGGCCGGGAGGCAGTCCTGTGTTTCCAGCAGACACAATCACGTCTTCCGAAGCTATGTCCCCCGCCCTCGCGATCGCTTTCACTCTACTCTTTTGAAGAATTGACACGAGCTGGAAGGGGTTAAGGTCAGTGAAGAGGAAAATGTTTGAGCCAGTTAGGTGTTCCTCCAAACCTTCTAGACCAGGCTTGTCTTTGCACTCTCCAATCGCCCTTCTTACAATTGAGTTTTTAATCACGAGAAAACTTGCGTCATCCTTCAGTTTTCTCTTTAATCCTTGAAGTTGGGCAGCTCTGATTTTTTGTAGGCTCGCGACTCCAAGAACCTTGTGTTGCTGTATTAAATTCTTTATTTCTTCAACTTTTTCGGCTTTTTCCTGCACCGCCTGGCGTAACATGGCCTTTCCCTCACATCTTTATCCGGATAGACGGCCCCATTGTTGTTTTAATGTTAACCGACCTTACGTTTTTTATTCCCTTTTTTAGTTTTGCTTCCACCCTTCTGATGACCGTTTGAACGTTCTCCGCGATTTCCTCTTCTGCCATGTTCTCATCTCCAACGCGGCACTGAAGAACCGGTTGCCCCCGCATCCTGAGCGAAACCATTTTCCGATGCTTTTTTATTTGAGCCGCTATGTTCGCTGCTGGAGGAACAGGAGTCGGCATTTTTCCCTTCGGTCCTAAGGTTGCGCCTAAAACCTTTCCAACTAGAGGCATTAACGGAGCTTCTGCAATAAAGTAGTCGTAGGATTTTGATAGTTCTTTTTGTTTTTTCTTGTCGCCTGCTATGGCTTCGAGTTCCTCTTTTTCTATGACGAGGTCTGCTTTCGCTTTCTTTGCTTTTAGAGCCATTTCACCTGAAGCTATTACACATATTTTGCTTTCTTTTCCTGCGGGATGTGGTAACTCGATGCGTTCTTGAATTTTGCCTTCAGGTTTTTTGGGGTCTATGTCTCGTAGGCTCATGATTAGTTCTATGGACTGCACGAATTTTCTTTTTCCAGATTTCTCTCTTGCTTCTTTAACTGCTTCAAGGATGTTCTTAGTGTCTAAGGGCATCTCTGAGCCTCGAACCAAAAACGTATTGGTGTCTGTTATAAAAATCTTGTTGCTAATCAAAATTGCAGGTGAAGCATTGGCGTCGATTATGATGAAGGGTTACGTCTCTTTTGTTAACAATGCGTCGTGTTTTCCTTCGTCGATTTCTTTCTGAATCTCTCTTGGGTCTTTTTCTTCCACTGTTACGCCCATGCTGACACAGCTCCCCAGAACCTCTTTCACTGCATATTTCAAGTTTCGCCCTAGAAGTTCAGAATGCTTAAGTTTAGCTATCTTCGCGACCTGTTGCAAAGACAAGTTTCCAATTTTTTCGGTGCTAGGAGCTCCAGACCCTTTTTCAACGCCTAATTCACTTACGATCAGCGCGGAAGTTGTCGGAGTGCCAACGCTTATTTCAAACTCCTTTGTCTCCACGTCAACGGTGATTTTAACTGGAACTTTCATGCCAGCGTAGCTTTTCGTGATTTCGTTAATCTTGTTTACAATAGCAAGAACGTTGACGCCAAGGGGTCCTAAAGCCGGTCCTAGTGGGGGTCCTGCGGTTGCTTGTCCGCCGCTTACTAACGCGTCAATTATCTTCTTTTCGCTCACGTTGTTTCCTCCTTTTTCGCTTTTTCTGCGAGCCTTACGTAGTCGGCGTGGACTGTGATGGGTAGGGTGAAAGTTGCTTCCAGCAGTTCAAGGGTTACTTCTTCTTTGGTTTTGTCTATTCTCGTGATTTTAGCTTTCATCCCTTTGAATGGACCTCCCACAATCTCAACGGTGTCTTCAACATCCAGTTCTTCGATCACAGGCTTCACAATTATATACCGCTCGATTTCTGAGAAGCTCACGATTCCCGGGACTCTTGATCTCACGTGCTTGATCCCGGCTACAGCTTCATCGACGAAGTGGGGTCCGTCTGCCTCGATAAACACGTAACCTTTCATCATTTCCGGCACAAAAATGGCTTTTATGGGCAGCTTACTGGTTTCAACTTTAGTTGCGATGAAGTCTGCCACATTTCTTTCCTGTCCCGCCGTGGTTCGCACGGCGAAGATTGCCGCGGATATTTTTTCTTCTTTTTTGTTCATTTAATTATTGCTCCCTACACCGTTTGCAGCACTGATGATATGAATTTTATCAAAAATGCCACTGCTCCAACTGCGAAGACGCCTAGAAAGCAGATTTTTACAGAGAGCCAGAGCTCAGTTCTCCCCGGTTTTTTTGCGAGCCTTAATAGTCTTGCAGATGATTTGAGAAATGACCTTAGTCCCAACGTTGTTCGTTCACTCAACAATTAGTTCTCCTATAAAAAAGTTTATTTGGCTTTTGATTGAGGAGGTGAGAGGCTTTCAGATAAATAGACCCTTTACCATTTTTTGACATAGTAAAATGTCCTAATTAGCATCTTTCAATCCCCTCTACATGGGATTTCTCCTTGAACCTTAGGATTGAAAAACATAGTTTTCAAGGTGAGTTCTTTGAGTTGTATAATTAATGACACATCTGACTGCGCAAAAAACTACTTACCACAAACTGAATCAACGTTTAAGCCTTTTCGTGGACAAAGAAATTGCGCATTCATATTCGTATATTACTCTCGAGGTTACAGTCCAAGCTTCAAGCATTTCTAGATCAATGCAGACCAATTCATCCACTAATTGAAGAGTGGCGGCAGAAAAGTGTCCATGAGGAAAACCGCCAATTATGACAGCTGGCTTTTCTTCATTTAGAAGCCTTGACGTAACACTTTCAAATGTGTGAGGTGCCCCTGCTGTGCTAAAAGCAACAACATGGGTGGAATTGATTTCACGGAGCAGCTGCGACAGCGTTTTCGACTCTAATTTGAGCAGAGCCTTCCCATTAGGAGGAGCCCTTCCCAACTCAAACAGCTGCTCCATGAGACCAACAAATCGGTCATAATTTCTTGGCAGTCGAGTTTCTGGTTTCACCTTGATCACATAATTGTTAATGGTGTGCACGTAAACTTGAAGAAGCCGCTCTTTGTTGAGAGGAGAGCCTAACGCTTCGAGCAGAGCAAAATGAACAATATCTGGACGTCCCCTCTTATCACTCTCTGAAAGAGTCTTCATGGCGGCGTGGTGGTAGGAGCGGTCTAAAAGAAGGAGTTGCGGGGGCTTCCTGTGTTTTTTCGAGTGGCGCTTGATGGCGGGATGTCTCCACAAGTTCTTTGGAATTGTTTCAAGCGCTGACTCTGCAAATATGAGTGTAAGCAAGCTTAACTCCTTCAAAGTGTAAGGAGAAATCTATCTCCATAAATTATTAACGGCGCCAGCATGGCGATATTCCCCCTGGCAAACTCCCTTTTTTTTCCTCTGGTCTATTTGGGACCTAATAACAGAGATATGTTGAAACCAGTATTTTCTCAGAAAACATTGGTGAGATCAAAAAAGAGAAGAATCACGGAGGACACCAGCAGGAATACGATAATAGTTTAATGTTTATAGTTTTGACGCAGTGCGTAGTAAACAATTTCATTCAATACATCGGATATTTCTTATATATACTGTGAATCCGCTATGTTTATTTGTAATTACTGACGGTAATCAAATACAGGCAGGGTTATTACATTATGAAATAGATGTGGAATTGAAAAACGTAACTAAGAAATTTGGAGACACTGTTGCAGTTGATAACGTTTCTTTCAAAGTAAAAAAAGGCGAATTTTTTTCCCTCTTAGGACCGTCAGGATGTGGAAAGACTACTACACTTAGAATGATTGCGGGCTTCGAGAAACCAACTGAAGGAGAAGTGTACATAGGAGAAGAATTAATGACCTATGTGCCTCCATTCAAGAGACCCACTAACATTGTATTTCAAAATTTAGCGTTATTCCCCCACTTGAATGTTTACGACAACATTTCATTTGGATTAAAAATAAAGAAAGTAACCAACAATGAAATTCAAAAAAAGGTTCAAGAAATGCTGAATCTCGTGAGACTTTCAGGCTACGAAAAAAGAAAGACTAAACAATTAAGTGGCGGCGAACAGCAGAGAGTTGCTATTGTGAGAGCCTTAGTAAATGAACCAACAGTGCTGCTTTTAGACGAGCCTTTAGGACCCTTGGACCTAAAACTTAGAGAGGAAATGGTTGTTGAGCTCAAGAGGATTCAGCGTGAGGTTGGCACCACATTCATTTACGTCACCCATGACCAAGGAGAAGCGCTTACAATGTCTGACAGAATAGCTGTTATGAAGGAAGGAAAAACCCTGCAGATAGGAACACCAACTGAAATTTATGAAAAACCTAAATTCGGATTTGTAGCTGATTTCATTGGGCGAAGCAACCTGTTCGAAGGAAATTACGAAGATAACACAGTTGAAGTTGAGGATCTGGGGAGAATCATTGTTGAACTCGAACCTAATGTATCCCCCCAACGCTCAGTTCTAATCTGTGTCAAACCGGAGAAAATTTCCATTGGAAGAACGTTAAAAGGATTAGACAATACATTTGACGGCGAAGTTAAAGAGACCTATTTCCAAGGTCAGGTCACTACTTACAGAGTTTTATTGAAAAATGGCGCTTTGATTATGGTTGTAGCACTAAGCTCCGACGTGACGAATATTGTTAAGCCTAAAGAAAAAGTGAAAGTCGGTTGGAATAAAGAAGACGTTAAGGTGATAACATAAATTATTGGGGGAGAATTAGAATTGAAAGACGACACCTCAATCATTGAAAAGGTGTTAAACTTTTTCAGAGGAGAGAAAAGAAGTATCTTACTCAACCTATCTCCATCATTGCTGTGGTACCTAATTTTCCTCACAATTCCTATAGTTGTGGTGATAACACTAAGCTTCTGGCAAATGGAGGATGTAATTCTAATTCCAACATTTACTCTGGAACACTACAACACATTCCTCACAAAACCCCTATATTCAAATCTATTAATCAGATCGCTTGGGATAGCTACCGCGGTCACAGCAGGATGCATAGCGCTAGGTTATCCAGCCGCCTATTATCTATCATTCAAAACAAAAATACCAAAATATACACTGTTGATCATTCTTATGGGACCTTACTTAGCAAGCTATCTCATAATAGTATTTTCATTGAAATTTTTGATTCTCGGCTACGGCGGCTTAGTGAACACCGTACTTATAAACATAGGATTGATTAAAGACCCGATAACATGGCTCATGGACAAGCAATTCGCGGTAATCTTTACTTTAGTTCAAAGTTGGACTCCATGGGTAATTCTGCCGATGTTTGCGTCTCTAGAAAAAATAGATAAAACATTGTTAGAAGCCGCCGCGGATCTGGGAGCATCCCCGATGCAGACATTTCGGAAGGTTACTTTGCCACTAAGTATGCCTGGGGTTCTTGTAGCTGTTCTCTTCGTGTTCATTCCCAGCGTAGGAGAGTTCATAACCGCGGACTTGGTAGGAGGAACCAGTGGAGTAATGATTGGCAACATTATCCAAAAATTCTTCCACAAAGGGTTACAATGGCCTCTAGGCTCGGCAGTAACGGTTATTATGACGATAGTTACGTTGGGCATAATTTTCGCATTACTTACAAAGGTAAGCTTAGAGCAAATCATGGAGAGTTTATAAATATGGTGTTAGGAGGGATTAGAGACAAAATCTTCTCGGGCTACTTCATTCTGTTTATAATATTTCTACACAGGCAATTGGAGAAAAGGAGGAGAACCAATAGTTCCCTTATTTAAGACTCCGAAGCCGATTAAAGCGCTCATTCAAAAAATGTCATTGCAAAACAACTTTTATTTCGATTTTTCAGTGGGGGCATTATTTTCTTTCATCAAGCTGTGTTGCACTTTACCACTACTCTTCTCTCTTCCCTTAATTCAGCCTCTCCAATCCCTAGCTAGCGTAACCATATTCAACATCGGTCTAGTGCTTCCCGTGCTGCTCTTCGGCGCACTCCTAAGCATAGGTTTTATTAAAACAGGTCAATTACGCGAAGTACGTTCCAAAGGTAAAATCTTGCAAAGAACCATCATTGGAACGGCTCTCATTGTTACAGCCTTCTTAATTATTAATTATTAATTAAAAATGCGTCTGGTAATTAACCAAATACATTCATGAATCCGTAGACATTAAGCGCAATTAACCATAATCCGATGGCTACGCCTAACATGCGCTTTGGCGTCTTTTTCGTCAACCAAGAGGCAAATGGCGTAAGGATTGTGCCTCCGATAATCATAGGCAACACTATATTCCAGAGGAATGTTTCAAATCCTATTAGCGCTCCAAAAGTTAAAACTCCTGCTAAACTAACAAGTGGCTCGATGAACTCCACGGTGCCTACTGCCTTTCTAGGGTTTGAACCTGTCATGATGAATGTTGGAGTCATTATGGGGCCCCATCCGCCACCGCCTGAAACATCGATGAAACTTGCAAAAAATCCTAAAAAAGCCAGATGGTTGTTTTTCCATCGGAATTTTGGGTTTTTTTGTTTTCTCCATCCTAGTGTGTGCTTGTATAGTATAGTAGCACCCATGACAAGTAAGACTATACGTATGTAAGGTTTAGCAAAACCTAGGTTGGCAACATGAACTAGGAATAACGCACCAAATACTGCGCCTAAAACTCCGCTTAATAAGAGGGATTTTATCCATTTGAATTCGACATTTCCTAGTTTGTGATGAGATAACGCTGACACGGAGTCCACTATCATTTCTGATGTATGGACACTTGCGCTGGCTATGGCTGGTGCGATGCCTAAAGTAACCAAAACGGTTGCAGAGGTGACGCCGTAGCCCATGCCTAAACCAGAATCTATGAAACCGCAGATTAGCCCTGCTATCAATACACTGAGCCAAAAACCATTCATCTATCACACCGGCTTTTGAAATAGTAGAACGTAGTCTCTAGAAGACCTGACAGCACTCCTATGCTAATGGACACTGACCAACTACCCAATGTGGCGAGGGATATAATTGTCGCTGTGAGTAGGGAGAGGGTTCCCCATGTGATGGTTTTAACTATTGACAATTGTCTAGAATTCATGAATGTTCTTCCTCTTTTTTGTTGGGCGCATGTTGTCCAGTTAATAACATAACGGTGTTATGGCTACCATATAAACCTTTTGGTATATAACCAATCTATATTGGGCTAGCACCAATATTGGTATTCCACTGATCTTCTTGACCGGCCAAAATCATTTAGTACAAAATAAGCATTAACAACTCAATGAACAAGGAAAGTCGAAATTGAAAGTCTAGAACATATGGAAAAATGATGTTTTATTTGCGCCTCTCTTTTGTTTCCGCATGTTCAATTTTTGTCACAAAAACTGTGCCATCCCGTGTCGCTATCCACCTTAAACTATCTCCTTCCTCCAGTTGCATAAACTTGAATATTTTTGAAGGAACAGTTGTTCTCCGTCGGTATCCACGCACTGTTACAGCAGTTTCTTCTACACAGACAACATCTTCCATACTTAGTTTTGACATAGTACATAAATATGTATCACACATTCATATATGTTTTGGGTTCCATGACGCAACGGAGCTTAGAAGCTGAAACAAAAAGAGTATTTTGCAGAGAATATCACCACATTTGTTTGAGTAAAAGCTTAATGGGAGTTCTGGCGAGAAAACTGTGGGGAAACAGACATCACGAAACAGATAGCCCTACAACGCATTCACACTCTTTTCCGTCTAGCTAAAGAGAACATTCACGAAAACCCTGAACTAGCACAACGATACGCCGAAATTGCAAGAAAAATCGCCATGAAAACAAATCTGCAACTACCCAGAGAATATAGACAACTCATTTGCAGACACTGTAAAAGCTTTATTTCCCCCGGTGTAAACTCTCGTGTTCGCACCAAATCTAGAAGGGAACCCCACGTGGTTGTCACTTGCCTCAAATGCGGCAAACACACGCGTATTCCACTTGAAAGGAAGGGGGAAAAATGTTAACGGCCAAGATGAAGCGTCGAATAAAACGTGAACTAAGCGCTGAAAAGCCAACTGTATGGGTTGGGAAGGAAGGAGCGGCGCCCAGAATCGTTAATGAAGTTTCAAGGCAACTGGACAAAAAGGAAATGGTGAAAGCTAGGATATTGAAGAGCGCCCTTAAAAACGAGGAGGCTAAGAATGTCGCATCAAAAATTGCGCAGCAAACATCCTCAACCCTAATTGATATTCGAGGCCACACTTTCATATTATATAAACGTCGAAAGAAAAAAAGTGAAAAGTCTTTATAAGAGGCTTCGTGAATTACTGAAGGAAAAACCAGCCAGGAAGAAACAGTCTTGCCCGTTCCCTACGATGTCCCTGCACCCATTCTTATCGATACGTTAGCCCAATATCTAAAAACCAACGTAGACGAGATAGTTCCACCTCCATGGTCCTCCTTCGTGAAAACGGGCTCTCATGTTGAAAGACGACCACAGAACCCAGATTGGTGGTTCACACGATGCGCCTCGCTCTTACGAAAAATCTACATTAAAGGTCCAATAGGCGTGACACACCTTCGCGCACAGTATGGTGGAAGGAAGGATGGAGGAGCCAAACCGGAACACACTAGGATGGGCGGGGGAGCCATCATTCGAAAGGCGTTACAGCAACTCGAGACCGCGGGGCTTGTGGAATCCTCAAGAAATGAGGGAAGAGTGGTAACTAAAGAGGGAAGACAGCTATTAGACGGTTTATCAACTGAAATCAAGGAGAAACTAGAGAAAAAACGCGTGAAGAAGCAGAAGAAATAGTAGGTGCGGCAAGATGAGTGACGAAGAAATGGAAGAGCTGCGAAAAAGAAAACTTATGGAACTTCAGCAACGATTAGCTCAAGAGCAACAGAAAATTCAGATGCAGCAACAAATCGAGATGCAAAAACAAGCCGTACTTCGCAAAATACTCACAGCCAAAGCTAGACAACGCCTCACAAACTTAAAAATGGTAAAGCCAGATTTTGCCGAGCAACTTGAACTGCAACTAATCCAACTCGCACAACAGGGCAGAGTGAATATCCCAATAACCGACGAACAACTAAAAGACATACTAATCAGACTGCAACCTCCCCGCCGAGAAACCAAAAATAGAAGGGATTAAGGAGGGAAGATACAAGCCAACCGCTAAAAAACGCAGATTAGCAAAAGCCGGCAAAGAGAGCAAGCCGGTTCCAACATGGGTTATTGCTAAGACAGGAAGCCGCGTGAGAACTAGCCCAAAGGGACAGAGGAGATGGCGACGAAGAAAGATAAGGGCTTGATGGTGAACGTGGATGGAGAAGACCACTGGAGAACTGGAA